>JBIJBZ010000003.1:0-53973 GCA_044344945.1 Bdellovibrionota bacterium | reverse complement strand
ATCGAACCCTGACTTTCGGGCGCTTTCTACTGTGGCGCGAACCGTTCTTCCAGCACCAGAATATGAACCGTTCAACGCGGCTTCGGCGCACGAACTAAGCGCCGCGATAGAGCACTTAGTGGCGAAGGGAGTATCGCGGGTAGAGCTCGAGCTCTTGGGCGAGTCGGATGAGCGGCACGGCGTGTATTCGCGTTTTTTAAACGACCTTCGCTCGGCGGATGCCCTACTCGACTCCCGCAAAGTCGCTGCAGCTCCTCCCCGCGCTTTTTTGGATCCTCTCGCGCGCTCGTTCGATCAGGCGATCGCGCTCTCCCGCGCGCCTGGCGAGAGAGAGTGCTCATGCACCCCCACGGTAGCGAGCGCTCTTAGTCGAGCCGAGCGGATACTGCTGTGGGATTGGGACGATGGATACGGCGGGAGCGATTCCGGCATTGCGGTGATGGTCCGTCGCCATCGGGAGGGGCTTCTTCTGGAGGTGCGCACCCTTGAGGGTTCCGGTGACCGGACAACGGTGTCCGCCAGCCGTGACCGCTACTCTGGGGGACGGTTCTACGATTCCATCAATATAGTGGTAACGATGTCTCCTACAGCTTCCGCAGACAAGGGACGCGAGGTCGCGCACGCGATGGCGGAGTGGTTGCGAGTGCCCAACGAGAACGTGGAGTTCATTCCCTCAAAGTATCAAACAGTAGCCTCGGTTTTGATTAAGGGGCTCACGCCGCGGGAGCTTGCTGAGCGATTGGGGTTCGAGGGAGCCATACAGTCCTCGTGACCGCAGGCTCACGACTCTACCTGAAGCCTCACCTGAACTCCTCTCGGCACTCCTGCCCAAATCCGACACAACGCACAGCCTCCCCTCCCCGAACCAGCCTGTATGCTCAGGCGCTACACGTGGGAGAAGGCGAAGGAGAAGCTGCACCACTACCGGAGACGGACTCCGGAAGCCTCTCCCCTTTACCAAATCGTCTACCACTCTCGGGATGACCTACACTTCCAGTGGGAGGCTCGGTTCCAGCACCAGTACGGGTGCTTGCGGGATGAGGTATTGAAGACCTTCGACGAGTACCTAAACTGCGGTATCCTCGCTCATGGTGCCGCAAGGGTATACTGTGATGGCTGCAAGCACTCGCTCCTCTTCGCCTTCTCCTGCAAACGCCGAGGGGTGTGCCCCTCCTGCGGGGCGAAGAGAGCGGTAAAATTCGCCGAGCACATTTACAGCGAAGTTATCGAAGAGATCCCTCATCGCCATACCGTCTTCACCATCCCAAAACGCCTACGGGTGTTCTTTCGGTACGACCGCAAGCTCAACACCATCCTCTTTCGTGCCGCTTGGGGAGCACTCTCTGAGGTGCTCGGAATTGACGACCACGAACTCGCCGCTATCTTCACCGTGCAAACTGCCGGCGAGGCGCTAAACTATCATCCACACTTGCACGGACTCCTCGCTGACGGATACTGGAAGGACGGCGTCTTCACCAGGTTTGGGGAGTTAGAACTCAAAGCAATCGAGGATGCCTTCGCTGAACGGGTCCTCGCGCAGCTTCACAAACAAGAGCTTATCACTGACGATGACGTAGCCCAGATTCTCTCTCAAGAGCACACCGGCTTTGGCGTCTGGATGGGTGACCCCTTCCACGATAAAGAGAGCGAGCAGTTCGTCGCACGCTACATCGAGCGCGCTCCCCTATCCTTGGAAAAACTCTAAATACAGGACGACATCGTTACCTATACCACTACAGACGGCTCTGCCCACGAATTTGACGCTCTGGGGTTTTTGGCGGCGCTCTCGTGTCATGTACCGAAGACCTATGAGAGCATCACACGATACTACGGACGCTACTCCTGCAGGAGACGGGGTGAACGCGCCAAGCTCTCCCCTCCTCCACCTGAAGAAACTTAGAGTCACTATCATAGAGAGTTCCGTAGGAGTAGTTGGGCCGCGTGCATAAAGAGAATCTACGAGATAGACCCCTTAGAGTGCCCCAAGTGCAAAGCACAGATGCGCATCATCGCCTTCATTCAAGACGAGCACTCAATCAAGGATATCATGAAGGCTCAAGGGATCCCGGATTTTCAGGCTCCACCTCTCATCCCAAATTTCATCGACACCGTAGAGGCTATCGATGAACTCCCCTCCTACGACTCCTTCGAGTCGGGTCCCGATGAACTCTAAAATCCGATTTCTTCGTGACGGGGCGGGAGAGGTGTATCTGTAATGCTATTTTTCGCAACTTAGCGGCGCAGCTTTGGCTTGACCGCGACCGTTGAAACCCCAGCCCGACCCGGCAGACCACGCATTTCGACCCTTACCTAACACCTCGCTGAGGGTTATTTGGACCTCAGGATGCAGCCGACTACCACGATTCAACTACTTGCAAAAAGTGAATTGATCTTACTATCCATCCGAATCCATATCAGCGCTAACGCTCCGGCGCACATTGGTCGTTACGCTGAGCTGTCGACTGCTTCGTCTTTCTTCGACCGGAGAGTAGCTTTTCAAGCTCGCGCGCAAGCATCAACGCTACGAAGCCAGCGAATCCAAACGAGATTATCCACGGGAGCTCAATCGCTACATACCTGAAATACACGGTGTAGCCCTGAACGATTAGAAACGTCGCTCCGTAGCCCACCATCATGCGCAGCGCATCACGTGATCCAACGTAGACCAGCAACACGTTTGCGATCGTCCACATCGAGTTAAAGAGAAAGATTTCCGAAACGGTAGAGTCGTAGCGTGGTCTATTGATCTCGCCAAAGTTTCCGAAGAGTGAAAGCAACCACAGCGACATCTCGCCGAAAAAGAGACCTGTCGAGAGCCATACTTTAAAGAAGCCCCGGTAGCGGGATAGCATTCCCTCTTCACTGCGTAGGTGAAGCAGGGCACTCGCGATAATTGCTACCGATACTGCCAAGAAACGTAGCGGGTAATTCATACCGAAGTAGTACATTCCCCACCCCGACACGTAGCCCGTCACACCGCCGAACCACGTGAAGAATAAAACAGCACTAAGCACCAGCAGCCACACATTATGGAGCAGATACGAGAGCGGCAGAATGACGCAGAGGTCTATCAAGAGCAGCATCGGCCAGTTGCCGGAGCCATCAGAATAGAGCATGCCCACCGTAAACGTCAGGCCGATGAGATCGAAGGCAGCTACTAACTCAAGAGCATGTGCCGTCAAGTTCATTCCCCTGCGACGGGCCACAGCGGAGCCTCCTGCCAGCGCGAAAAGCACAACGGCGAGAAGCAACGCCAGTCGGGCGAGCGTAAACTCAAAGTGCTGATACAAGAGGATAGAAGCGCCGGCCACAGCACTGATTGCGCCGAAAAATAGAAACCATCGTCCTAATGAGCGCCAGTCCCACGAGGTCACAGGGTAGATATCGATGATCGCGTCATACTGTTGGTCGTTAAGCACCCCCTGACGCAGAAGGAGATCACATTGAGTTCGGATCAACTTATTCTTCTTTAGCTGATTCATCGTACTCACGCCTCCTTGCTCGATGTTCGAAGCTGCTTCTCAAACAGGTAGCCAAATGCAAATGCGGCTACGCCTGATGCCAGGAAGATCAAACCAGCCGAGAGCTTATCCCAAAAGGTCTCAAAGAACCGGGTGTACATGTTGATTGAAAGAAATACGACTCCGAACCCAGTGGCACGGCCGTCTTTCAGGCGTGCGCCGAGCACGATCTGCGCGACCGATGCGATGCCAAAGATCGCAACCCACCCGACCGTTCCTGGATACAAAGAGAGGATCCAGAGCGACATATTGAGGTACAACAAGCCAAGCACGATGTAGTGATGCCCGAATCCGACGTGGTGCTTAAACGTGGTACGCTCAAGGTCGTGCTCATGCACAAATCCGAGCAGGGCGACAAGGGTGGCGATTACCGCCATTGCGCGCGGATCTTGGATAGCAAAGGTGTACGTGCCGTGACCGATGTATTTGTGCCAGGAGCCCACGGCATGAAACAGGAGCAAGAGGCCGAGGAGTAACGGCCATGCCAACCTGTACCGATAGGCAACTGCAATGGCCGCCGCAGCCGTAAGGAACAGAGCTGTGATAAAAACCGAATTGGAATCGTCAGCGGTCACTCCTTCAGGAGCGAAGGCGAACGAAAACAGGATGAGGGTGCCATAAAAGCAACACAGGGCGGTGGTGAGCAGGTTTGAGGCTACCACCGGGTGCCGATTGTACGGATCAAGAGCGAGCCTTCGGCCATTGTAGCCCAATACCACCCCAACCATTGCAACCTCAATTGCGCCGATAAGCGGTGAGCTTGTTGCCGCTCCAATCGCACCAAGAATGCTAAACCCGAGCATCGTTGCTGCGAAGATCCCCAGCCACTTAAGTAGTGACGCAAGCATCGATCCGCGCTTGTCGTAGCGCGTTTGCAACGTATCGTGCAGCTCCGTCGTAATTATCCCCCGGTGGTACCAGTCGGACACCTCGCGAGATAAGACCTGGCGTGATGATAGCTTCATACCCCTCTCTGCTGATTCAAAGGCAGCCTACACCTGGCAGTCTCAACCAAAAGAGACCGGGAGGGAAAGGGTATTTGTGTAGGGGTACATCCCTGAAATAGCTTTACACCACAACGGATTCCTTTTTAAGGAGGGTGTAAGCGATGAAGATGAAGCATAGGGAGCAAAGAACCCAATATAGTGGAGCCTTTAAGCGGAAAGTAGTGGAGGAGATTGAGCGTGGAGAGCTCAATAGTCGAGAAGCTGCCCGAACTTATGGTATCCCTTATGGGGGTACCATTCCGAGTTGGCTCAGGAAATACGGGTCAAGGAGATACGAGACAAAGATAGTGAGGGTAATGATGAAGAGCGAACGAGACGAAATCAATGAGCTAAAGAAGGCATTAGCGGATGAACGCATTCGAAGTCTTGTATTTTCTCGACAGCTGGAATCGACACCTTTGATGGGGATGTATACACCGGCTTCGGCCAGGCAGTTCCAAAGGATTCTGCTTATCTGAAGTCGTAGGGAATCCGTACCGGCCACAACCCCAGCCCGGTTCGCTTTATAAGAGAACAGGGTCGGTTTCAGCCTTACAATCACTAATTCCTGCGTGATCTCCCGCACAATCTTGGACTCCCCTTCGCAGAACAGGGGGAACGATTCGCAGCGATCGTCAAACTCGTCTACGATGCGGCGGGTTTCTTTACTCGTCATGTGAGCAACACGGAGACGGCTAAGGGACTCGGAGACGGGTGCAGAGGTAGTCGTCAAGGTCTGGCTCATTGAAATTTCACGATAGCAGTAGGGCCGCTTTGAGGCGCTACAACTGCTTCGGACTGTAGAAGTCTCCCTATGATGCTCTCTATGAGGAGCTTTGTCAGAGCCCGGGCAGGCAGGCGCACCCCCTGCAGGGCGCGAAAGCACAGGTCGTACATCTTTCTACTTCTAAGCATTCTTCGTCGGCGCATACTCTCTCTCTATTCGAGAGATCATCAACCGTAGTTGCGCGCCGAACTCAAAAAAGTCGGGGTGTACTAGATCGAGGAGACTAGAGCATGGTGAGTCGGCGCCGGAAGACGTCGTCTATCTTGCGATCGAGAAGCCCCATACTGATCGGTTTGGCGAGGTAATCATCTACCCCTAAGTCGAGAGCTGAATCAATCGACGGGGCGTCTCGCACAGCGCTTACCATAATAAACGGTATGTCTGAGAACTCAGGATGCCCTCGCAGCACTTCCACAAGCTCGGTCCCTGTCATCCCATCCATCACCTGATCGCTGATAATCAAGTCGGGAGTATCTTCGCGCAAAGACGTGAGCGCCTCCTCTCCATTGCGGGCCTCGGCAACATGACCGAAGCCTAGACCTTCAAGCATATCCTTGAGCAAACCCCTTGTTGACGGCATGTCGTCCACAACGAGAACTCGTCCCTGCTGGCGATCTTTGCGTGGATGCATACGCTTCCCCTTTTAAAAACCTTCTATCCAACTAGTGTGGACGGCACCTTGATTAAATAACTTAAGAGGTTTTCTGAGTGCCTCGGCCTGTTTGAAACTACCCAAACATCCCCCTGGAAACCTTGACCTCTGTCATTTCAACACCATAGACTACCCGCCTATGGATGGTTTAATTAGAAAGGTGCTAATTGCGAAGATACACGGAGCTACCGTCACGGAGGCTAACGTTCAGTATGAGGGAAGCATCACCATTCCAGAGGACCTCCTTACCCTCACTGGCCTCCTACCCCATGAAGCCGTTAACGTTTGGAACGTGACCACCGGGACCCGCTTCGAGACGTATATCCTGAAGGGCGTCGCTCACAGCCGCGAATTCCATGTTAACGGCGCGGCTGCACACCTCGTAAACCTCGGTGATACTCTGATTGTGGCTGCATTCGGATTCCTTCCACACAACGAAGCTGTTACTCACAACCCCACTGCCCTGTTCCTCAATCCCGACAACACCGTAAAAAACATCCGGGACGAACGCCCCAAGACCCTTGTTGCGGTGTGACGCTACTCATCGCTGCTCATAGCGAGTTCAATTTCACCTTCTCACGAGTAAAAAACGCGCACTCTCGTTCACGATCTGAACATCAAAGTGCGATTTTTTAATCGCTGAACCCTCTTTTTTTAAAAAAAGATGCGGAAAATTTCCGGCTACACCGCCCCGAAACACCAAACTATTTCAACACCTTAGTTTGTTTGTCACAAAGTGAACCCTAAGTTGATACAAACTTTTTACAGCGTTTTCAGTAGGTTGTGACAACTGCCTCGCCGACATGTGAGACAACGCTCCCCGTTGATTGAAACAGCTTCAATCACGCTTTTTGAAAAACTTGGGAGGATGTCATGAAGGACGAGAGAATTTCAGATGTAGGTTTGGTTGACCAATTCAAAGAGGGCAACGTTGGCGCGTTTGAGGAGATCATTGTGCGCTACGAAGCAAAGGTGATGAACCTTGCATTACGCTTCACACGCAATCAAGAGGATGCAGAAGAGGTAATGCAGGATGTGTTCACGACAGTCTATCGCAAGATCGACGGATTCCGAGGTCAATCTGCTTTCTCAAGCTGGCTATACCGAATCGTCGTAAACGCAGCGTTCATGAAGCTTCGCAAGAAGAAGCAGAATCAAACCGTTTCAATCGAAGATCTCGCACCCGCCGTTAAACAATACTGCATGGAGCGCGATACCGCTGCATCCAAGCATTCATACAACATCGCTGTAAGCCGTGAATTACAAGAGGTTCTACAACGAGCAATCGATAAGCTTCCTGATCAATACCGCGCTGTCTTTGTACTCCGAGATGTCGACGGACTTTCAAACCAAGAGACTGGCCAAATCCTTGACCTCTCTATTCCTGCAGTGAAGTCCCGCCTGCACCGCTCACGGATCATGCTGCGCAAGAAGCTACAGCGTTACTACGAGGATTTCACCGGCAACAAGGCGGTGATCGAGGAGGCAAATGATGACACCAACGATCAAGAGGTAGCAGCGTAAGCGCTCCTCGGGATAGCACGAAACCCCGCTACGGGTGCGTAGCAACACGTTTCAATTGAACCATCGAAAGGATAGTGGAGCCCTCCCCTCCAGCCTTCCGGTGGTTCAATCATTTAGTACTGACTACCAGAGACTACCGAGAACTCTGAGGACCACAGTACAACCTATGACGTGAACAGAGGCACTCATATTTACGGATAGTTATCATCCAAGCGCCCGGCCATTGTGGGTGCCGTTTGGGACATGTATCCAGAGAGCGGCTCAACGCGATATCGAGTAGCACAGAGAAGATAACCTCGGCGCAAGGAGCACTCGCCGTTAGCGCTGCGATACGTATTAGTGCGTTTGCACTGCTCAATCCACACGGTTGTTTAAGGAGCATACACCCCTCAATAGAGAGACAAATCGACTCTTAAGGGGCTAGATGTCTGACAAAAACCGCTACTAAATTCAAGCGATAAAGTCATTACTGAGCCGGCAATCGCGATTCGATTGGCTCCGCCACCTGCGCGCCCTCCTTATGATCGCTATCAACCTCATCCTTCTCATCCGGGAAGGACTCCGGGTAACGCGCCCTTACTCGACTCGCCTTAATACGTCCCACGATGTGGCCTGGAATCGCACCGATCGCTCCAGCAAGAGGTCCAACAACTGGTACCCCTCCAAGAGCCTCCGAGCCCACGTAGGTACCATATGCCGGATAGAGTATCTTGTACCCCGACTCAAGCAGCTTTGGGTCCGCATCGAGCGAATACCCAAGCGCGTCATTTGTGGCACGCGCCTCGATAAAGAGCGGCGCGATCGGGAGGATATACAGCGCTGCGCGGCTCCCTTTCCACTTGCGGCCGGCGATATCCTTGGCATGACCACCCTCGTGGAGCGCAACTACTGGGATATCTGAGTACAGGTAAATCGAATTGGTGTATGGATTGTACGCATCCCCGCCCAGTATACGACCAGGAAGTATAGTATACATGAGCCACGAGACGACTCCCAGAGTGTAGCGCCACCCAGCCCCTACACCTTCATTGCTTACAAGCCGCTTCCACTCTCCAATCGGTGCATACTCATTCAGCCGAACCTTGACCTCACGCAGTTCGTTTCGCGCAAGATAGGCTTGAATCGACTCCTCGGTTTCTGGCGAGATATTGTGACGCCCCATCTTCCAGTTCCAGAGAATGAGCTTCTCCGGAAGGGAAAATAGGTAGTGACCAAGACCATCAGCTATCGTATTCGGCTCACCTCGTGATATCTGAGGCTCGTCAACAAAGAGTTCTGGATTAGGATACACATCTCCACGAGGGTGATACGGAGCTCTTGCACATGCACTACTCATGAGAGAACTAGCGATTACTAGTGCGTGTATCCATCTCATAACGTACTTATCTCCCTCAACCTTGAGCGGGGACGCGTGTTATTAACAACACCCTACTCCAAACGCAAAACGTACACAGGTCTGCCACTACACGCACAGCCAGCTCATACTCTTCATGGTAGGGTCTCCCACCTCTCGCCGCCAAGTGCAAATTTCCCCGAGTCGAGCCACCTCCCCATGGGCATACGCCACTGCACCACACCCCAAATATCCACTCTAAAATGCGCTATGTTCGTTAGGTCTATGATTGCTAGCCAGGCACACATTCCCCCACACGTCTGAAGAATACCCTTGTTGTAGCGGGCAACGTCAGTAAGTATCTCTCGTGAGGATTTTGCTACATGTAACAAAGTGAGGCAACGGGACGGACAAGCGCGTTGAGGTACATTTGATCGTAGCCTGATGTACATTTAAGCGCCCCGCCCATGGACAACACTAGCGACACGTTGCGACCGCGGTTTAGAAGAAGACATCAACTTTTATAACCGCTTCTGTATAAACACATACACAGGAAGGCCTATGTTTATTAAACGCATGCTTTTACTCACACTCTCGCTCTCGATCGGACCAGGCCTCGTCGGCTGCAATCGCCTACAACCTGTTAACGAACCATCCTTCAACGTTGCTATCTCCAATCAAGCAAAGGTCCACGAGGCAGTCCGTCAAGCTCTCCTCTCCCGGCGGTGGTCTATTACCGGCCAGACCCCCACCAGTTTTGACGCAGAATACCAACGAAGCGCTAACATACGAGCGCGTGTGAACGTAATCCACCACGGTGATACTGTAACCGTGAAGTATGTTAGCAGCTCTAACCTCGATTACAGTGACGCAGACGGCTCACCGCACATTAATCGCCGATACAACACATGGGTGGCGAATCTCGAACGTGATATCCAGGTTGAGATCGGAAAGAAGTTGTAATCAACACGGGCCTCCGACGCAGCAATTTGTGCCGGACAGCTACTCCTCCTCATCGCCGAGTGGGCTAACACCGAACAATACCGCGCCGGGGGTGCTTCATCACGCCCTCTCTTAGATTCGATTTGAACCAGTTCCAGTGACCTGCTAGAGTCCCCGCAGGGGCTTGGAATGGGGACCGAACACTATACTGTGGTGATAATTGGAGCGGGCCTGGCTGGCCTAACGCTCGCACTCCACCTCAAGCAGGAAGCCCCCTCCGCTAAGATACTCCTGCTTGAGCGCCGCTCGCTCCCATACCCGGTTGCAACCCACAAGGTTGGAGAGTCCACGGTTGAGATAGCTGCTCACTATTTCTCAGAAACCCTCGGGCTGCGAAATCACCTTGAGGCCGCACAGTTGAAGAAGCTGGGAATTCGCCTCTTCTTCTCGACCCCTTCGAACCAGAAGATCGAAGAGCGGGTAGAGATGGGGTCGAATACTCACTTTCACGTCCCAACTTATCAGCTTGATCGTGGGGTCTTTGAGAATCACTTGGCAGAGCAGGTGGAAGCAGCGGGCATTACGATCATGACCGAAAGCAAGGTTACCTCTCTAACCCTCGGGAGCAGCGAACGAGCTCACACCGTTGCCTATGAGCGAGACGGCGCGACCCAATCCCTCTCGTGCACCTGGGTTATTGATGCCTCAGGCCGAGCCGGATTCCTAAAACGAAAGTTCTCCCTCCAACAACCGAGCGAACACGACTCGGATGCCGTGTGGTTTCGCGTGAAGGGCCGAATAGATATCGATCAGTGGTGCGAACATCCGTCATGGAGAGACGAGCACGAGGGCATATACTCGCGCTGGTACAGCACGAATCACCTTACTGGTGCGGGATACTGGGTTTGGTTGATACCTCTTTCGAGCGGCTACACCAGTATCGGTGTCGTTTTTGACCCAAAGATTCACCCTCTCTCCAATTTCCGAAGCTTTGCCGACACCATGAAGTGGATGCGCCTGCACGAACCGCAGTGCGCGCACAAGCTCTCGGCGCTTGAGGATGATGTCGCCGACTACCTTGCTATCAAGCACTACGCCCACAAATGCTCCCGCATGATATCCGGCGAACGATGGGCTATTACGGGAGATGCCGGGGTATTCATTGATCCCCTGTACAGCCCTGGAAGCGACTTCATCGCTATACAGAACACCTTCATCGTTGACGCTATCTCCCGCGATATGCGCGCCGAACGCTTCATCGGTCGATGCGAAGCCTTCAACGATATATATCAAGAGATTACCGAAGGCTTCTTGAAAACCTTCTACAATCAGTATTCGGTTTTTGGAAACCCACGCATTATGCCCCTCAAGGTGATATGGGACTACGCTATCTATTGGGGCTTTTTGGCGTTTATCGTAAACCAAGGCCGGTTAACGGACCTCGAAACACTC
Organism: Bdellovibrionota bacterium; assembly: GCA_044344945.1. Taxonomy (GTDB): domain Bacteria; phylum Bdellovibrionota_C; class UBA2361; order UBA2361; family OMII01; genus OMII01. Next base: position 42,776 of record JBIJBZ010000003.1, on the reverse strand, counting down.
GCTACCATTAGAACCACTGCCTCTCAGGTGTATGACCTCGGCGACTCGATGCAGAAGCTATTTCGCGAACACAACCCGAGACTTAATCAGCCAGTTCAGCCTGGATTCTTGGATATTAAACATATTGAGTTTCTGAGAAACCTGAACAAAACTCTCACTATTCTTTGTTCCGATGATGCTTTTTTGGGCGCACTCGAAAAAAATCTTGTGGTGATCAACGACACCTTTCGGAAGATCCAATTCATTCTTGAGGAGCCAACCCCGTCGTGGAATTCTATCCCCGAGCTACTCGCTCTCCTCACGAGAGACACCGCTGAAGATCTCAAAGCCGCTTAAAAACGAGCGATGTATTCACCCCACCGAAGGCGAAGTTGTTCGACATTGCGAATTCGCACGAGATTGTGCGCGCAGCGCCACGAATAAGATCGAGATGCGCGCACTCAGGACTAGCCTCGATCAGAGACGCGATAGGCACAAAAAGCTCCTCTCGCATCATCTGAATAGTTATTGCAGCTTCAAGCGCGCCACAGGCACCCAACGTATGGCCGCTGTAACTTTTGAGTGCGCCAACGGGCACCGGCCCTGCAAATACATCCCGCATCGCAGCGGCTTCTGCCGCATCACCGAGGGTTGTTCCAGTAGCATGCGCATGAACGAAACCAACCTGCTGGGGCTCAATGCCCGCATCACGTAGCCCCAAACGAATTGCCGCACTCATCGTGCCCGATGTAGGCGCCGTGATGTGGGCACCATCACTATTTGTTCCGAAGCCGACAACCTCTGCCAATATCCGAGCGCCTCTCGCTTGCGCGAATGCAAGCTCCTCTACAATAAGGGTGCATGCCCCCTCCCCGATTACTAAACCATCCCGGTGCGCATCAAAGGGACGGGGAGCGGTTGCACTCTCTCCATCCGCCGGCGATGTCGCGTACATGGAATCGAACAGAAAGAGGAGTGCCGTAGAGATCTCCTCGGCTCCTCCAGCAATCATAACCGTTTGAGCCCCGGAGCGGATCGATTCAACTGCGTATCCGATCCCCTGACTCGCTGAGGTACACGCACTAGAAGTCGGGATTATCCTTCCAGTGGTACCAAAAAATATCGATATATTCGCGGCGCAACTGTGACTCATCGCCTGCGTAAACGCGCTCGCTTGCATCCCTCGTGCATCCTTGCGCAAACACCGCTCTGCGATATCGAGCATCATATCGCTTCCAGCTAAACACGAGCCGTACGCAACACCACAGCTCCCCGAACTAAGGACCTGGTGACCGAGAAGTCCCGCATCCTCAAGAGCCATCTCGGACGCGCGAACCGCCATTATGCCCGCACGACTCATGCTTCGCAGCTTTTTACGGGAGTAGTTCTCGGGCAGCTCAAACGGAGCCACCGGCGCTGCCAATTTTGTTCGAACCCCCGCAATATCACTCCATTCAGGTAGGATGCGCACGCCTCGCTTCCCCTCCTTCAATCCCTGCCACGTCGCGGAGAATGTTGCTCCGAGAGGCGAGAGAGCTCCCACTCCAGTAACGACAACCCGTCTCATATCAATCCACCATTAGGCGATATAACCTGAGCCGTCAGGTAGGATGCCGCGTCGGAAAAGAGAAACTCTACCACTCCCGCCACCTCGTTAGGAGTGCCGGCACGCCTGAGGGGCACCATCCGCCGAATCTCATCGAGGGGAATTTCGCTAATCATCTCGCTCTCTATAAACCCAGGAGCAACGCAGTTAACCAGGATATTCCGCTTCGCCATCTCGAATGCCAGCGATTTTGTAAGCGCAATGATTCCTGCTTTCGCTGCGCTGTAGTTGGTCTGCCCTCGATTCCCCGTAATACCCGCAACCGATGCCATCGTAACGATTCGGCCACCGGCATGGGCCTGAACCATCGGCATCAACAGCGGGTGCAAAACGTTGTACACCCCGGTCAGATTGGTCGTGATAACTGAGTCCCAATCCTCACCACTAAGCGCCACCATCGGGCCGTCTCTGTGTAGCCCAACGTTGTACACAACACCGTAAAATGGCCCCAGCGCCTCTATTGTCGAGTTTATGGCTACTGCAGTCCCCTCACGATCACTGACATCAAAGGAGATTGCATCAGCGCTTCCGCCGGCGGACGTAAGCTCCTCCACCAACGCTGATACAACCTCGACCTGAGAGCGATAGTGCAAAGTCGTATGAAAACCTCGCGCCGCTAAGCTTCGGGAAACAGCCTGACCGATCGCCCCCGATGCCCCGGTAATTAACACTCGCTTCACGTGAAATCTTCTCCCATTAAAACGATCGTAATCCGAGCCATTTGCAGAGGGCTCGTCTCCCCTTCGTGCAGAAGCTCCGCATCACAGACCACAACATTACCATCAACTAGGTCCCTCTTCACTCGAGCCACAAGACTTTGAGAGAGCACGAGCGGATTCGTAGAGTACTCATATCCGCGGATAGCTCCAACAACTCCTCGCATCGCACCGGCAGAACCTGAGCGCCCATCAATGACAATCGCCATTCCACACGCCTGAGCCATAATTTCAAGTCCCAACTCCGCTGGAGCGACCCCATCCTCCCCACACACAACTAACTCAGTGCTTAATCGAACCTGAAACGTTAGCCACCCATCCACAACACTTCCAGGCCCATCAAGCAGCCGCATACCGGGCCCGTGTGGCAAAAATAGAGCAGGATCAGGTACACGCTGATCCATTACCTCCCCCTCTTCAATACGACGGCGCAATTACTTCCACCAACCCCAAACGAATTACTGAGCGCGTATCGAGGTTGCCCCGCCAGCACGGCTCCCCTATTCACCAAATTTAGGGAGGGCAGCTTAGGGTCCTGCTGACCATCGAAGCAGTGCGGAGGCAGGCGATAATTTGGATCCTGCAGCACCATCCAACAGAACGCAGCCTCAATTGCACCACTGGCCCCCAGGGCGTGCCCAACGAGCGGTTTTGTCGAGCTGCACGGCGTTTCCGACGAAAACACCTCGCGTATGGCCCGAGCCTCCATCGCATCGTTGTGCAGAGTTCCTGTGCCATGCAGATTTACGTAGTCGATCTCTGGGGGGCTCGCACCTGCCTGCCGTAACGCCGCCCCAATTGCCGAGATTGCACCAGCAGCACTCGGATCTGGGGAAGAGATATGGTACGCATCGGACGATTCCCCAACACCCACAATCGAGATGGTATCCTCAAGCAACTCGTCATCTCCGCATCGCTCAACCAGGAAGATCGCCCCACCCTCCCCGATCGTTATTCCCTTTCTGTTCTTACTGAAGGGATTTGTAATTTCATCAGACACGAGCTCCAGCGCAGAGAATCCGTTGAGAGTTAGCTTACACAGAGAATCAAAACCCCCGATAAGTACGCAATCACAGCAACCGCTGTCGATGAGTCCGCGGGCGGCGCGAAATACTTTTGCGCTCGAGGAACACGCTGTCGAGATAGTATATGAAGGGCCAGTAGTTCCGAGCAGGCACGCAAGCACCTCGGAGACGCTCCCCATTATCTGCTTGGAATATGAATAGTTGGCGGGAAGATCTCCACGTTCAGCACGGACTCGGAGAGCCTCCTCTCCCTCGTCGATGCCCGATGTGCTCGAGCCCATCACAACCCCGATCCGGTCCTTGCCGAATCTGTCAATCGCACTCCGTACCGTCGGCTCTATCTGCCGCAGCGCCGCTAGGGAGAGCGCTGCATTTCGTGACCATAAGCGCTCAAGTCCGTTGGGGCACTCAGGCAGTGCGCTGACAACCCCGCCAACATAACATGACACTCCTGGAATGAATCGATCAGACTTTCGAATCCCGGATTGATCTCCACGGAACAACCCGTCGCGGATGCTCTCCAGGTCGTCTCCCAGTGCATTGAGCATTCCAACGGCCGAGATGACTACATTTGATTTCATGCGATGGAGGAATATTCAAGTTGGGCCAAACCCGCTTATTGCCGAGCTGCGTATTTACCTACCCGCGCCGCTCGCTACGGAGAATAGGCACGCTATATCATTCGTAGCACAGTTACCCCGGAGCCTCCACTAAAACACTCCCCGAAAACAACCGGTAAAACGCCAAATCCTCTGCCAAAAGCCGCTCCGGGGAGTTGACCCAAGGCCCAAACGGCACTAGTTTTTAGCCTGTTTCGGCTCGACATCCCCCTCAGGAAGCCTGTATGCAAACGTTCTCTGAAGAACATCTCCAGAGTCAGCTCTGCGCCTTCATCGCATCGATGGTGGGTAAACCCTGCACTCTTCACGACGATCTGCGCGCCCTCGGCCTCGATTCGATTGGCTTCCTGGAAGTGGTCATTTTCCTGGAGAAGACCCTCAAAATTCCCCTCCCCCTCGAACTGCTAACCTCTCAACCGTTATCAACCGTAGCAGCCCTCACAACGGGTATCGCCAACCTTCACTCAGCAGCTCGGAACTCAAACGGATGAAAGAGCTTCCCCCGATAGCTCTTAATGGGTGTGATACCTTTATGCTGGCGATGGAACGCTCCATGCGCCGCGCGGGGAGCCCCGGAAATATCTGCCATCTACTCGTCACGTTGCCGTTGGATAGTGACATCAGTGCTCAGCGCTCTCGACTTATAGCTCATCCAGCTTTTCAAGCAGTAACGCGGCTTCGGCTCTCTCAACCGCTCTTCCGAGCACCTCGTTGGATCTCTTATGGCGCTGCAACCTCTGAAATTGCAATCTCTGACTCGTGTAGGTCTGAACTCGATCTCCGCACGATTGTTCTAACTCACTCCTTAGATATCAAGGTCCAGAGCCCTTTTGGAGTGATACTTTTACCACACTACGAACATGGCCCTTCCCTTCTATTCTATTGGCACCACGCGTTATGCGATGCACACGGCGCAGAAATTCTTGTTTCGTTACTCGCTCATAATACCGGAGGGTCCCTGGCACTCTCGCAAGAACGCCCCGTTTCAATTAAAGAACGAATAATCCAAGCTCGAAAAACAGCACGAATGATCTTTTCGAAAGCTCGTGGGACGATCGCTCGATTACACCCATCAGTACAGAACGCCCCGACTCCTCACTTTTCGAAGCTTATCTTCAGCGCTGAGCAGACAAAGCGTACCGACCAAACGGTACAACGGCTCACCGGCGGGATGTTTCCGACCGCAGCGTACCTGGCCGCAACATCACGAGCCGTCGCAGCAACAACCGAGATGGGCAGACAGGAACACGTTCCCCTCTTTGTTCCGGTTCCCCACGATATTCGGCGCTCCTCTAAGCAACGTTCTCCGCTCTCGAATCAGATATCGGTCGCATTCTTCAGAATCACCTCACCGCTCAACAGTTCACTCGCGGAGTGCACCAACGCGATCATCCAGCAGCTCCATGACACCATATTTGAAGGGTATCAGCGTGGCATGGTCGACTTCCTTCACCTGCTACGCCGCCTCCCACTATCACTACTCTGGAGGATTATTGAACAGCCAACGAAGGGACACCCCGCTAGCTTTTACTTCTCGGACATCGGAGCTTCACTCTCCAACCTTAGTTCCTTCGGCGCGTCTCCGGTTGTCTATGCAACACACTATCCACCAGTACTCTCCCCCCCCGGTTTTACGACTGTGTGGTCACGGTATCGGGATTCGCTTGAGGTCACGATCTGTTTCGATACAAAGGTAGTAGATGAGGCTACCATCGCCCGATTTTCGAGCCATCTTATCAATGAGTTGACGGAGAGCAGTCATGTCAGCCGAGCGCTTTGACGTCGGCATAGTCGGTGCCGGCCCCGCTGGCCTTGCGGCAGCGATCGGCGCTGCTCGGCAAGGGGCTCGCGTTGTGATTATCGAGCGTCGCAGGATTGTCGGTGGCAACGCAACGGCAGCAATGGTGGGGACCATCTGTGGTGTCTCGCGTTGCGGACCACACCTCCACACCTCTCCTCGCTTCGACAACCCAGGATTTGCAACCGAATTCTCGCGCCGCGTGGCAGAACGATCTGGGAAAGAGCTTGTTCGAAATCCGTTAGGTCTTACCTACCTCCCGTACATTGCGGAGGCCTTTGAGGCGGTGTCCTGTACACTTGTAGCCGAACATCCTGCGACTAGCCTTCTCACTGAAATTTCCATCAGTGCGATAGAGCGCATGGGCTCTAGTGGCGGATTTGTGCTGCGAATGTCGAACGCGTTAGATCGGCATCTTGAGATCCAAGCTGCCACCCTCGTTGATTGCTCGGGCAACAGTGAGGCGCTAAAACTGCTAAATCTGCCAACGGTAGCCCCGTCTCCGTCCCAGGCAGCTGCTCTTGTTTTTGAACTCTCTGGTCTACCGGATCTTGATGAGCAGAGCATCGGTTTCACCGTTCGCAAGCTCCTTCGCGAAGCCGTACTCGATGACATGTTACCCGATGAGCTCTCGTATATCTCAATAGTTCCTGGCTCACTTTCGCACAATCGGGCCCTGTTCAAATTAGGAACCGCCGCTCCGACGACAGAGATGCACAAGGCATGGACTGAACAGATCTACTCTCAACTCTCAAGCTCGATACCGCACATTGTTTCATACCTGAAGGGTCACGGAAGTGGGTTCCAATCGATCTCCCACTCCGGAACCGCGCCGGCCCTCGGTATCCGCAGTGGCGACAGGGGGCTAGGAGAGGAGGAGCTTTCAACAGAGGGTGTGAGGCTCTCACAACGACACATCAAGGGGATAGCCGTCGGATTGTGGCCTGTGGAGCTGTGGGATAGCCCGGCCAAGCCGAAAGTAACCTTTCCAGATGAAGGCGAAGGGTACGAAATACCGATGGGAAGCCTGTGCGCCAAAGGTATTGATGGGGTATACTTTGCCGGGCGCGGCCTAGCCGCAACTGATTATGCGATCGGATCTGCCCGTGTGATAGGGACCTCCCTCTCCACTGGATACGCCGCGGGATGGCTCGCAGCAGGACGACTGCAGGGGCAATCGGAAGACGATATCGTTCGTGCGTTGCGCGAACAGCAGGTAGAGCCGCTATACTATGACAGACACACTCTGGCGTAGCTGGAGCGTGTAGAGTACTCGAAGATCGGGCGGATGCTATGATTCGAACAGAGGAGATCATTGAACACGCTGCTCAGCAATGGCCCGACAAAGCAGCCGTCATCGATCGCTCACAAACCACCACGTACCGAGAGCTTGCGTCCCTCTCCTCAAGCATACGCAATACCCTGCAACTGCACGCCGCCCCCGGCACAATCATTGGAATCTCTCTCCTCGATGCCCGCGAGTTTCTTGCATCTCTCTTTGGTGTCGTGGCGGCGCGATGTGTTGCGATACCTATATCTCCGGTTCTTCCGGCTGCCGAGCGGGAGCGAATTATCTCCGAAACTCAAGTCGCATGGTCGATCGGGAAATGCTCTGGGCACACCGAGGGGCATCAGCCGCGTCGTTTTCAGGATGATCGCCTGGGTGACTTGATCCTAATACCGCATAAACATGAAGCGATTCACCCCTGCGTTTTTCCAGATGCAGCCGTTCTTCGACACACATCCGGAACAACGGCTCTGTCTCGCGGAGTAGTGCTGACTCATAAAGCCGTGCTGGAACGAACTGAGGCAGCGGAGTACCTTCTCGGTGTGTCAGCGCAGGATACCGTTCTTGCTCCGCTTCCCCTTCCCTATCACTTCGTTGCATCAGCCCTCTCATTTCTCCGCGCAGGCGCGACGATACTTGACTGCGCTTCGCTCAACCCATCCGAAACGCTTCGTCTTGGAGAACGCCACGGCGCCACCGTGATCTATGGGTCACCAATCCAATACGAGCTTATCGCTCGAGCTGATCCGTCACACACGCTTTCAAACCTCCGAAGAGCTATCTCCACGTCATCCCTCCTGCCGCAAGCGATTGCAGATAGATTCCAGGAGCGATTCGGAATTCGCCTCACCCAGGTATACGGAGTTATCGAAGTGGGCCTTCCGCTCTGGAACAACGACCCGTCCGCTCCTGTAACGGCACTTGGGCGGTGCATGCCGCCATACTTAGCAGAGGTGCGCGATGACAACGGACGATCATCGCCGTACGGCTCAATCGGAGAACTTTTTATTCAAGGTCCCGGCCTCTTTGCCGGCTACCTTACTGGTGAGGCTTGTGGATTATCCGTACCGCGCAACTCATGGTTTGCAACTGGGGACCTCGTAACGCTTGATCCCAGCGGCCTTATAACCTTCAAAGGAAGACGAAAGAGCATCATTAACAGTGGCGGTAACAAGGTGTTCCCGGAAGAAGTTGAGGCGGTTTTACGCCGCGCCCCTGAGATCCGCGAGGTCCGCGTTTCCGCGGAACCGCACCCCCTCCTCGGCTGCCTCGTCGTCGCTGACGTTGTAGTACGAAAAGGAATGCCCTACGATCCGCAAACATGGAGAACCCTGTGTTACTCGGAACTCTCTAGTTTTAAGGTTCCGAAAGATTTCCGTATCGTCGAGGAGCTTCCGCAGACCGGCTCGGGCAAACTCGTTCGACACACGATGCGACGTGAGCAAGAGGTGGCTGCATGAAGAAGATCTCGAGCGTTGCTGTCATCGGTGGCGGTCCCGCTGGAGCAGCTCTCGCCACACACCTCCGTCGAAAGCAGATAACGGTGGCTCTCTTCGATCCGGGCAAACGGCCCGATCTGCTCGTTGGAGAATCGCTGGTACCAGCACTCATACCACTCCTGCGAGAGTTAGGGATCGAAGAGGAGGTCGCTGCGATAAGCACCTACAAGCCGGGAGCAACCTTCTACACGACGCCAGAGCAAGAGAACTCGTTTTTCTTTAATCGAGCAGGTAAGGGATCCCCTACATATGCGTACAACTCACCGCGAGCAGAGTTCGATGCGCTGGTACTTACAAATGCCATCCGTCTCGGCGCTATTCATATCCCGCAGATTGCAACATTCGCTCCTCCATCCAAAGACCGGGAGGTCGCTTTCGATCAGAAGACGCTCGATATATGGAAGCAAGCCACAGGGCTCGATCAACCAGATCTTATCGTCGATGCCTCTGGACGGAATCGAGTGCTTACCAAGCTTCTCAACCTTCCAAGCTCTGCGGGTGGCCGCAAAGATGTGGCCCTCTTTGCTCACGTTCCCGCGGCCGAAACTCCCCATGAGGGGCACATTCACATCAATCGCTTAAAACGCGGCTGGTCGTGGAGAATCCCGCTACCGAACCGGGTGTCTGTGGGTGTTGTAATTCCGCGCGAAGCGCTCAAAAACTACGGCGCCTCTGCTGAAGAGCAATACGATCGCCTCCTGCACGAAGAGCCCGTAATGCAATCGTATGTTACGTCGACTGAACGACTTACCCCCGTTATGAAGTACACTAATTACCAGCTCTCATCTGATCGCTGGACTGGGAAGCAGTGGGCACTGGTCGGTGATGCCGGTGGCTTTATCGACCCCATTTTTTCAAGTGGTCTACTGCTTGCACTTGAAGGAGCCTCGGAGCTAACACGAGCGATACTTGCTGGATGGGACACCCATGCAGCGCGTTACGAAAAGCGGATGCGAGCCAAACTCAAAGCCTGGCGCTCACTAATCGATGCTTACTACGACGGCCGAATATTCACCCTGTTTCGACTACAAAGACTCTATCACGGATCGAGACTCATGCGTCTTCTGACCCGGCGCGTTGAGCAGCAGCTATCTCTGGCATTAAGTGGGGTAGCACCGACAAGTAAGCGTAGGCTCTGGCTTTTGAATTTCCTGCTGCGCTACCTAGAAAAATTACGCATGCCAGCTCGGGTGAGGATCTCATGAGAGTTGCGTTTGCAATTCTTACCCTACTCTATCCATTGTCCGTATACCTCGCTACGACCCGGGGATACCTCGGCATCACTGCAGCACTACTCGCTGTCGCCCTTATGATCAAGGTGCGAACGGGGAGCACGTTGACACAGCCACGATCTCTCATCGTGGCGTTGAGTGTTGGGGCTATCGCCTTGGTCGCCTCGCACTATCTACCGACCATTCCACTATACTATCCGTTCGTCGTGAACCTAGTGTTGTTGACGATATTTACCACATCGCTTATCCGCCCCCCTTCTATTATCGAACGGTTTGCTACGATCACTCAGGGACCACTTCCTGCCGAGGGCCAACGATACTGTCGTCGCGTGTGTCAGGTGTGGGTAGCTTTCTTCGTGACAAACACCATCATCGCCTTTGACTCACTGCATCGCTCTCTAGAGTGGTGGAGTCTGTACAACGGTTGTATTAGCTACTTGATAATGGGGACTCTTTTTGTAGTCGAGTACCTCATAAGGCTCCGAGTTATGAGACGAATCCATCCCATTATCTCCTCACTCCTGCTAGCAGCATTAGCTTTTCCCATATCACGAGCGTACGCTGAGCCCACTCTTGACCTTCAGCAGATCCGCCAGCACCTAAAACCCGCCACCCCTTTTCGCTCTACATTCCGAGAAGAGCGCCGTATCGCAGCACTGACGGCGCCGCTGTCCTCTAGCGGCGAGATGCGGTGTCTGCCACAACGCGGAATTGAATGGCGAATGAAGCACCCCGTCGAACGGACTACAATTATAACCCCCTCGGGATTGAAGGTCATCGACCGCATCGGCGCATCCGAGCAGGTCTCTGATCGGGCTAATATCTCGGCAGCCCTACTCTCGCTGATGGGGGGCGACCTACAGGAAGCCGCGGAAGACTTCATGATCACAGCATCCGGCAGTGTGAATGCCTGGATGATTACTCTGACGCCGAAGGACTCCCTGGTCGCAGAGATCGTCGCTAAAATAGTCGTCCAGGGGTCCGATCGCCCTGAGGTCCTTGAGGTTCACCACGCAAATACAGACACGATCATCACCTCATTTGCTGAGCCAATCCCCCTCTCCGAAAGTGAGGTTCTGGAGTTGCAGACATCTCTCAATGAAGCCCTCTAAGCTCCTAACCTTTTCGTATCTGGCACTCCTCCTTACCGCTGTTATCGGGAGTATTATTCTCTTCGTTCAAGGGCCCCCCTTTCGTACCGACATCTTCTCCCTGCTCCCCCCAATTCACCGAGATCCGGTTCTTGAGCATGTAGTGCACGCACAAGCCGAATCCCTTGCCAAAAAGCTCGTTATCCTTGTGCAGGGCCCGACCGATCAGGCCACCGAACAGGAAGCAACCCGTGTTGCTACCAGCATGACCGCAAGCGGTCTATTTGCGTCGGTTCAGGGTCGAGTCTCGACAAAGGATCTCGAGCCTCTTGCTGAGTTCTTCTTACAGTATCCATTCCAACTCGCCACCGCAGGGATCCCCACATCGGCGCTCGCAAACGCCGACAACCTCATAGAGGGGGCTCGCCAGAGGGCCTTCGCGCCGGACTCTTTACAGTGGCTTCAATATGCCGAAAGGGACCCTCTTCTACTTCTTCCTACATACCTAAAGACTCTCACCTCAAACGGGGGGCGGTATATCCTTCGGAACGGCTTTATCCACCTCGATACACCGTCGGCTCGTAACGTACTTATCTCCGCTGAACTCCGCGAATCTCCCTATGCCAGGACAACTCAAGCGCGCCTCATCACCTTCCTCAACTCGCTCACTCCGAACAGTTCCGTGCGGATTGTCCCCTCAGGGATCGTACTCTTCGCGAACGACTCCGCGCAGCGCACGGAGCGGGAAGTTACTACTATCTCGACCCTCACCCTTTGCGCCCTGGTTGGAGTACTGATCTTTGTATTCCGATCGCTATCCGTTGTCTTCGCTATCGCCGCCTGCATTACAACAAGCTTCCTGGCCTCGCTGTGGGGCACTTCACTGATAGTAGAGTCGTTACACGGCCACTCCTTGCACCTCATTACACTCGGCTTCGGCTCTTCGCTGCTCGGCGTCGCCATTGACTATGCGTTGCACTTTTTTATCGCCCACCGAACAACCCTTGCAAGCGAGCTACAATCGCCTCTATCGAGGATTCGAGCCGGTCTTATTCTCGGTTTTGTCACTACCGTGATCGGCTTTGTTGGCATCGCTGTGTCCCCGTTTCCTGGACTTCAAGAGCTGGCGATCTTCTGTGTACTTGGGCTTATCCTTACCCTCCTCACGGTAGGTCTCGTGTTTCCAGCGATAGCGGGTACTCCAAGAACAGATCCGAGACTAAGAAAACTGGCTTACATTTCAAAAGTGATACTCCGCCCCCAGGTCCGCTACCTTTCGATATTCGGAGTCGTAGCGCTGTGCGCCTTTGGTATGCTACGCCTCACAATCTCTGACGACATCCGAACGCTCCATAAGCCATCACCGGCGCTGCTAAACGCACAACGTGAGGTGGCCGAGCTAACTGGGATGAAGGATGGAGGAACGGTCCTTATTATTCGAGCGGCCTCCGAGGATGAGGCGCTCCAGATTGAGGAAGAGGTCAAAGCTCGACTTCGCGCGCTCATTAAATCTGGGCAACTTGAGAGTTACCGAGCAGTCTCGGATCTAGTTCCTTCGCGTCGAACTCAAGAAACCAGCTACCGAACTCTGGCAGCTACTATCGAATCAGCTCCTATTTCATTTACGCAGCTTGCTCACGATCTCCACCTCTCTCAGAAAGCAGAGCATACGCTCCTCTCGATCAACACGGCGGGGCCACAGCAGTTTGCCCGTCCATCAGATTGCATCGCACGTCATGCATGTCGCACCGTGGAGGATCTCTGGCTTGGACCTCAGCGAGGTCAGGTAGTCACTACGATCGCGCTCAACGGCTTTCGCGGGGACCCCCAAACGCTTCCCGTAGGGATCTCCGGCTCGGTTGAGATCGTGAACCATGCCGATGCGATCTCACATGCACTCCACCTCTATCGTTCCTCTGCCTCAGTAACAACTAGTCTGTTCTATGGCGCTGTAATCCTACTCCTTGCTTTCAGGTACGGAATTGCAAGGCTGTGGCGAGTTGTTACACCTCCATTACTGGGGGCAATCGGGGCTCTAGCGACCCTTGGAGTAATGGGGATTCCGATCAACGTATTTTCGATGTTTGCATTAATGGTACTCCTGGGCGTATCGGTGGATTACGTCATATTCTTTGCAGAGGAGACCCATCCTGAGGGAGCACCTCACCTCTCAGTATTCCTCTCAGCGCTCACAACGATCGTGTCATTCGGAGCGCTTTCATGGAGCTCCACTTCGGCTCTGCAGAGTTTTGGCATTGTTTTGTCCGTGGGGGTGTTTTTTGCAGCCCTCCTTGCCCCTCTTGCCAGTCATCGTGGACCGGAGCGATAGTAGCCGTATGAGATGCTGTACAGCGCTCGATAGATTAGTGGCATCGGTGAGATCCTCTCTACTTTTGGTTTTTACAATCAGCTGCTTTACTGCGTGCTCACTGCACGTCCCGGCCCCAAAGAGCTACTCCACGCAACTTTCTGATCCGCTCATAACGCGGCGCCTCTGCTCGTCCGGGACATTACCTGTAACCTTCTCACTTAAGGGAGATACTCATCTGAGCGGCGCGATCTCGTGCGATGATTCGCGCACAACCGTCGTTCTCTTGAATAATGTTGGTATTCGGGTCAGAACGATAACCGTATCGAGCACGGGGGAAGCGCACGATGAGATCTCGTACCTATCTCCAGACGACTCGCCTGTTGAGAATATCCTCTCTCTTCTCGCTGCAGCTCAGAATTCGAGCACTCACTCTGCACAATCCGATACCTTGCGTGCTCAGATTGATCCTAACGGACATTGACCGACTCAACTGCGACAGAATCAGCGACAGGCGCCGCGGCGCTTTTCCTCTGAATGCTTCCAGAAGTCAAAAAAGTTGAACCACTGGTACGGATACCGCATGACCGTAGCGGATAGTCGCTGTGCGAACTCAATAGCGTATCCCTTGAGTGCGCCAGAGCGATTTGCTCTCGGAAGTAGAATCTTCTCCGCAAGCAACTCGAATTCAACCCTGTAGTTACCGCCCCGCTCCCGCATACTAAACACCGAGTAGACGGGAGCATCCAGGAGACTTGCTAGAATCCACGGCCCCTCCGGAAATGGCGCGGGCACCCCCAAAAACTCTACCCTAACGGAGCGTCCCCAGGAGTTTTTGGGAAGCCTATCAACGAGCAACGCTACCACCTCTCCGGCTCGGAGGCGCTCATTCAGATCGAAGACGATCGACGGATCCATACTTGAGATATCGACTACTCTCACAAACGCCTTATGGTTGACCTCTTCAAGAAGCGCTTTGAAATGTCTCGAATTACCGGTGAACATGAGGGCGTTCACCATCACCTGCCGAGAGTCTCCGAGGGCTCGAATTACCTCAAGGTTACCCACGTGAGCACCGATCATGATCAACCCTTGGCCGTTAGCCAAACGAGCCTTAACCTCGTCCCTGCCACTCCAGGTAAATTGCCGGAGCGGGATCCCCTCACGCCACGAAACGACCTTGTCGACCATCGAAACCCCGAATTCCCAAAACTGACGAAAGGCACGCCAGAGACAAAACGAACTCGCGGCCTCTCGACCCAAGTTCCTGAGAACGGCGCGTTGGAACTGAAATGCAGCGTGACGCGAGGTTCGATCCCACACGAATAAAAAAAGTACTATTGGAGCCATCAAAACATAGAGCGGCCGTCGTCCTACAGCCTCTAAGATCCTCAGAAGAACTCGCAGACTCGCCACCGAACCCCGCTCTCGTATCCAAAACCACTCGCTCGAGGCCTCCTTCTTTCCCGAAAACCGCCGAGATACGCGGCGATAGATAAAGTACGGGACGTTAATCGCACGCTTAGCAAACAGACGTGCGATCTCGATGTTATCTGCCCCATATCGGAAGTGAGAGACACCATCTTCAGGATACACGACAGCAGTCGGTACGTTCTCAACCTCCATCCCAGCCCAGAGACACCGAACTACCAAATCGACGTCAAAACCCATCCGCAATTTGATTGAGTCGAAATCAACCGCATCAAAGAGCGGCCCAAGTGGATAGACCCGAAAGCCACACAGAACATCCCGAGCCGCACACCGCAAGGTTACGAGAGCAGTTAAAACATTAGACACCTCTCGACCGATCCGGCGAGCCAGAGGCGCATCGGAGGCAAATACGGGATTACCGAGGATCAGGGCGTCAGGTCTTGCCGCAGCGATATCCAAGAAGCGCAGCACATCAGAACAGCTGTGCTGCCCATCGCTGTCAACAAGCAGTGCGTGGGTAAAGCCATTTTGCAGAGCCCACCGCAACCCATCCAGAACAGCAGCACCCTTGCCTCCATTTACCTCTCGCGAGAGAGATATTAACCACGCAAAGCGGGAACACGCCTCGGCGATACGCGCGGGTGTTTCATCACTACTTCCATCGTTAACCACGACAACCGTGATGTTATAGCTTCGAAGCTGCTCAAGGACCTGCACCAAAGCGCGGCCATGATTGTAGCACGGGATGATGATACACGGGCGAAATGCAGCAATCATACGAGTAGTAGCTGACCTGAGGTAACAACCTCTCCGTCTAGAGATACTGTCACCGAGATAAGACCATCCAGCGCCTCGAGCTGGAGAGAGATCAAGACCTCACGTCCAGGCGGGATTTGCTGCTTGTACTTCATCCCTTTAATTTTTATGCGGGAGCTGGAGCGTTGCAACCAATGCGAGATCTCCTCTCGAATCCGAGCAAGTTGGAGGTATGCGGGTACAATCGGCATACCCGGGAAATGGTCTTGGAATATCGGAAGACCAGGGTCAACAACCCACGTTGTTTGATACGTCAATGAATTCTCATGAGAGTCCATATGCGGATATTGAATCACGCCACTGGGCGGTGCTTCACAAGCTCTTCAAGAATTGAAATAAAGTCGCCGACAGTCTTTGCTCTCAGAAAATCGTTAACATCAACGCTCACGCAGATTCGCTCCTCAAGGACCCCCATCATATCAAAGAGATCGATACTATCGAGATCGAGATCTTCATGGAGGCGAGTCTCCATCGTCACATCTTCTCGTTTCACTCCAAACTTCTCTTCAAGGACGACGAGCACCTCTTCTTGCATATTAGAAACCATATCACCTAAAACTATCCGCGTCGCTCACTCACCAAAGCAGCGAGAGAACGGACCGACCGCAGGTGAGCACGCGAATCCTCAGACTTGGAATCAATCTTGATGCCGTAACTCTTGTGCAGGGCAACGCCAAGCTCCAAGGCGTCCACGGAATCCAAACCAAGCCCCGCACCGAACAGCGGAGCATCGCTGTTGATATCATCCGCTGTCATGTCCTCTAATTTGAGGGTCGAAATGATGAACTGCTTAACCTCAGCCTCAATTGATTCACTTCCTGTCATAACCCACTCCGGGATACTAAACCGCCCTACAATAGCGAATTTGCGATTAGATCTTCAAGGTGTTGAGTAAGTCGCATACTCATGGCACGTAGGTCATCGGCTACCCCCCCCCCAAGGACTGTAGATTCGGCCCCAAGGGCCTCCAACCGAACAGCTTGGTACTTAATTGAGGTCAAAGGGGGTCTTTCAATAGGCCATCCTGCCCCCAACACCACCGGTTTCATGGCGATTGCCACCGGAACGATTGGGCGATTAGCCTCCAAAGCCAGCCGAGCAGCCCCCCGTTTAAAGGCTCGAATTCCTACCCGGTCCGAACGAGTTCCCTCCGGAAATATGATGATCGATGCCCCGTCTGCCAGAGCTTGCGAGGCGCCCTCTAAAAGCTCCGGCGTCTCCGCTTGAGGAATATAGCGAGCCCAGCGGGCGAACCCACCGATAACCGGCAATCGAAGGAGCGGTCGTTTCATAACACATACGGCATTGGGAATTACGCTTAAAAGCAGCATGGCGTCAAGCATGGAGGGGTGATTCGCAACAACAACCGTGCCGGCACAGCTTGCCCCAAGCGGATCCATCTTAACTTGCATCAGCCCAAACCTCTGAAGGCTTGCGAACAGAAGATGTGCTCCGCGATGGATATAAAGGCGAGCTATCCGTGGAGCCCTCTCAGGCTCAACAAAAATAATGTGGAGGCGCATCGCAAGATAAAAGCACGCAGCTCCTCCGGCAAACGCAACAAGCATGCCGCAATAACATCCGAAGCAGGTCGCACTTCGCAAGCAACAGAGAAGTTGTCCATAGATAGACTGGAGCATGCAACTCGCACCTGCGGCAGCACGCCTGCGTCTCGATACCGATTGCATCTAGGAACTCTTCGAAGACGCAAACAAGGTTGAGGGATTTCGCCCCGATCGGGAGAGTATCCACCGCGCATTGACAGCCTCAATATCGAGCTCTACGCCATCGCCGGCGAGCCAGCGCGCGACGAGAACACCCTGCGGAACTTGCTCATCCACTCTCTCGCTGATTCCTGCTATCTGCTCAAACGACAACTGACAACTATTACTCTCCTCCGCGCCTGTGCCGATTAACAGCGCAATAGCGAAAGGGGGAGAGCACCGCTCATCACCGCGGCGAAATTCCTCCGCAACAATATCGTCAGAACATACCAACAACACTTGCTTGGCATCTCCCTGCGAGAGCATGGTTATTGCCTCGCACAATCCCATCAGCAAACAATCAAACTCTGACGAAAGGGCACTTGCGGGAGCTGTATTTCCAGTCGCGATCGAGAACAATCCGGAAGCCGCGTTATGAACTGACAAACTGAAACTCATCGGCGACAGCTGCTGACTTTGAGCAAGCTCATTCAACAGACCTGCGGTAACATGCGACTCGCCATGGGTCGAGGCAAATACGGTTGGAACTGCCCCATCACCGGACAGCCCCCTCAGGGCGGCATGCGCGACCGAAAGACTGACCTTCGCGAAAACCGAACACCTGCGACGAAGCATCGCTGGCATGAAGCCCAGCTCAAGACCGTCCGCCGCAAAGCCCGAGTTTGTCTCGGACGAACCTGCCCCGTGAAGGAGATCCTGAGGGGCGAAAGCCCATCCGAGAAGTGTCGTTGTAAATCGAATACCCATATTAAGCCCCGATTTCCTCCTATGCACCCAAGAGCGCCCAAAACAACACTTCTGTTCTACGCCTGAGGGTAGCTGGAGTAAAGGTTCAAGTGAACTCCATCTGGGGAAAGATGCCTAATATATAGGCCCCAACGAAAGACGCTAACCTGGTCTACCAGCAACGAAATTAGCTCAAATTCCTCCGCTCATCCCGATTCGCCGTTGGGAAAAAGGGCTAGTTAATCACTTCAAGAGTCACGATTCCTATTACAGGCACAGCGCACTAACCTTTCTCAAATCATCACTCCAATCGCTCTCGCGGACTTTACAATGACTCGACGATTGACGGCACAGCGCTCTTATATGCCCGCGACTCCGAAAAACACGATTTATCAACAGGGCCTCATAGAGAGGCCCCTTTTTTCTACCGAGACTTCTTTGATGACGAAAGAGCTTCGGGCCGACGGCGAAGAACCGTTCCCTGCACATCCGTCTTATAGCCATTCAGCACCAACGCCCAAAACCACCGCTCCCGCACCGTCACATCAGTGACTGCATCGCCACCGTGATTCGCAATCAGCCTTTGGGTAGCACGCTCGATTTTATTGTTCTGTCGAATCGGAATAAAGCTAAATAGCATTATTCCAGTTGCTGTCTGCGTGCCCGAGCCAACGACCTCATACTTCGTTAGGTCAACAGGCGTCGTCGGCATCTTGTAGTACCTTCCAGTGCAGCCCGCCAACAGCGTCAAAGTCAAGAGTCCCATCTTCTTAATCATCGCAAATATCCTCGTTGCTATCGCAAAAGCCGCAAATCGGCTTTGCTTCTGCGATGTTCCCGATTGATACGAAAAAACGCAAGTCAATTTTGCTAAACTGACTGGCGAGGCGCACCCAACAAAGGCCTTTTAGATACACGCTCTTACCGGCAAAGGCCTCGCTCCCCAAGTGCAAGCGTGCCTCATCCTATGACTTAGGTGACCATGCTGGCGTTTCACGCCGCTGCCAACTCGCGAACATACCAGCCACAACAGATTAGACACCGCACGAGCGACAAAGAGGAGACCGAAGTAAATCAGCACATACCGACCAGGATCCTCGAAACTGCAACCTGAATGAGCCGGACGCTCCCCAAACCTTCTCGTTGAATAGCTACTTACATCTAAGGACTTGGCACCCATGCCCATAACGAATACTCTTGGCCGCAGAGCATAACAGTCTAGGATTTTCACTGAGCTATATGATCCCATCGTCTTTTCGACCTATTCTTAGTTTTCTCCCGTTAGTCGCCATCGTCATAGTGAATACAGGTTGCGCTATCGGCAACAAACATAACTACCGAGATGTCCTTGCAACACTACCATCGACTTCGGGAGAAAACGTTACCATTGCAACTCATGACAGACGACCATACGTGGTCAATAACGACAAATCGCCCTTGTTCGTGGGACTTCAGAGAGGCGGATACGGCAACCCATTCGATGTTGAGAACGAAAATGCAGAAGCTCTTTCAAAGAGTTTTAGCGCTGCCGCTTGTGCATCAATTGTAGCATCGGGCGGTCAGTGCGATTTACTTGACACGATTCCCTCAGAAGAGACGAACTCCATCAAGGCGCGTCTAGAGAAAAGTGGTGCACCGAGGGCCGTACTATTCACTCTCAACGAATGGAAATCCGACACGATGATGAACACAGCGCTTCACTACGACGTTGCTATGGAGGTATTATCCCCATCCGGCACCGTGCTTCTCACAAAAAGACTAAGTGGCGTTGATGATCTCAGGGGTAGCTTCTGGAACGCTCCTGGCTACGCAAAGAAAGTCGTACCAATGGCGTTCAAGGGGAAATTAGAGCAGCTTTTGGGCGATCCGGAGGTACAGGCGAGCCTCAAATCTAAGGCCATCAAAGTAAGTGGAAGTTCGAAAGCCGGGCATAACAACGATTCCAGCCCTAATGAATCTGCGCAGTCGAGCTGTTCTGTTAGCCAAGTTCTTGAGATGAAGAAACTCGGGTTGAGCGACTCGCAGATCCAAAAGACCTGCCACTAGGATGGAAAACGGGAGGTGACTTCAAAGGACTGAATCGCTCCCTGCCCGTTAAGGCTCAACAAAACTGATAACGGATCCATCACACCATACTCTGGTGCTGTGGATACTTTTTACTTTCAGTGCGAAAATCGCGGCTGGTCCAACAAGTCAGTCACCGAAGAGCACCCCAACTCCTCCTCCTCGCATTTCCTGATAAGCTTAGAGCACTAGCGCGAATCTGCGTTAGTCTGCATGGCGAGTGCAATCAGATCCCCAATCTCCTTCGGACTTACCGGAATCACCTCGACCACCTTTTTCAATTCTAACTGTTCCAACTGCTCCAATGGCTTCAGGGACCGACGACCCGGAGGGCGGGACAAACCTGCGCGATAGCTCTCAACTGTCTCGTAACAGTCTAGCGTTTTCTCGATAAGAACCCGGTTAGCGCGGTATTGAATCGCCAACAGCTTCATTTTTTCATAAGTCTCTTCGGATGAGCCGCCCTGTCTTAGTAGCTCCACCACCTTGTCGAGTGTTTCGAGTCGGCGCTTTTCCAAACTGTTTAAGTTTTCTAGGAGGCGTTCCATCGAAACATCAAGTTGTTTTTCATGTTCGCTCAGGTTCTTAACAGAAGCTTGTGCGGCCGCAGCCCGCTGCCGTTCAGCCTCCTCTCTTGTTGCATAAACAAACGGTAACAGCGAAAGCGCCTGCCACCAGCTACGCTTCGGTTGTGCCCCCTTGCTCACTTCCTGCGCTTGAGAAGCACCGGCATGTAACTCCTGTCGGAAGTTCGCTGGCATCTGCGCTTTATCTATCTCGGGGGTACCGTCACACGGGTGTGATTTTTCCGCGCTGCTGCTGGCGCTCTGAGGTCTGGAAGCATTTTGGATAGAACTTTGGTGTGTCATGGTGCACACCGTACGCTAATCAGGCTTGTAATCCGTCTAGCAACAGATTCCGTAAGAACCGGAAGGCAGGTCGAAGTCGCTCCGCCTTCCTCCTCCCCTCAGCCTTGTGCACTCAAACTCCCAAAGCACTAACGAGGCAGCCTTTCCTCATCATCCCGCTAGCCAAGCCAGCCCCCTTCCAGCTACAACTACCCCATGTCAACAGCACGCCAGCTTCTCTCCCCAGCCCTCTTAGTGGCCGCCCTGGGCTACTTTGTTGATGTGTACGACCTGATTCTCTTCCTGGTCGTAAAGAACCCCTCACTGACCGATATTCAGGTGCCACAATCCGACTTTATCGCGGCTGGAACCTACCTCCTCAACTGCCAGATGGTAGGAATGCTCCTGGGCGGCATTACCTGGGGGATCCTCGGGGATAAGGTCGGACGAACCAAGGTTCTATTTGGTTCGATAATCATCTATTCAGTGGCCAATATCGCCAACGCCTTCGTGTCTGGGATGACCAGTTACGCGGCTTTACGATTCGTAGCGGGCTTTGGACTCGCAGGGGAGCTAGGCGCCGGAGTAACCCTGGTAGCCGAACTTCTTCCAAAGCATCTGCGTGGATACGGAACCACGATTATCGCGGCCGTGGGTGTGTTTGGAGCCGTTGTAGCAGGGTTTACCGGTGAGGTTCTCCCCTGGCGTTTGTCCTATATCGTCGGTGGCGCGCTGGGGCTCCTGCTCCTGACTGTGCGAATCTCGGTCAAAGACTCCGAGATCTTTACTCAGACCACTCACACCTCCGTCGGTCGTGGCGAGTTCTCTCTGATCGTGCGCTCCCCTCGGCGCTTGGCGCGCTATCTTGCCTACATTGTTCTTGGCCTTCCGATCTGGTTTATCGTGGGGATACTGCTGTCGAACGCAAACACAATTGCGGCCCTTAACGGTGTGATTGGGACACCGAAGCCCGGATGGTGTATCGCCTTCTGTTACTTGGGGCTCTTTGTGGGCGATATCGTTGCAGGTCTCTTGAGCCAATACCTTCAGAGTCGCAAACGCCCCCTGGCGCTCTTTCTGGCGCTGAGTCTCATCCTTCCTTACATAGTTCTTACGCGTACCAATATATCTGTGGCTGAGTTCTACGGTCTGATCCTCTTACTTGGAATCGCCGGCGGATACTGGATCCTGCTGATCACATCAGCAACGGAGCGTTTCGGCACCAATCTCCGTGCTACTGTTACAACGACTATTCCCAATTTTATTCGCGGCGCCGTTGTACCGATGAGCACTATCTTCATCGCACTCAAAGAGCCGTTCGGCGTTATTCACGGAGCGATGTTTGTTGGATTCGGCGTGTGCCTCTTGGCAACGACAAGTCTCTTCGCCATCAGGGAGAGCTTTCACGACGACCTGGATTTCGTTGAGCGATAATGCCCGAACTACTCAATCGGAATATACCGAACTGAGATCACCTCAACATCCTGCTGCCCCTTGGGGGAATTAAAGGTGACGATATCGCCTTCATTGGCCTTCAAGAGAGCTCGGGCTAACGGAGACATCCAGCTAATACGCCCCTTACTGAGGTCTACTTCATCGACGCCTACAATCGAGTAGGTTTTTTCAGAATCATCTTCATACCGCAACGTTACCGTCGCTCCGAACTGAACGTAGCTAACCTGAATCGCTAGCGGATCAACGATCTCTGCCGCCTCAAGTCGCTTCGCCAAGAAACGCATCCGCTTGTCTATCTCACGCAGCCGCTTCTTGCCGTAGAGGTAATCTCCATTCTCTGATCGGTCACCGTTTCCTGCCGCCCATGAGACGACCTTCGTCACCTCGGGACGCTCTTCGTAGCGCAGTTTTTTAAGCTCAGCCCTGAGAGCCTCAGCCCCGGCTGGCGTAATGTAGTTCTTGCCACCTGGCACCGAGGCATCAACCTCGGAGTCACTACTATCGGTATCGTTTGAATCTTCTCGCGTGAACGCCTTACTCATGAACCGGAACGTTATCGGTAATCCACGAAATTACTGTCTGTGTGTGCGTGCCCGGGATAAATATCTCCTTTACACCCAGTTTCTTCAGGGCCTCGATGTCGTCCTTTGGGACGATCCCACCACCAAAAACTACTATATCATCGGCTCCCTCTTTTTTCAGCTTCTCTAGGAGATCTGGAAACAGAGTCATATGAGCTCCAGATAGGATACTAAGGCCGATACAATCCACATCCTCTTGGATAGCGGCCCGAACGATATTCTCTGTCGTCTGGTGGAGCCCGGTATAGATAACCTCCATACCTGCATCACGCAGAGCGCGCGCGATAACTTTAGCGCCACGATCGTGTCCGTCGAGCCCCGCCTTGGCGATAAGGATCCGCACTGGTCGCTTCTTTCCTTGATCCGTTGTCATAACATTCCCGGGTCTGAATATATTCCAAAAACCTTGCGGTACACATCAGAAACCTCTCCGAGCGTGACACCATTCTGAACAGCATCGATAAGTACCGGCACGACGTTTCGATTCTCAACGCAGGCACGTTCGACCTCTTGGAGGGAGTGTGCGTGCTTGGTCTTATCTCGACCTGCCTTAAATGCTCGTATCCGCTCGACCTGCTGATGCTCAACCGCGTGATCAATCTTGAGGGTCGGAATCTCTTGCTCTCCCCCCTCCTGATACTTATTAACTCCAACGATCGTTTGCTCCTGCGCATCCACCTGAAGTTGGAACTGATAGGCGGCTTCAGCGATCTCTTTCTGCGGAAAACCAAGCTCCACTGCGTGCAACATCCCACCGAGCGCATCGATCTGCTTAATGTACTCCATCGCCTCGGCTTCGATCTCGTTGGTGAGGCGCTCGATATAGTACGATCCGCCAAGGGGATCGACTACATTTCCCACACCACTCTCTTCAGCGATTATCTGCTGCGTTCGGAGCGCAACTCTCACAGCGTCCTCTGTTGGCAGCGAGAGGGTTTCATCCATACTGTTTGTGTGTAGTGACTGAACACCGCCCAGCACCGCAGCCAAAGCCTGCAACGCCACTCGCGCTACGTTGTTAACCGGCTGCTGGGCCGTGAGGCTCACTCCAGCTGTCTGAGCATGTGTTCGTAATTTGCAGGCCGCTTCGGTCTTTGCACCGTACCGATCGCGCATCAATCGCGCCCACAACCGCCGAGCAGCTCTGAACTTCGCGATCTCTTCAAAGAAATCGTTGTGTACATCGAAGAAGAACGAGAGTCGTGGCGCAAAATCGTCGATCTTCATCCCACGCCCGAGGCAGTGATCTACATAGGCCAAGCCATCGGCGATGGTGAAAGCGAGCTCCTGAACCGCTGTCGCTCCCGCCTCTCGTATGTGGTAGCCGCTGATGCTGACCGGATTAAATTTTGGCGCCTCTTGGGCGCAGAACTCAATCACATCGCACACCAGCTTAACCGATGGCGAAGGCGGCGAGATCCACTCCTTCTGTGCGATAAACTCCTTGAGCATATCGTTCTGAATAGTGCCGCCGAGTTTATCAAAAGAGATGTTGCGCTTCTTGGCGGTCGCAAAGTAGAGCGCGAAAGCCACCGTCGCAGTGCAGTTGATCGTCATCGACGTTGTGACCTGATCGAGCGCGATGCCACTAAAGAGGATATCCATGTCCTGGATCGTAGCGACGCTTACACCTTCCCGCCCTACCTCGCCGAGTGATCGAGCACTGTCAGGGTCGTAGCCCATTAATGACGGCATATCAAAGGCGGTCGAGAGTCCGGTCTGTCCGTGTTCGAGCAGGTACTGGAAGCGTTGATTGGTATCCTCGGGGCTTCCAAAGCCCGCAAACTGCCGCATCGTCCAGAGTCGCCCACGATACATCGTTGGCTGCACACCACGCGTAAAGGGAAACTCCCCTGGATAACCGAGATCACGCGCATAGTCGACGGCTCCACCGTTTTCGGGCGTCACCAACTCAGGTTGCTCACGAAAACTGATCGACGAAAAGCTTTTCTTGCGCTCACGCTGAGAAGCGTAGGCACCCTCACGCCACGCCTTGTATGAGGCGCTCTGCTTTGTTTGTGGAGACTTCGGTTTTGACTCGGTCATACTGTTGCACTGCGGCTATTAGGGCTATCTCCCCCTAGCCTACTCCTTCAAGAGTTGTGTGGCTATCAGGATACGCTGAATCTCACTAGTTCCCTCATAAATCTCAGTAATTTTTGCATCTCGGAGGTGCCGTTCGGCCGGATAATCGGTCACATATCCGTAGCCGCCGTGGATCTGAATGCCCTTTACGGCACACATCATGGCACTCTCTGATGCGAATAATTTAGCCATGGCGGCCTGACGCACGTACGACTGCTTGCGGTCTTTTCGCTTCGCAGCATCGAGGGTCAGATAGCGAGCGCTATCAATGTGGCACACCATGTCGGCAAAGTAGTTTTGAATCGACTGGTGCTCACAGATCTGCTTTCCGAACGCTCGACGCTCTTGTGAGTACTTAAAACTATCATCAAACGCCGCACGAGCTATCCCGACGGCCTGTGCCGCAACGCCAATTCGCCCACCATTGAGGGTTGTCATCGCAACAGTAAAGCCCCGATTCTCCTGATACAGGAGCGCACTCTTTGGGAGCCGAACATTGTCGTACATGATACTTGAGGTCGGAGAGCCTCGGATTCCCATCTTGTCCTCTCGCTTACCACGCGAGATGCCGGGCAGATTCATGTCGTGTACAAACGCAGTAATACCTTTGTTGCCCTTGCTTGTATCTTGCGAGGCGAACACAACGCACACATCGGCCTCAGGACCGTTGGTAATCCAGTTCTTGGTCCCGTTCAGGATAAAGTCGTCTCCATCCTTTTTGTAGGTCGTCGTGATTGCAGCTGCATCACTACCGGTGCTCGGCTCCGAGAGAGCAAAGCACCCAAGAGCTTTACCCGATGCAAGACGGGGCAGAAAATATTGCTTCTGCTCCTCAGTTCCGTAATCGATGATCGGGGTAATACAGAGCGAGGTGTGCGCGCTCACAATAATTCCCGTCGATGCGCACGCAGCTGAGAGTTCCTCGATGATTAAGGCGTACGCTAACGTTGAGAGCCCTGCTCCGCCATACTCCTGCGGAACGATTGCCCCCATCAAACCGAGATCCCCCATCTTTGGGAGAAGCTCACGAGGAAAATAATGCTCCTTATCAATCTTAGCTGCGAGCGGCGCCACCTCTTTCTCGGCGAACGCATGCGCAGTGTCGCACGCGAAGTTCTCCTCCTCTGAAAGATCGAATGCGATGCTATCTCTCCACACCATAGTAAAACCTCTTATCGACCCGTAAATGTCGCTTTACGCTTCTCAACAAAGGCGGTCATCCCCTCTTCTCGATCAGCGCTTCCGAAGAGACGTAGAAACTCCTCTACTTCAATCCGCAAACCCGACAGAAGGACATTCTCTTGCGCTGCGTTGACAACCCGCTTCGCACCGCGCACAGCCAATGGAGCCTTCTGCGTTATCAACTCCGCCATCCCAAGCGCCTGCTCCATGAGCGTTGCATCCGGAATGACTTTCTCCACCAGTCCAATAATACGAGCTTCATCCGCAGAGATAAGCTCCCCTGTATAGCAAAGCCGCCGCGCCTGTCCGATGCCGCACCGTTGAATGAGCCGCTGCGTGCCACCGAAGCCCGGGATAATGCCAAGATTAACCTCTGGCTGCCCTAACTTCGCGCTCTCGGCGCACACGATAACATCGCACGCAAGCGCGAGCTCCATACCACCACCCAGAGCGAAGCCGTTTACCGCTGCAATCACCGGGACTTCGCATGATTCAATTAGACGCATCGTGCGCTGCCCGAGTTCCACATAGTCTGCAATCGCTCGCGGACCGAGGTCGGCCATGGAGCGGATATCAGCACCTGCGACGAATGCTTTTGGTCCTGCGCCGGTAATTACGACTGCCCGGACCGAGCCATCGCGAGCGACCGCGGCAAACTCGTTTGAGAGACTCTGCAGCACATCCGGATTGAGCGCATTGAGGCTCTCGGGTCGATTAATGGTCAGCGTTCGAACCTTACCGGTTTGAGAGGAGAGGACGCAGTTTTCTTCGTGAACGGTAGCCATACACACCCTGGGTAGTTAACGTACTAACCACCTATTGTATATGGCTTCTGGCCTTGCTGCTACCACATAGATCGCCCTCACCGGAGCCCCAGGCGCGACCTAACCCACCGCATCACCCCGGTGGCCACCCAAGCTGACGCCCTCCGAGGAGATGGAGGTGCAGGTGAAACACGGTCTGCCCCCCATCGTTGCCGATATTCGTAACGACTCGGTAGCCGGAGGCATCGAGCCCCTCCTGCCGCGCGATCTCTCCTGCCGCGAGGAGCAGCTCCCCTAGCACCTCTCGGTGTTGAGGCTCAGCATGGGCGATACTCTCTACCGGCTCTTTCGGGATAATAACGACGTGGACTGGGGCCATCGGGTTAATGTCTCGGAAAGCCAAAACCGACTCACTCTCGTACACGACCGTGGCCGGGATTTCCCTCCGAATAATCTTACCGAAAATCGTATCTCCCCCAACCGGTTTGGTAACAGAACTCATGGCGCACTCCCCTTAGACATTAAGCGCGAGATCAAACTCAAAGCTCGCCTCAGCCGCATTCACGACGCTGGCGCTTCCAGAGCCCTCATCATACTCCACTTGAATGAGGTGCTGAACCCCATCTTTTATGTCGTCGAGGTGGGTAATAATAACTATCTGCTCAAAGCGGCGTCGTAGCTTCTCAAGTAGCGCTAAGACATTACCCCTTCGCCCCTCGTCGAGAGATCCAAACACCTCATCGAGCATTAGGAGCGAGAAATTCTGCCCCGCTCGCTCAGCCAACATGTGCGACAGCGAGATACGCATGCAGAGGTTTAAGATATCCTCTTCCCCACCACTAATGACGCGCTTCGGTTCACCATCCTCGACGACGGTCGGTGTAAAATCCTCTTCGAGTTCAACGGCTGAATAACGACCATCGGTAAGATCCGTAAGGTATTCACTTGCAAGCTCCGCCATACGGGGCCGGATCGACGAGTTCACAAACTTTCGAAAATCAGTAACGATCCGATCGCATTCATCAAAGATCCGCACCTCACGACGGAGCTTCTCAAGCTCAGCCATACGATCGTCGAACTTAACGAGATCCTCTTTCGAGCGGCTCACGAGAGCCTCGTGCGTTTTAAGCTCACCTTCAAGCCGCACGCGCTGTAAACGCGCGATCTCAAGAAGGCGCTGCGAGGCATCGTGAGCGCCCTTCTCTCGCAGATACTCATCCTCTGAGAACTTGATGTCGGCGAGCCTCACCTGCGCCCGCTCAAGACTCTCTGTAGCGCTCTGAATATCAGCGTCGTTTAGTCGCTGCTCATTCCGTAAGCTCACGATTCGCTCCTCAAGCTGTTGGCACTTGAGAAGCTCCTGCTGCTTCACCGAGAGCTTTTCGATGTTCTGCGTCAAGGCCTGATGCTTCTTGCGCTGCACCTCTATCGTATTGGGCGGAGTTTCGATGGCGCGCTCACGCTCTGCGACTTCCGCGATCTGCCCTCGAATCCTCCTCAGCTCGTCGGCTAAATGGGCGCTTGCATCCTTAAACGATGCGCCGAGGGTCTGATTGCACGTTGGGCACTCTCCTTGAGAGTCGAGGGAGCCCATCTTTTCGATCTTCTTTGACAGCTGCTCTGCTTGACGAGTAAGCATACCACGTTCAGCGTTAAGACCTGAGATCTCCTCACGCCATGTAACTTCGGATCGTTGTAGATCGAGTATCAGGGCTTCTGCCTGCTCACGTTGCACCAAGATCTCACGCTTTGTTTCTGACAGAACCTCTTGCAGGGGTCGCGTACCGATCAGAGGCTTCAACGCACGAACCAACTCATCTTCAGCAAGCACAATAGAGTCAGCGATTGCACGTTGGCGTTTAGCACGCTCCTCAACCCGAACCTGCAACGCCTGAACGCCATCCCTCTCCTTGAGGAATCGAGTGCGTTGATCTTCAAGTCGCTGCATGCGTTCGTGCACACTCCCAAATTCACCCTCGACCTTGAGAAGAGCCTGCACCGCTTCGGCGTGTTTGCCTTGCACGTGACGGAGCTGCTCCGTCTCTGAGGTCAGGCGACCTTCGAGCTCCTCCCGCGTACCAACGCTCGCCTCGTATCCCTGCAAAACCGAGCGCATGTCGCGCCGATCCGAGCGTAACAGTTCTTGCAGCTCCTCCAGTCGGTGATAGCCCATCATCCGAATGATAAACTTCTCGCGCTCCGTTGCACCTTTCTTGCCACTTAAAAACTCTAATCCCTTCTGCTCAGTGCAGTAGGTTGCGATGAACTCATCGTGCGACATGCCAACGATGGCACCGATTCGAGCTGAAACCTCACGGTTGCCCGAAGCCACAGCGGTAGCTTGACCACCCACATAGAGCGCGGCATCTACAAGAGAACGCTCAATTCTGA
The DNA here is from genome assembly GCA_044344945.1 of Bdellovibrionota bacterium. GTDB lineage: Bacteria > Bdellovibrionota_C > UBA2361 > UBA2361 > OMII01 > OMII01. Next base: position 13,547 of record JBIJBZ010000003.1, on the reverse strand, counting down.
AAACCGTCTCATCGTGCTCCAGGATAAGCTCTACGCGCATATCCTGCTCACGCTTTCCTCGCCCACTCTTGGCTGGAGCAGTTCTTGTGCGAACATCCTCAACACGACCTCGAAGCGCCTTTGAGCCGAAGAGTGCAAATCCGATCGCCTCAAGGATCGTAGTCTTCCCCGAACCATTAGTTCCGATAATACCGACGAGACCATCAGGGAAGTGAATGGTTGTATTCACATGCTGCCGGAAGAGGTGCATCGAGAGGCTACGAAGCTTCATGCGCAGCCTCCACTTTGTTCAGATACCGCTCTAACACCGCTGCCACTTCATCCTTAGCGACACCTGGCACCTCCCAGGTTTGACTGAAATCAATCAACTGATCCTTTAATAGGCCTCTACCGGCCTGCCCCACTGCCTTTATATCACCAGCCACAGAGGCAAAGGTGATATCGAGGGTGAGATGAAGCGCCTTTGCTCGCAGCGCTCGCAGCGCTTTGTGATCGAGGTGTTTGTAACACTCACGTGAAACATCGGTAAGCGAAAGCCGAACAATCTTACCATCAAGACCACCAGCTACCCCCTCAGTGCGCTCAGTGATCCGCTCCATTAATACTTGTGGCTCAAGGCCTGCAGCATCAACGGGCTCAAGCACGACAACTTCCCGGGGCGATGTCAGCGGATGGAATATTCGCTTCCCCGTAGGCAGCGAAACCTCAAGAAATCCCTTCAACTCTTTAGCCTCTGCCCAGATATTGGCCGAGGTGTGCTCGATCGAACCCGAATACACAGCGTTGAGTCCAACGATGCGCTGAACGTGCACGTGCCCAAGCGCGATGTAGTCCCACTCGTGAGGCGACAGCGCCTTTAGTTCGACCTCAGCTCCACCAAAATCGCTTACCCACCGCTCGTTTACCTGCGCATGAGCAACCAGTATATTGTGCGCGAAGCGATCATCTGCCCGCAGCTTCACCCCTTCAAGATTGAGGATTGCCGCATGTGGAAGACACGTTACCGAGACGCTCTTCTCTGGAAAGGTAAAGACCTGCAACGCACTGTCAGCGACATGCACCCCGTCTATCTCGCAAAAGAGCTGCAATACCGAGCCGGTGTCGACACGTTTTGGAGCCTCATGGTTTCCACCGACGATCACGATCGGAGCGCCCGATTCACGCGCAAGCTTTCGAAGCTGCCTAAAGCAGAAGGTAATGACTGAATTTGAGGGCCGCACGGAATGGAAAAGATCGCCTGCGATTATCACCAGGTCAGGTTTCGCTGCGATAATTCTAGTGACGGCTTCCTGAAAAGCCAGGTTTACATCCACCTCGCGCTGGTTGAGCCCCGACTGCGCAATCTTGTTGTAACGCCGATAGCCAAGGTGAACGTCTGAGAGGTGACAGACCTTGAGAGCAGGTTTTTTAGGGGCAGAATCGACAACCGACATGGCCTCAACAAGGTACTGCAGCTGCTTCGAGAGTTCAATCAAATTTGGCCAGAGGTGGCAATGATACCGCGAGATCTCGCACTTTTGATCGATTCACATTAGGCTACTAGAGATGACTCACGTAGCTGACGCCGAACCGGTTTACTACACCGTACGAGCCACCCCGCTTGGAACGGTGCTCGCTGCCGGCTCGAAGCACGGCATTCGATACCTCTCCTTGCAGGACACCCTGAACAACCCCGAAGGGATCCTACAACGAGAGTTTCCATCAAGCCCCGTCATCAACGCGCATCGAGCAGCTATTCCTGATGTAATCAAGCAGCTGGAGACCGCCATCGAGATAGCCAGCACTGGACACACTACAACGGGTGCCCCACTCCTCCACCTGCAAGGGAGCCCTTTTCAGCGCTCAGTCTGGCAGTATCTTCAGAGCATTCCACCCGGCGAGACACGGTCGTACCAGGCGGTAGCGGAAGCAATCGGTCGACCCAGAGCAAATCGGGCCGTGGCGCAGGCCTGCGCGGCAAACCGGATCGCCGTGCTCATCCCCTGTCACCGGGTTGTGTGCTCAGATGGCTCCCTCAGCGGCTACCACTGGGGGATTGAACGGAAGCGGTGGTTGCTGCAGCGGGAATCGGTGTTCAAGGACAAAAAAAAACAGCCCCCGAGCTAATCCCCGAAGGCCGTTTAATTTCGAGAATTTCTCTCGTTAGTTCAAAAAGCGCTTACGCTGCCGCTGCCATCGAATCGTGGTAATCGGTAGCGATCGCTCGCATCTCAGTACTCAGCGAGTGTTGCTCAACCACTTCACCGGGTACAACGCGTACCGAGCCTGTTGAGGTAGTCGGGCTGAAGCTGAGGTTATCCCATGCCCCATCGTTCCCATACTCATTAACGTCCACAATGCCTGCCCGTGTATCAAATGTTCCAGAAGGAGTGTTCATACTAATCACCGTGGTTAGATCCCCAGGAGCTGAGCCGATACCATCCCTGGCACGGCCATAGGCGCGTCCAAGCAAAGTTTCGGCACCACCCTGGTGCCGCAAAAAGGCGCCCTAAGAGGCGCTTACGTGTGCGAATTGTTGGCTCGTCTAAAAGCGACGAAAGAATATGTGCGAAAAGAAAAAAGGGTCGTGACGACCAGGTAGAAGGATAGCGACTTCCGGACGGCTAATCAAGGGACAAAGACCACGGCAAAACCGACAATAACACTGCAATATCAGACAGTTAATCGCCATCCCAGCCTCTACAACAAGGAAAATTAGGGGTCCATAGGTGCCAACAGGGTCCAGAAATACCTCCCGGCTACCGGTTATTTGAAGAGAGAAGGCGAACTCTTCGTCTAAGGCGAGTGACCTGCTGGAATGGATGCTAGTGCGCGTCAATTTTATGGCCCAGCGATTGCTTACCGATGGCGGGACGACCAACGAGAGTGAGCCAGCGCGTGTGATGCTAGGACGGAGTACCCATTTAGCCAGCAGAAACAATGACTTCACCGACTCGAAATAAAACACGAATCAACCACCCCTCGCAGAAGTTGCGCACCCACGGGTGCAAAAATGTTCAGGGAGCACCCGATGGTTCAATCCTGTTGGGCGTTTTAAAATCGGTTGAAACCGAACTTCGAAAGCGCGACCTGCTCGGCGTACCGCATGAAAGCGCCACCCCTCTCTGGTTCCTCGCGGAGACCGAACGGAATGTCTTCTTGTGGAGAAACGGCAAGAGCATTGATGACCACAGAGACTTTACCTTCTGGGTAGATGTGAAGGCCCTCGTAACAAAGCGCCGAGAACAGCTGCATCGAAACAAAGGCTTTAACCCCTTTATTCACTCAATGTGGAGCTCCCTTCCTGAAGACACCCACGCTATCGCGCGCGAGCATGACTATCTCGATACGATTGAGGAACTAGCAACGTCTGTCTTTAAACACGCGGAGGCGCTCAGTCATGCCAGCGAAAGTATTCGATTGGAGCTCGCTCCAGACAGCAAGGAGCGCGTGGAGATAATCCTTCCCTCTCCGATCGCCACTCTCCCTGGAGCGCAGCCCATCCCGTAAGACCACGGAGACTGCTCTGTAGCTATTAGGCGAGGCAACTAACCCGCTTTAGTCGTTCCAGTGAATCCCTTGAAGCCACGCAGTTCGGTAACACCCTGAAGAACGCTGCGTTATTTCACTATTCAGGGGAACGGCACTATGGGCTAGAATAAAGTGATTCAACACGACGCTACTACACTAGAGGAGCAAGGCGATGCCGCTATGAACCCATCGAATGAAGAACGACTGATCCTTGAAACCGTAGAGAGACTCTGCTCGTCTGAGATCCCCAAATATCAAAATGAAACGCACTACAACACGGTGCCAAAAGCTCTCTACACTTCGCTAAGCGAGATCGGACTCGCGGGGCTCGCCATCCCTGAGGCGTTTGGTGGCATGGAGGCCTCGGCTTCAACAACAGCATCGATCTTTGAAACGATCGCGCGATTCGACGTCGGTCCTGCCATCTTCATCTCAGTTCATGCAATGGTATCCGGACTCATAACCCGCTTCGGAACAGCAGAGCAACACAATCGATTCCTACCGAAACTCGCCTCTGGCGAATTCCTTGCGGCGTTCGCACTCACTGAACCCAACGCCGGCTCTGATGCGAGAGCCCTCACTACCGAAGCAACACAGACCCAGGGTGGATTTAAACTCAAAGGGAACAAATGCTACATAACGAGCGCAGGCTTCGCGGATCTCTACCTCGTGTTCGCCCGTACGCAGGCTGAAACTGGATCTGAGATATCGGCATTTCTCGTTCCGGCTTCGACTCCTGGACTCTCGATCGGAAAACCGGAGAAGAAGATGGGAGCAGAGCTTTCGCCAATTGCATCCCTCTTCTTCGAAGATGCTTTCGTGCCGAGCGATGCACTCCTGGGACCGATCCACAAAGGTTTCAGCGTGGCAACTTCAGGGCTAGCTGCAGGACGGGTCAACATTGCAGCATGCGCAAATGGGCTCTCTGTAACAGCGCTTGATATCGCAACCCGACACCTCCGGGAACGTCGCCAATTTGGGCATCCCCTGGCAGAGTTTCAAGGTTTACAATTCATGATCGCCGACATGTATCAGAAGCTCGAAGCTGCTCGGCTCCTCACCCACAAAGGGGCAGCAGAGATTGATGCTTCAAGAAGTACTCCCTCACCCGAAACACACGCCAGACTATCTTCGTCAGTGGCGAAGTGTTTTGCTACCGATGCCGCGATGGCGATCTGCACGGATGCGGTACAACTCTTAGGAGGCGCTGGCTACATGAAAGAGTACTCAGTAGAGCGCCTCATGCGAGATGCGAAGATGTTGCAGATAGTAGAGGGCGCTAATCAAATTCAACGGATGATTATCGCGCGCGAGGTTCTAGAGAAATAGAGCCGGAATATCGCACCAATGCCGAGTAAGATTAGCTCTTGGAACTTACAGGAGGAGAGAGGACACCAAAGTGGCGCTCATGGCTCACCGGAACGTACCCTGACTCTGTGCGAACGAACTCCTTTTGTAAAGCTGACGTACTAAGACCGGATGAATGCCCCTGCACAAGAAGCATGAGCCCGAGGATACCGACACACAAAACCGCTCCCCCGCTCAAGACCCAACATTGTACCCGAGGGGACATATCGATACTCGGGCAATCTTCTCCAGACGCAGGCTGCACGACTACGAGTTCCCGATAAAACCTGTTTCGATAACAGGTTTCACACAAACGAGTCTCGCTACCTTCTGCCAGTCCGCACTGATAACAGCCGCTCATGCCTTCACCTCACTGAAAAGAGGAGTCGGCCGATAGCCCTGATAGGTTTAGCAAATGAGCCGGAATGTTGGCAGTTGCGTGGCTGTGATTAAACCTTTGTGTATTCAGATACTTGAAAATCAACCCGCCCTGCGAGACCTACATTGGTCAGCATAATCCGTGCAACTACACGGAAGTGTGACTAGCAATGCGCGCTACCGACGCACTTGTTCCCTTCGATAGGACCGTAGCAGTTTCCACCAAAGTTTAAGTATACCTTGGAGCTACCGGTCCTCGCGCGCGCCTTCGAGGCAACAGCAGCACCGTTCAATGGAGTGCCAGTAGCGCATCCTACTCCTGCATAGTACCGAGCTGCCCAACCAGCGCCTTTGGAATACAAAGCCAGTTTAGCGACTAGGTTCCCTTGCGTATCGATTACGTTTACACAGCTGGGAAACGGACCTCGACCTCCGGGCTTAACCACAACACCGATTGTGTTCCTACGCACATCAGTGAAGTGGTGCGAACCAACAGTCTTATACACGTAGCCACCCGGCAAGCTTGTCATCTGGGAGCATTGAGCCAGCGAGCCTCCTGTTGAATCTCCTCCCCCTGACGACCCTCCTGTTGGTGTAGGCATAGCCGCAGGAGCACCGAGGGTTGTAATGTTGATCTCATCAACCGGGATACCGCCCGCATTCGATATCTCTCGAACCTCGCCTTGGAGAGGATTGATGACTACACTCTCCGGCACACTTTGATACGCAACCTCAAAGCCATCACCGGCGTTAAAATCGCCAACCACGGAGATCCCGCTTCCAGCCGACGTATCAGAGGAGATCTTTGCCCCGCCAAAGGAGTACGCCACGATCACAGTTCCCCCACCCTTGGCATATTGAAAACCGAGCAAATCACCGCCGACTGATTGCCGGATTGGGAACGCGCGTGGGCGAGCCCCAGTGCTTGCAAGCTTTGGCATGCGCTTGAATTGTCGCACTTCACCCGTACCCGGATTTCGCATCAGCGCTGTCGATCGACTCCGCCGGCCCTTGCGCATCATTCCAACCCAATCGAGGGCTCCACCCTCAACACGTGCGTAAAATGCGCGGTCTCCTGCCTTCCCAAATTCGAACGTAGCTGTTTCAGGAGACGCCACTGAAAAGAGATCGTACGCGATCTGCCATTGAGCGACTCCGCTAACAAGCCGGACAACTGCGGCATCAGCGATCCCATTGCCATTGAAATCAGCACCAGAAACAACGAGATCTCCCTTCTTCCCGAATATTCGGTCTACTCTAGTAGATGCCCCATCGAGGATTGACCAGGTAATCGTCCCCGCTGTCTCATCGAGTGAGGCGACACCGATCTGAGTGCCCGCGCTCAGCCACTGTGCCATCGCCGGCAAGTCCCTTGCTTTTCCGAGGGAACCAAGCTCTATGGTATTTCCCGAGTTGGAGGAGACCGCCTTCCACGTCAAAGATCCGTCACTCTGCTCCTCGACCCGTGTCAGGTCTGAAACGCCATCGCCATCAAAGTCACTAGGAACAGCTGCGTGAGCGGTAGAGCATATGCAGAAAATACTGGTGAGAAATACGGCAGCTCGTCTCATAATAGCCTGGATTAACTGTACGAATAAAGTATTAAGAAGACTGCTCAAGGGTGCGCTCTCTGCGGCGACTCAAGACAGGCGCGAGGAAACAAAGCCCCTCACCTATATCGGATATCAAGGGTTATGCCAGGGCTAGCCTATCCCACCTGACTGGACTGCCCCGTTAACGAGCTCGCAAACGTGAACGTAAACCTACCCGAGTATAGTTCGGGAGGCCTTTCATATTTACGAGTCATCGGGAAATCAAATTGGTGCCAATGACTACTGATGGGGCACAACCCATTGTTTTTAGTGATACATCACGTATTTCCGCGTGAACGTGCTTGTAAACGTGAGCGTGAACGTACCCGATCTAGCAACTTTCTGCCCCGCCGATCGATATCGAGGAGTATGCTGGATTACGAAAAATTGGATGTTCACCGTATTCCTCTGGCTGTGTAGGTTCGAGACCGGCTACCCAGGGGAAACGGAGAACTCCAAGATCAGTGTAAGCGCGCATCATTTTCGATTGTGCTCAACATCGCCGAAGGTGCCGGCAAGCTCAAACAAGCCGATAAACGGCGCTATTTCTCAATAGCACGAGGGTCCGTCACGGAGTGTGGTGCCCTCTTTGATTTGTTAAGGCTCTTGGCCACCTCTCCTTGGACGAATATCGCACCGGAAAGCTTTTGCTTACACGGATTGGGGCCATGCTTTCTAAACTCTGCCTTCAGGGCGTGTGAACACACTTTTTCGGGTACGTTCAGGTTTACGTGCACGAACATCTTCACGTCCGCTAACACCAATTTTACCCGCTCGATTTCACGAAGAGCCATATTTACTTATCTCACTCTAATTTAGAGACAGACTCAGGATGTTTCAATTTCGGACACGAGCACGTTCACGTAGAAACGGATCTTCGACGGCGTCATGCACGACACCCGTTAGATATGATTACTCTCGTGACCTCGGAGCGACGATGCACGCAACGCATTTAATACGGCAAAGAGATCGATTCCTTCCTGAACCAACGCACCCAGAACTGGCGGGAGATAGCCGAAGGTCGCCACGCACATTCCCAGGAAGCTGAGAGCCATACCACCAACGGCGCTCTGGGTTGCCACCCTCTGCAGGTGGGCACTAATGTGAAGCAACTGATCGACTTTTCTCAGAGACGGCTCCAGAATCACAGCACCAGCTGCCTCAGAAGTGATATCGCTGCGTGGTCCGAAAGCCACACCAACAGTTGCTGCAGCTAATGCTGGTGCGTCGTTAATACCATCTCCTAAGTACAAGGTCTGTGCTCGCCGTGTTTCATCCTGAACGATCGCCACCTTCTCCTCCGGAGATTTACCCGCGAATACGCGCGCAATTCCGAGCTGCCCCGCAAGGTACTCGACCTCCTGACTACGGTCACCTGACAAAAGAATAATATCGCGAAAATTGTGTTCCGGCCCCAGATGCGAGACAAACGAATGACTCTCCGGTCGCGCTTGATCCCGAAATCGAAAGAGCGCCGCCGGCTCGTCATTAATAAGTACGATGCACTCAAGCCCCGAGGCAGATTGCTCAAAGCAGGCAATAGCCTCAGGCGTCATTGAACGTCGACCCGTAATGACCACATCCTTACCGTGCACCGAACCAGCGAGCCCCTGTCCTGGGAACTCATGCGCATCTGTCACTTGCACGAGGACGATATTCCTCGCCCGAGCATATTCAAGAACCGGCGATGCGAGCGGATGCTTTGAGTACTGCTCAAGACTCGCCGCTAACTGTAGAATCTCCTCCTCTGATACCCCTCGGGTCTGAATCGACTCAAGCACAGGCTCTCCAACCGTAAGCGTTCCCGTTTTATCAGTGATAAGAACTTCACAGCTCTGCGCACGCTCAAGAACGATCGGATCCTTGATGATGATACCGCGCTTTGCACACCACGAGATCGCGCCGATAATTGCAACGGGTATCGCGATGATCAGCGGACACGGGGTAGCAACAACGAGCACCGCCAAAAAACGCAGAGAATCCCCCGATGTGATCCACGCGATCAACGCGAGCGCCACAGCGCACGGGGTATACAGAGCCCCGAGCTTATCGGCCAGACGTCGCATCCGCGGTCTCCGCTGACGAGAGGCGTCCATAACCATCATAATCTTCACGTAGCGCGAGTCCTGCGCCTCTCGCAGTGCGCGGATTACAACCGCACCCTCACCGTTGATAGCACCTGAGATAACCTCACACCCCGGGGTCTTTGAGATGCGATACGGCTCGCCGGTGAGATACGACTCGTCCATAGAACCATGCCCCTCTATTACTATACCGTCCACGGGACACAGTTCATGCGGAAGCACTACTAGCTCGTCTCCGGCCCGCACCTCTTGCACAGCGAGGTCCTCCATATGGGGACCTCGTCTGCGGTGCGCGATCGAGGGCATCCGCTTAGCAAGTGCATCGAGTACAGAAGAGGCCCTGCGCATGGCAGCTTCCTCAAGGGCAGAGCCTCCCGATAACATGAGAACAACCAGGGAGCCCGCAACGTACTCACCGAGCAAGAGCGACGTTACAATTGAGATCCCGGCGAGCAGATCCGAGCCGAACTCGCCACGGAGCATTCCTACGATCAGACGGAATACGAGTACACCACCCCCAAGCGCCAAAACTGCGAGAACAGGGATATCAACGATCCCCTCCGGGGCTCCGAAAACGAATCGTAACACAACTGAAAGCACGATTCCTATCACAGTCAGAAGCGCGATTGCGGCGTTCAGAGTTTTCATGGCGTAGACCCTTCCACAAGGCGCTACGTAGCATTAAGAACACACGTAGCCAAATCCTGACCATCGTAGCGACCACACCAACGCCCAAACAAGGGTAAACATGGTGAAACACAAAAAAGCGGCGCTGGAGGAAATCCTCAAGCGCCGCACCAACACTGACTTTGGACAGGTTCCTTACTTCCGCACAGAACCACGAAGCCCCGCAAGCACTACATTTGCTCGCTTACTTCTCGTTCGAGCCATTTTTGTAATCTCAGACAAGCACACCGCGCTTTGCAGGTCCTTGAGTGTGCCTATTGAAGACGCTGAGATGAACAGGGGCGCCGTAATACTACTCGGAGCACCTGCAGCTGCTAGGTACTGAGCCAGAGCCTGCTGCCCTGATTTGCGTAGTTTGACCCGAATCGGCTTCGCCGAAGCACGTATCGATAGCGTTAAAACTCCGGTCTGCATATTGTAGTCCCCTACTTTCACATTTACCAAAGCTCCGAGCGGTACCGAGCGCTGCCCAAGGATGAAGAAGATCGCCCTGTCTCGCAGATTGAGGAGAGTAGTTTGCGGGATCTTCTTCAACACCTTCGATCGTGCTGCTCCAGAAACCTTGATAGCTCGACCAGTTCCCTGCTGCTTCAACGGGCAGAAGGCGTACTGGATCGTTTGAATGCTATCCCCACCAGCTGTGGGCGTTGGAGTGGGTGTTGCATCAGGAGTCCCGTAATCCGGCGTTGAGTCACCGTCGTCCGGATTCGGCGTAGGTTGAGGAGTAAACATTCCCGTCTTATCAGGACTACCATCGGGACAGGCGTCGACGCTTGGTGCCTTGACTGCCGTAGAGACCGTGCTGCCCATCGGTAAAACCGAGGAGATCGTAAAGTTATCAATCCGCACTCGGCCGTTAACCTCGGCGAGAAACAGTCCGAAGGCTCGAACCGTACCTGCTGCTGGCAATGGTGCGTTGTACGCAGCGGGGATTGTTGGTCCTAAACCCGGCACCAACGGCACCACACCGTAGGTGAGGTTTGCTGGATTTACAACGACATCTTCCCAAATCCCGATCCGAACCTGGGGAACTGCTTCGCCTGAGATATACCAATAGTCATCGATAAGCACCGCCAGTTGGGTCTTGTTGGGCTGCAGACTGGCATCAAGTCCACTGAGCCGCTGCTTGTACGAGATCCGCGCCTGCGTGGTCTTCAAGAGGCCAGCATCAAACGGGAACTCTGCAGTTATAATACTAAGTCCGTATACCGGACGAAACCAAAAGCTGTATCCCTGGGATAAACCATTCGGATTGCTATTTACTGAACCTCCGATATCCACGCTACCGTAGGAGAAAACTTTGAGATTGCTGACCTTCTCTTTAGGCATACCCTGTACCAGGCCCATCCATGTCGTCTGGTCTGCTGCCTCTTTGCCGAGTGAATCGCTGCAGTAACCGAATGTCTCCCTGTAAATTGTCTGCGGCTCAGCAACCACCGAATCAACCCCAATCGTAGCAATCATTGCAACAACAGACAGGGCCGCGCGCAGCCAGTCCATTTTCCTTACATCCACCCTACTCAGTTCCATAGTTTCCTTGGCTCCTATTACTAAAGTATTCCGCAAGCGATCCCATGCCACGTTCACGGAACACTGTGGAGACGACACCTGCGGTGCCAGGATTAGTAGACGGAGTGTTCGAAAAAATGAATGAGCCCCCTCATGCTGAGCGTGAGAACGTCGCCTGGAGATGGGCACGCTCACAGGGCGTGAAAAACACTCTTAGAATAATTATTCTAACTCTGGAGTGATCGAACGAGAGATTGCATGTTGCTCCGCACCAAAGCCGAGCTGACCCGTTTTGATATCGGGAATCGGCGAACTCTGCCGCACGCAAACACTCTAACGCCTGAGCTTTCGCTGCAAGCTGCGGCGATGAACGCCGAGAATTTTTGCGCTCTGACTCACATTCCCGTCGCACTGCGCAACAACTCGCTGTACGTACTCGGCCTCCACCTCAGCCAACGAGGGCATCGGTATCGCGCCGAGTTTAGTGGTACCTTGCGGTAAAAAAGACATGAGAATCTGATCCACTGAGGTCGGTTTTGTGAGGTAATTATGAGCGCCCAGTCTAATCGCATCAAGCGCAGTTGAGATACTGCCAAAGCCGGTCAACACTACAATTTTTCCAGAGAACCCTCGTTCATTAGCCTCACGAATAAACCACAGACCATTCTCACCAGGCATGCGCAGATCTATCAGCGCTGCCTCAGGATTATGTTCATCGAGAAGCCCCAACGCATCCTGAGCATTCTGCGCTTCATGAACACAACACCCCCGCTCTCGAAGAGAGCGAGCAAGCCGATGCCGAAACGTGGCATCATCATCACACAACACAATGCTCGCTACTGAACTCACCATCACACCCTCATCACTCTTGGAATCCGCAGATTCACTTGAGTGCCCCGACCCATCTCTGAGTGAATATCCAGGGAACCACCGACCTGAAGCACAAAAAGCTTCGCAAGATACAGCCCCAGACCCATTCCCTGCCCTGGCTCCTTCGAGGTAAAGAATGGCTCTCCAGCCCTAGTCTTGGTCTCTTCACTCATACCAACGCCAGAATCTGACACTGAGAACGCAATACTATCATCCTCAACTGTGGTAGCGCACACGACTCTTCCCCCAGCAGCACACGCCTGCACACCATTCCGAACAAGCGCGCAGAGAGAGGACATCAAGGCTCGACGAAGAGAGTGGACTGACACGCCAGACGCATCCGCACCAGAGAAGTCGACTACGGGACTGCCGGCAAACTCATTTTTTACCTCCGCAAGAACGTCTGCTATCTGAAACGCAGACGGGGCTTCGCCACTCAACTCCGGATTATTCGCGCGCATCCGACCAAGGATTACCGCGCACCGTTCAAGCTCCGCACTCAGTACCCGCACATCCTCGCCCCAGCGGTCATCGCAAGCAAACTCACGGTGAAGATCCTCGCCGATAAGTGCGAGGGTAGCTAATGGAGTCCCCAACTCATGAGCAGCGCCGGCTGTTATCGTGGCAAGGGCCATCAACTTCCTACGCTCATCCTCAACTCGTTCCAGCTCTCGAATGCGCCGCGCCTGCGTTGCGATCTCTCGGTTCATACGAGTAACAAACAGGGCTGTGATGAACCCGATACTGGCAAAGGCAACAAACATGCCGTACAGATGCAAAGAAAATCCTGCATGGTGCCCATGATGAGCATGCATGCTGAGCTGTGGAATCGGGATGTAAAAAATAAAAAGCGAAGTAAACGAGCAGAGCGATACTCCAAACACGGCCCACGTCCATGCGGCATTCAAGAAGAACGCAGCTAAAGTCACATAGACAAGAAACATCATACTAAACGGATTCGTGTAACCGCCACAGAGATAGAGCAGCACCGTCAATACAACCACATCAACGATTAGTGAGATGCCTGCAAACGTTGCGTCTGCAGGTGAGTCGTCGGACGACCGAAACATCAGAAGCACATTTACCAGGGCGCTCCAGCTTAGAGTACCGGCAACCGCGAGCCACGGTAGGTCGAGCCCCAAGACGTAGTCGGCTCCACAGAAGATAATAAGCAGAGAGAGTATCGCAGCCCACCGTATGCGAACGAGCCAGGCAAGCTGGAGAGACTCTTTACTCAGTGTGTTTGATGGCAAATTCATATTAAAATATTGAGACCGTGTGCCCTACCACACTACACCAAAGCACGTAGCACTAACAGAGCGGCCGACATTAGAAATACGGCAAAGTAGGCGCGTAATCAGGGAATTAGCCCCTCATATTCCGGCGCAACAGCCACATTTGAACCCATATCGAATTCAAGCTAGACTCTCGGGGCGCACCGCGTAGTTCCCAATTCAACTCCCGCATAGTAGATGCAGAACACTCCTGCCCCCCCCCCCTACTCTCTCGATCTCTCGACTGCCCCCGCGGTCATATACCTCTTTGGTCTCGCCGGAGCCGGTAAAAATTT
>JBIJBZ010000060.1:0-16449 GCA_044344945.1 Bdellovibrionota bacterium | reverse complement strand
TTCATAGCGTGACCTGGATCTTAGTATGATCAGGGAGTACCGATGCAACTAGGGAATTGCGTATTTCGGCAGGGGGCCTAGCCACGTCATGGGTCAGGGGCGACTTTTTTGAGGTACTTGTCGTCCACGGAGGCCCGTTCGATACTGCGCTCAGCACGGTAAATGAACGTGGAAGCAAAAGGACGGAGAGGTATGAGCGAGAACAAGGTAGTTATTACGATAAAAAATAACGGTTCGATTCGGGTAGAGGGGGAGAACTTCGAGATTCGAGATGCCTCTGGGGCCGCGTTTAACTTAAACGGACGAACCGTTGTTTCGTTGTGTCGGTGTGGCGCTTCACAGAAGCAACCCTTTTGTGATGGTGCTCATAGTCAGTGCGGCTTCAAGTCGGAAGTTACTGCATACGAACTTCCGCCAAAGTAAGCTTTAGCAAAGAGGCGAATCTTTTATCACTATGGAGGTGCTATGTTTCTTGGTCGATGGATCGTTACAGCGTTAGCGGTGTGGGTCGCGGTAGAGCTAGTTCCGGGCCTTCGCTACGATCGGTGGCAAACCTTGGCCCTAGCTGCTTTGGTGCTTGGGGTTCTTAATACCTTCGTAAAGCCGGTGCTTGAGTTCTTAACTATTCCCCTTATCGCCGTGTCGTTTGGTTTGTTCGTTCTAGTGATCAACGCAGCGTTGCTACGCTGGACCGCGCACCTCGTACCTGGATTCACGGTGGAAGGGTGGGGGCCAGCGCTTCTCGGAAGTGTCATTATTAGTATTGTTTCCCTTCTTTTTGGTGGAAGACATCTGGTGCGGTTGTATTGGGTTTAGCGCGCTGCTACGGCGCATTTTGACAGAAATCCAATTTTTACCTTGATTAAGGACCGTATTTTTGTCACAGTGACGTTCATGAACGCATTCCACAACAACCTTCTAACGCTCGGGCTTCTTAGTCTGCTCCGTCAGGGTTGCTTGGCTTCGCGTTAAATCCTCGAGAAAGCCAAGCGCCCGGATGGGGCGAAGGGCTTTCTCAAAATCCTGAAAAATCCTTTCTCCTCATCTGTATGCTTGGCTCTGACGCTGAGGCCGAAGTTATCGCGCCTTTTGTGTCAGCTCGGGGTGCTTCCGAAGAAATTCGGGGGTAAATCACTCATGTTGAGAAGAATAAGGATAGTATATGAAACCAGCACAGCACAGTGGGCCTAAAGGCATGGATCCAGCGGGACAGCACGTCCCGTACCTGACGAGGTTCCCGGTGCGACTCCCAGATCGCACATGGCCGGACGCCGTAATCACAAAGGCACCCGAGTGGTGCAGCGTTGATCTCAGGGATGGTAATCAGGCGCTTGCTACCCCGATGACGGTGGATCAGAAGCTCAGATTCTACCAGATGTTAGTTGACATAGGCTTTCGGCAGATTGAGATCGGGTATCCGGCTGCGTCGAAGATTGAGAGGCGGTTCGCCCGAGAGTTAATCGAAAATAAACTCATACCCGATGGAGTGAAGCCCCAAGTTCTGGTTGCAGCCCGCGAGGATCTGATCCGAGGCACCTTTGACGCTATGAAGGACGCCCCGGAGACGATCATCCATGTGTACAACTCGACCTCAGAGTTACAGCGTCGTGTTGTGTACCAGATGTCGAGGGAGGACACGATACGACGTGCCGTAGAAGCAACTAAACTTGTACGAGAGCTCTCAGTCCGAACGAATACGCCGGTGCAGTATCAGTACTCACCAGAGAGCTTTACGGGGACGGAGTTGGAGTTCGCGCAGGAGATATGCAATGCAGTGATCGATGCGTGGAAACCGACGAGCGACAACCAGATAATTATTAATCTGCCGGCCACTGTGGAGATGAGCTCTCCGCATGTGTATGCCGACCAGATCGAATGGATGAGTAGGAACCTTAATCATCGTGAGAATGTGATTATCAGCGTTCATCCTCACAATGATCGAGGTACCGGGATTGCCGCCGCTGAGATGGCGGTGCAGGCTGGTGCTGATCGGATTGAGGGAACGTTGTTCGGAAACGGAGAGCGAGCGGGGAATGTCGATATCGTAGTTTTGGCACTGAACCTGTACACGCAGGGTATCAACCCGATGCTTGATTTCAGTAACATCCCGCAGGTGCGAGAGGTGTACGAGCAGTGCACGGGACTCGTTGTGCCGGATCGTCATCCGTATGCCGGAGACGCCGCGCCGATCGCCTACTCGGGAACGCATCAGATCGCGATTCGGCGCACGTTAGAGGAGCGAAAGAAGAGCGGTCAGCGTCTCTGGGATGTTGCCTATCTTCCGATTAATTACTCCGAGATCGGACGTACCTATACTCCGATCGTGATTAACTCTCAGTCTGGGAAGAATGGGACTGCATTCGTCTTGCAGGACCAGTTCGGAATTAAGATTCCGAAAGAGATGGAGAGCGAGGTCGGTGCGGTGGTTCAGGAGTGGTGTGAGCGCATGCAGTCGTCGATCTCTCCAGATAAGATTAGGGAACTCTTCGATGGTGAGTTCTTGAATCGGTCGGGAGTAATGCATCTGCGTGGCTTCTCGCACGCCACCAAGGCTGACGGACCCCATCGATGCGAGGCTACCCTTGATCTCACGGTCAACGGGCGTGAGATCTCGGTTGAGGGACGTGGCAACGGTCCAATCGATGCGGCAGTAGATGCGCTTGCGTCGATCGGACAGCCGGTGCAGGTGGATTCCTTTTCGGAACACTCCTTGAATGCTGGCTCTGATGCCTCGGCAGTGGCGTATGTAAAGGTCACACGCGACGGGGTGTCTCGTTTTGGGGCCGGAATTGATACCAATTCCGAAATTGCTGCCATCCGAGCGCTCGTATCGGCGGTAAATCGGCTTTCCGCTGAGTAAGAAAAAGCGAACACCCACGTGAACGTGCTCGTGCTCGTAATCGTACCCGAAAAGATAAGGTTTCTGTTTCGGGTGCGTTTACGTTCACGTTTACGTGGGGATTTTAAAAAAATCACTGTGAGGTTTTGCCGCTTTCCCTACGGAATGAGGGCGAAGAGTTCGCCCTCATCCGTGGCGATGTACGGCTCCCCGGCTGAGTCCTCTCCGATTGCGGTGATCGTTTTGCCAGCGAGTTTGATGAGAGGAGTTTGAGCCCAGCCTCCGTTTGTTTCAGCGAGGGTAGAGATCTGCCCAGAGCCGGAGTCGGCAAAGAGGTAGCGACCTTGAAGCGCTGGGATCTTTGACCCACGATAGATAAACCCAGGTACGAAATGTTCTGGCGAGCCTTCGGATTGAATTGTTGTTAACGGAGGGGTAAAGCTTGCAAGCGGGCAATTTGATCGAGTGCAGCTTGTTGCTTCCGCCTCATTCCACCCGTAGTTTCCACCCTTATCGATTCGGTTCAGCTCGACAGTCTTTCGCCCCTCGTCTTCGAGGATAAGACGCCCCGTTTGTCGATCGAATGAAAAGTGTCTGGGGTTTTTAAACCCGATCGCCCAGATCTCAGGAAGGGCGTGCGGTCGATTGCTAAAGGGGTTATCGGTAGGAGATGTGTATTTGCCCTCCGGTGTGGGCATAATCCGCAATACCTTTCCAAAGAGGGAGGATGTGCGCTGCGCAGCTTCAATGCTCTCGATTGGTCCGCCACCATCGCCGGAGCTAACGTAGAGAAGGGAATCAGGGCCGAAGGCCATAAAGCTCCCGTTGTCATTCGGGAATGCCTGAGCGAACTTCATCAGTACTACAAGTGAATTCCAGTCCGCCGCATCCTCTTTGAGGCGGGGAAATTTGCCAATAACAACATCTCCCTGAACATCGATAAGATCGGCATAGAATACCCCAGATCTCTGATAGTCGGGCGGAAATGCTACACTGCGCAGCCCTTGCATCGGTTTCTTGCTAACGTGCCCCTCTATATCGAGGAGTTCGTCGCGGCGAAGTTTTCCGTTTTGGAGGACACGAACGAGCCCCTCGCGCTCAACGATGTAGAGGCGGTCGGGTTCGCCTGGGGCATACGTTATCTGTGAGGGGTGTTCGAGGTCATTCGTTAGGAGCTGGGTTCGGATTGTTGTCGATCGTTTTGGGTCTTCCGCAACGGCTACTGAGATGTATAAGAGTAGCGGCCCGAAAATCCAAAACGATCTCTTCATACTTTAGCGACCCCCCACTATCGCAGCGATAGAATCACAGACGTATTGGACGTTCTTGTGATTCAAAGCTGCGACACAGATTCGACCACTATCAAGTGCGTAGATATGAAAGCGCTCACGTAGCTCTCCAATTACACCGGACGAGAGTCCTGAGTAAGAGAACATTCCGGTTTGCTTCATGATAAATGAGAAGTCTCGGCTCGGGATTGCGTCAGCCAGTTTTGCGGTGAATACCTGCCTCATCTCGTGGATGCGGTTCCGCATATCACCTAACTCCGTCTCCCAGAGGGCGCGGAGTTCAGGATTAGTTAACGCGATCGCTACAAGCTGAGCTCCATACGATGGCGGGCTCGAATAGATCGTCCGTACGAGGCGTTTAAGCTGACTAACAACGTGGCTTACCTCTTTGGTGGAGCCCGTAACGAGTGAGAGCGACCCAACCCGTTCCCGATACATCGAGAACGATTTTGCATACGAACTCGTCACCAAGAATGTTAAGCCCCGCTCCGCCATCATTCGGATCGGAGCGGCATCGGCATCAAGTCCAGCGTTGAATCCCTGGTATGCGCTATCGATGAGCGGAATGAGATCGTTCTCTTGGCAGATCAAAGCCACTTCAGCCCACGTCTCCTGATCGAGATCAACGCCAGTAGGATTGTGACAACATGCGTGGAGCAAGACGACACTCCGACGCTTCAGCCTACGAAGCGCATCCAACATCTCTGATGCTTTGAGGCCGTTGGTTTGAGCATCATAGTAAGGGTACGTTTCAACCTTTGCGCCAGCAGCTTCAAAGATTACGCGGTGATTCTCCCAGCTTGGATCGCTGATGTAAAAAGACGACTCAGGGAAGTACTTGCGGATGAACTCCGTTGCGAGCTTTAAAGCGCCGCTACCACCAACAGTTTGGATCGTCGCGATGCGCTTATCTTTAACGGCGGGGGAGTCTTTTCCAAATATCACTTCCTGAGTAGCAGCGTTGTAGGCGGCAAGGCCATCAATCGGTAGGTAGGTTTTCGTATCCTCAGCGCTCGCCCAGGTTTGCGCAGCACGTTTGATGCACTCGAGGATCGGGCTTTTGCCATCTGCATCTTGGTATACGCCGACACCGAGATTAACTTTTGAAGGGTGCGAATCGGCTCTAAATGCCTCCGTAACTCCGAGAATAGGGTCAATAGCTCCAGCGGGGATCTCACTAAACAAAGAAGTACTCATACAGTCCTGTCAAAATAACGACTTCGACGGATGTACCGGGTCTGCCAGCTTCCGTCGGTTGGTCGGGAAAATAGCACAAGCACAGGGGGCGGGCTACCGTGCCAGAAGTCAGAGGAGATCCTCCCGATAACGATGGTCGGATATTTGGGAATAACCTCCCAATATCTAATGGAAGGCCTGGTCGATTGGGCGGACTACCGGTCCAGGGTGACGCTGTCGGAACTACCCCTTGGAAGTGGGTAGAAGACCCATGCGAGGATGGGTAGAAGGGTCAATAAGGGGTACACCGATCGCCCTAGAAGTGTAATCGGGATGGGTGTCTGCATGGCGGAAGCAGTTTGGGCGGCGAGCGAATAAAATATCTCCGTTGCCGGATAGACCATCGGTAGGATCAGTGCACCGAGCACTATTTGGCCCCTTAATCCTGAGTGATTCAACAGGCGTTTCCCATCCAAGAAGAGCGGAATAAAAAGAATGACCAGATAGTGATCCCATGCTACCGGGCTGACCAGCAGAGAGATTGGTAGTAGGGATAGCATCGCTTGAAGTGGTTCCCGATTCCTTGCTCGTAGCACCGATGCCATACCTAACCCTACGGCCATAAGTCCTCCAAGCAGTTTATAGAACTCTGGAATCGATCGCGGAAGCACTGGCGCCACGATCTGTTCGAGAAGCATCCCGGACATCGGTAGAGCAAGATTGGCCGGTAACGAGATTACAGAGAGGTTCGGCCAGGCTCCTTCCCAGACATGCACGGCCGCCTTTGCCGCCGCCGGGTACGAGAGAATCGTGTCCGCGCCTAACGTTGCAAAAAGCACGAGAACTATAGCTCCAGTGCACAGGATAAACGCGGTGCGAAATCGATTGGTTGAGCTGAGCCAAGTGAACAAGCAGAGGGGGATAAGCAATGGTCTTAAGGCGATCGTGAATGAAAGATACGCAGCACTACGAATGAATCGCTTCTCTGTGTACGCTTTAAAGAATAGGGCAATAATCAGCATCTGTTGGAAGTTCCATTGCTGATGAAAAAGGTCGGAATGCCCTGGTTGCGAAAGTATGGCGAGGGAAAGCAACAGGAGAGCCGTTGTAATCTTATTTTCCAGCTTTAGGATCTCTCCCAGCACTACAAATGCAGCGAATCCACACGCAGCGGAGATCAGGATCCAGAGCTGATGAGCTACCTTCAAAGGGAGTAGTGCAATCGGGATAAATAGAAGAGTGATTAGGGGTGAATGGGGGCTCGGATGGGGCAATCCAGAGCCGGGGTCCTGTCCTAGCAGGGATTTAACCAAATCCGGAAACGGGAGCCGAGAGTTGACTCCACTGAGTAACGCACGCCCCATGACGTAGTCCTGGGTGAGATCGCTCTTTACGAGCGCCTCTGGAGTTCCGGCAAAAATTAAGAGTTTGATAAGTTGCCCCAAGGCTGTGGCGACGAGGAGACAAAAGAAGAATTGCCTCACAAATCGG
The DNA here is from genome assembly GCA_044344945.1 of Bdellovibrionota bacterium. Taxonomy (GTDB): domain Bacteria; phylum Bdellovibrionota_C; class UBA2361; order UBA2361; family OMII01; genus OMII01. The sequence continues at coordinate 9,654 of JBIJBZ010000060.1, read as the reverse complement.
AATGGAGGGTTCGGAGAGGAACCGACCTTTCTCACGAAATCGCGCAAAAATGTAGCCATTTCTGTATGCCGCCAATCGGGATTCTTGATGGTTTCGGCTCAATGAATGCTTCGGACTGTCTAGGGTGCGTCTCTTCACAGAGAGCGCCCTGGTAAGTAAACCTCGCGGGGCTCCGTAGTGCAAGTGTAAATGCTCACCGCTAGAACCGATAGACGTCTCGTATTTCACGAGCGCGTATGCGTCTCAGTATCCTCGTCATCAAAGAGCACCCGATGCGATGGTGTTTCGAGATCATCAAACTGCCCTGACTTCGTTGCCCAGATGAAGGCAAGGACTGCAACGCTTGCAAGCACAAGAGATAGGGGTAAAAGAAAGAAAACGAGATCCATTGTCTTATTCCCTTGGAGCTATACCCGGTAACGCCGTGTATGAAAGGATAAGGAGGACTGTGGAGAATATCGGCATCGCAACCGCCGCTACCAGGGGGGAGATATAACCCATAAATGCTGCGCTGATTCCGACTGCGTTGTAGATGACCCCTAGTCCTACAATTAAGCGGGCTCGAGTTAGGTAGCGGAGTACGGTGCAGTATGCGAGTGAGATCGTTTTAATCCCGCCGCGGTCGCCACAAAGGATCTGAATGGGAGCAAGCGCAGATGTCGCGGCTGATAAGGCCAGTTTTCCGCGTCCTGGTATCGGTCCTACCGGGCGCTTATAACGCTTCTGCGCGAAATCTTCGTCCCCATGCTCGCGGTTCGGCAAGAGGTTCCGTTATTGAGGCCAGGACGGTAGGGGCGGATGGGGTGCCACGCCTTGCTGAGGCTTGGAAGAGCCCTGATGCTCGGTACTTGGTTTAGGTAAATCCTTGATTCTGATTTCTCGGAGCCCGTCCACGGGTCCTGGTGCTTGCTTAGTTTGTCCCAGTCGATACAGTTACGGAAACCTTATCGCTTGGTATGTAAGATTGATGCGGAGTGCCATGCGAGAAGAGTCAGCCAGTCTACTAAGAGGCGCAGCATGGGCGCAGATATTGATCAGTCTTCTACGATTAAAAGTCTTGCGAATCTGGAGATCCAGGCACCTTCCGTTGGTCCATCGGCAGCTAGCATCGCCCCGGTATTAGAGGAGCGTCGCGAACGTATTCGTCAGATCATGCAGGAAGAGAAGCTCGATGGGGTTTTGATGTTTAGTACGCGCGAGCACGCAGATCCTTCGCGCTGGATCCTCGGGACGCCGTGCAAATCTGATTGCCACTACTCCTTTGTGACAGGTTGTGACTCAGGGGTGCTTGAGATGCCGTGGCGTATCCCTGGCCTTGAGCCGCGCTTGGTGTCACAGGAGGAGTTAATTCCTGTCGCAGGCGAACACAAGATGAATCAGGCCATCCGCGAGCTTGCCGCCGACCGTAATCTTCGGCGTATCGGTGTGGTAGGCGATGCGCCATTCACTCATCTGGAGGGTTTCCCAGGAGAGATCGTAGATCTCAATCCCAGCTTAGCAGAGAGTATTAGGAATGAGCGAATCCCTGGGCATGGCCCGGGCATGACGTATGAGTCCTCGATCGTTCCACTTACCGACTTCCCTTTGACTAAAGTTGATCAACAGATGCTACAGGGGCGCTTAGAGTGGCTGCGCGCGCAGCTCGAAGTAAAGCAGGTAGGCGCTGCGCTCCTCTTTGGTACTGAGAAGAAGGGGCAATATGCTCGCTGGCTCACGGGTGTGCCAACTACCGCTGCAAAAGAGATCATGGTGGTAACTCCGACATCTCACACAATCTTTGAATTGGAGGGTGCCCCTGATGTGCACAAACTGATGGCGTACCCTGTTGAGCGGCGAAAGTTCAAAACGGTAGAGGCGCTACAAGCAGCGCTTCAAGGGGAGCTTGCGGAGATATCCTCAATCGGTGTTGTGAAAGAGTTTCCATACTCGGATTTAATGCCGCTTTCACGAGGCAAAACGCTCGTAAATATTAACCATGAAGTTGAATCCTTAATGGCTATCAAGACGCCTCAAGAGCTCGCGATCCTTCGCCATGCGGCGCAAGAGCTTGCCACGTTAATGGAGGAGACACTTGAGAATATTTCGGACGGAATGACCGGCACTGAGGTAGAGGAGGCGCTCGATAATCGCATCCTGCTCTGCTCAAGCACTCGATCGTTTCCGATCGGGGCAGCTGTTGATGGAGAGCTTCGAGGAGAGAAGGCAACTACTCTTGCAGAGCCACTCCCTACCCAGGTTATCCGTGAGGCGGTGTGTATCGATATGGGGATTCAATACGGTGGATTGGTTACCGATGCGACTCGTATGGGCTTTGTCGGAGATACTCCGTTGCGAGGAGAGTATGAAAAGCTGCGGACGGTAGTTGAAGTTGTTGTGCAGGATCTCAAACCGGGCCAAACCGCCAAGGAATTTTTTGATTCAGTGGTGACCAATCTTGAGCCTCACGGGTTCCGCCTCCACAAAGAAGCTGTTGAGGAGCTGGGACACGGTGTTGGCTTCGATCTGCATGAGATCCCGTTTCTTATGTCCGAAGAGCACATGAAGATGCAGTTCTTGCCGGGAATGGTCTTCACTATTGAGCCGGAGATTATTACCCCTTACGGCAAGATTCGAGTGGAGGAGATGGTAGAGATCACACCGACTGGTGCTGAGATCATGACTCGCGGACGCTCTCGGTAGAGACTGGTCAATAATCGGTTTGCGCCGAGGGATCGTCCGGAATGCTCCAACGACCTAATGAGCGGGTATTCTTGGCCGCAATACGATTGATTGGTCGCTAGGCTTTCCCAGCGGTTCGGCAGCTTTACCAGAGGTGTGATCGAGTACTCGATCGCTCACGATTAAAGGGAGTGCTGTGATCAGAGATCCAACGTTGTTGCGGCAAATTGTGAGTTGCGAGAGTCCTACTCCAGGTGTATAGCGGCCATGTAGGTGCTGTTTCTTGGGGGAGATTATGCTTACAATGAACCGCTGGTTGCAGGTCGTGTTAGTCTTCTTCAGTGCTACGGCCTTCGCTCAGGACTCCCGACAAGATTTGGGAATTAATGGCTGCACTATTCGAGATGCAGCGACATATCAGAGCAATAATCTCACTCTTGTCGCCTGCGAGGGGCCTCGTGGTGTCTACTACTCATCTGATTTCGGGGGTAACTGGATCTCTGCTGAAGGGGGTGCGTACACCAGCGGGCAAGCATACGGAGTTGCAGCCACTTCATTTGGCGCGTATGCCCTAGTATCATCCAGCTCGTTAATCCGTAGCGATATCGGCACCTTTGGAGTGTTCAATCCCAACTGGGCAAACGTTGATCTTGCCCTCAGCGATAATGAAAGGCTGGTCACCCTGGTAGGGCTTGAGTCCGTGGGAAGGTTTTTGATAGTGGGAACAAGAAGTGGCTCACTCATTCCCGCTGTTCGGGTGTTAGACACTGAGAGTGGTCAAATAGGTGCTGCCGCTTCCTTGCCGCTCGCCGGCGAACTGCTCCATGTTGCTGTAATTGGGAATTATATCTTTGCTGTTCGGAGAGATAACGCGGATCTCGACGGGCCCAACTCCTTGTATCGCGCGACCTTTGATTCTGGGACTGGAGCAATCGGCAGTTGGTCAGATATCACTCTTAATATTACCGCCCTCTTATCTGGAGATTTTAGCAGCGCTTTCGTCGATGGTGTGTATGGGGGGGCTGATCAGGCGGTGTATGTGAGGGTTAGCACTACGGGTGCTGAGAAAAAGATATATCGAAGCGTCGATTCAGGGGATAACTTTAGCTTTAGCTTTCCAAACAATATCTACGACGGGAATATCCAAGGGTACAAGTATTATGCACCAGGCAGTTTCACTCGATCGTGTTCGCTAGGTTCAACAACCATCATCAATAACTTCATCTCCAAGGATGGTGGAACGACGTGGAGCCGTCTCAAAACCTTCATGAGTGAGGGTTTCAACCTCTTTGACGAGGATCTATGCATCTTCGACCCAAGCGATAACACAGGCAACACCGCCTTGGTGAAAGGTGTGGAGGGGTTTTCGAAAACAACAGATCTCCATTCGAACAGCCCCACGTGGGTATCTGCAAACAAGGGCCTGCAGGGAATTATCGTACGAGCTATTAGTCGGGTTAAGGAAGCAGAGCGGGACACCGTTGCGGCAGTAACCAACGCAGGATTGGCGATTACCAAGAGCTTTTCAACGGCCTCCAGAAAATGGCTTTTTCCAACCTGCACTGGTCGCAAAACGTGCTGGAAGGACGCGATCGCCCTTGATCCAACTAACTCCAATATCGTATTTGCTGGAACCGAAGATATCGAACGAGGAATAATCTCAGAGGATCCTCAAGGCAACCTCTCGCTCGCATGGGACGTTATTCTCGACAATCCAAGCGGAGCAACTGATCAGGATGATTTGCCGGTAGACCTACGATTTAGGGACTTTGCTCAAATTCCAGGAAGGATCTTTGGTTTGTATCGATGGACGACGTCCGGTCCGTCACAGCCAACAGGGGGTATATACTCTTTTACCTACTCTAGCGATCCTAACGACACTTCCGTGACAAGCCATCCAGTAATTTTAGGAAACAAGCCGATCGCCGATCTGATCGCTTTAAACGGCTCTACAATGTACGCCGCGGTCAATTACGAGGGCGCTGAAAGTACTCCGCCAGGCGCAAAAGCTGTATATCGTTTGACGATACAACAGGATGGATCGGTGGTAGAAGATGTCGATAGCTCGGGAGAGTTAGGCAGTAGTCCAGGTATTAAGATATTCGCCTACGATGAAAGCCGGGATATCTTGTACGCCGCAGCATCTAATTCCTCATTCTACATCTTGGAGAAGGCATCGTCCGCTTCTGGTGCGTGGAGAAAGGGGACCAGCTTTGGACCAGCGGACGCAGTGACGGTAGACCCAAGTAGCGGGACGATATTCGCGTCTCGTAACCGAGAGATCTACCGGAGTCGCGACCAGGGGACTACGTGGGAGCTCTCATTCACTGGATTTACTGATGAAGAGTTTTATACTCTCCTCGTAACCTCAGATGATATACCAGAGGCTTCTCAGAGCCGGATTGCAGAAGCCCAGATGCGCGCAGTAGCTGGTAAGTTAGTCGGTGGTTCCTCAACAGGGTTGGCTAAACTCGACGTAATTTCAGCAACCCCGACACCAAAAACTATTGCGTCTACCTGCAAACTAAGTGTGGAGAAGAAGTGTAAGGGAAGGATTAGAGGCGCCCCGAAATGTCTCTTCACCGCGTCTCTGCGGAGAACAGTGCCAAAATCCCCGTTGACAAATCAAGTCTTGGAGTTACAGAGGAAACATAAGAGTTCCTGGAATAGGGTGAAAACGATGCGCACAGGAAGTAATGGCACTGCCAAGGTAAGGATCAAAGTACGCTCGAAGAGTTCTTATAGAGCTATCATAAGTACGAGCACGGTGCGGTGTACTACTCGTACGGTGAATATCAAGTAGTTTGTGCCGAGAAACCAGGTATTTCCAAGACGGTCCGAAGAACTGCGGCCCAAGGAAGCTGGCGGTATTCGAAACTGGGGGCCATATCGGGCGTTGCCAAGGGACATGCCGGCACTCACGAAATTTTGAGGCGAAGACGTGAACGTCTATCGAGAGAGTCCCTGCAGGCTTAACCGTAATCCCATGATCTCGCTCGAAAGAGTAGATCCTAGGTTCCGAAACCTGTTGGGCTGGTTCGAATGGTGAGAAGCGCGAATATGGTGGCACGTGGCAGCATTGTGAACATTCACGCAGAGCTGTGGGTGTTGAGGAGGAGCCGGATTGGCCCTCCAGTGTTCCCCCTTGGTTGAGGGTAGGCTACACACCTCTATCGATGGGTAACAGCAACCAACTCAGGGTACTTGAAGGCCCCCCGCAATCACACTTCTCTGTTAGGAGACTGGTGAAAGCCACAGCTCTTTTGAGGACGGACAAAGCTGAATTAAATCACTGAAAGAGAAATTGTTCCTATAAGTAACGTGCCACTTACATTCGGAGTGGATTCATACATACACCCTAGCTGGCTACTCGGCTGATTTAGGAATGTAGACGCAATTCTATTTCTCGGGTGTTAAGCCGAAGCAGACCTTATCCTCGCCACTCATCAATCAGTGTAGCAACGAGTGCCGTCCACCCAGTCTGGTGTGATGCGCCAAGGCCTGAGCCGTCGTCGCCGTTGAAATATTCATAGAAGAGGATGTAGTCACGCCAATGAGGATCGTTCTGGAACTTTTTGCAGTTTCCGAATACCGGGCGCTCACCACGTTCATTTCTCGTGAAGATAGCGATGAGACGATCGGCGATATTTTGGGCGAGATCCGTGAAGGTCACCGTGCTGCCGTCAGGTTGAGGGATCGTGTAGCCGGGAGGATATGCTTTGCTCAGCTTCTTTAGGGATTCGATAATAAGAAATGAGGTTGGAAACCAGATCGGACCGCGCCAATTCGAGTTTCCTCCCTTTAGTTTGCACTCCGATTCCGCTGGTTCGTAGCGTACTTCCCGCCCTGCGAGACGAAAGGGGTGGTCGTAATGAAAGCGTGAGAGGCTTCGAACTCCATACTCAGAGAGGAACTCATCAGATGAAAATACTCGCTCTAAGAGCCGCAAAAGCTGCGTTTGATCAAAGATGGTGAGTACCCATGAGGTATCATCACCGTGTTGCATCGGATAACAGCAGCTCTGAACGAGGTCTTGTCGATTCTTAAGGAACCACTCGAGACGCTTGCGAAAGTCCGAGAAGTTCTCAAGCCAGCGCATCTCAAGGCGTTCTGCGGCATAGAGTGGGATGATGCCGACAAGTGATCGAACACTTAAGGGGTGGTATGAGCCGTCAGGAAACCTGAGCAGGTCGTGAAAGAATCCATCTCCTTCATCCCAGAGGGAGACGTTTCTGCCTCCCATGTTCTTGAGAGCGGCGCCAACGTACACGTAGTGTTGAAAAAACTTGGTCGCAAGGGATTCATGCACCGGAGAGTCCTTGGCGAGCTCAAGCGCTGTTCTCATCATCACCAGTGCAAAGAAGCCCATCCAGCCGGTGGCATCGGCTTGTTCGAGCTTAAATCCTTCTGGCAGTGTTTCGCTGCGGTCTATAAGAGCGATGTTGTCGAGTCCGAGGAACCCACCCTCAAAGATGTTGTTTCCTTCCGAGTCGACCTTGTTAACCCACCAGGTGAAATTAAGAAGTAACTTGTGGAAGCACTTCTCCAGAAAATCTCGGTCGGCTTTGCCGTGTTTCACACGTTCTAAGTGGAATACCCGCCACACCGCCCACGCTTGCACAGGGGGATTTAGATCCGAAAACTCCCACTCGTAGGCCGGAATCTGTCCGTTTGGATGTTGAAACTGCTCGAACAACATGAACCAGAGCTGCTCTTTGGCGAAATCAGGATCTACGAGCGCAAGTGAAACGCAGTGGAATGCGAGATCCCAGGCCGCAAACCAGGGATATTCCCAGGTGTCTGGCATCGAGAGGATGCGCATCGAGTTGAGGTGCTTCCAGTGAACATTGCGGATCTTGGTTCGCTGTTGGGGTGGGGGAAAACTTGGGTCATCTCCCTCAAACCACTTCTCAACATCAAAGAGGTACATCTGTTTGTTCCACAGGAGGCCCGCGAGCGCTTGACGTTGAATCAACCTCTCATCTGCGGACGCGCGTGAGGGGTGGACGGTTTCATAAAACTCATTGGCTTCTTGTAGACGTTCATACAGAACGTTCTCAGATCGCTGGAGCGGAGCACCGCTCGAATCTCGCCCCAGGTAGAGCGTAATGCTCTGGCTCTCACCAGGCTCGATTTCCAGCCGATAGTGGAGCCCGGCTTTGGTGCCGATGTGTTCGGGATTAACGCAGGATTCACCGTTGATGATAGCTCTGTGAAATGCGTCTTTCACAAACGGTGAACGACTGGGTGTTCCATAGAGGCGTTCACAGTTCGATTCGTTGTTAGTGAAGAGTGGCCGTGCGCCGGCAGGTCCGTGCAGGAAGAGGGGGCCAAGTTTGTAATTATAGGTGATGTTTTCGATCAGGTCGGTGCCAGAGTCGTCGGCTTCAAGGGTAATTCCATCTGCGCCTTGTGAGCGTAGGCGTAGTTTCGGCTCTGCCTTGCGCTCAGGGCCCCAACTCCATGCGTTTCGAAATGTAAGCTGAGGAATCAGGTGCAGGGGAGCCCGCGTTGGACCCCGATTATGCGCAGTGATCTTAATGATCGTACTTTCGTCGTCCTCTTTCGCGTACTCCACGAAGACATCGAAGTATTGATCGTGATCAAATATACCGGTATCGAGCAATTCATACTCGGGGCCCTTGCCCGCGCGGCGTTTGTTTTCCTCGATAAGCTGGGAGTAAGGATATTCAGACTGTACATACTTGTAGAGGTACTTCATGTAGCTGTGCGTTGGGGTACTGTCGAGGTAGAAGTAGTACTCCTTCACGTCTTCTCCGTGATTACCCTCGGAAGGAACGAGGCCAAACGCACGCTCCTTCAAGATCGGATCCTTCTCGTTCCAGAGTGCCAGTGAGAATGCGAGGATCTGATAGCGGTCGCAAAATCCGGCGATTCCATCTTCTCCCCAGCGATACGCTTTGCTGCGTGCCATATCGTGGGTCAGGAATCCCCATGCGTCTCCATGAGGGCTATAGTCTTCGCGGACAGTTCCCCATGACCGCTCGCTGACATAGGGTCCCCACCGTTTCCAGAATCGGATGCCTTGAGCATCTTCAGCGAGGCGGAGGTGTTCGCGGGAGCTTTTCATATCTTCACTCGTGGGTACGCGATCACTCACTTGATCTATCCACTGCACCTACATGGGGTGCTGCGTACGACATCAGACCTGACCCGCAGGAGCTGAGCAGTACACTCTTAGCATATCCGCTCAGTAAGAGATAAGAGCGACTATCAATAATCACCGCGCAGCGATGGGTAGTGTTGGGATTTCGGGTAAAACCGCGGCTTTCGCCCGAAACGAAAGGTAGAAGTAGATGGTTGTTTGACTGTAACAGCGTTAGATCTCCACGGATTCGAGGACTCTCGCGGGCCCGTATTGAGTCCCCAATCGAGTACTCAATTCAGGGTGAGCATAGAGCATGAGGGTGTCTTCACCAGACTCGATTGCTCTATGAGGAGGTGTCGGTTTGGCTGGTGCCGATATACCTGCGCCGAAGGTTGTGTGAGACCGAAAGACCCGGATCTCGTCCCACAGCTCACTATCAAGAAACCCCTGCAAGGTTTTTGCGCCACCTTCAACCAGTAGAGAGAGGATGCCACGGGTATGCAGCGTTCTGCAGACCTGCGAAAGAAGTGGTGCATCGGCGGTGACGGGGTGATGCGTAACGTTTTTACTGCGCCCGGCATCACCAGGAGAGAAGACAATCGTCTCCGCTTCATCATTAAAGATACTGAGGCAATGGGAGAGGGAGGCGTGCGTGTCGATCGTTACACGCAGAGGATTTTGGAGCGGTTGAGAGAATTCATCGCAAAGTTGAGTTTCGCGCACTGTGAGACGCGGATTGTCGTGAGCAGCAGTGGCACCTCCTACCATAATCGCCATCTCCTGCGCTCTCCAGCGGTGTACGAGCTGTTTTGAGTGCTCGGAGCTTATCCATGTAGGTTTCGCATCGAGAGGAGCCAGAAAACCATCGGCTGTCTCGGCCCACTTCA
>JBIJBZ010000049.1:0-19094 GCA_044344945.1 Bdellovibrionota bacterium | reverse complement strand
ACGGGGGTAATCAGCGAGGAGGAGATTGAGCCTGTTCGAGAGCTTCCCACGCTGGTTGATGTCACCTCCTGTGCTGATACGGTTAAAGCCGGCACTGCTCTGTTGGATCAATTGGTTGTGATCCGTCTCAATGGTGGCCTCGGAACAACGATGGGTCTGGAGCGCGCAAAGTCGCTTCTTACGGTGAAGGGGCAGCTCTCGTTTAATGATATTATCGCGCACCAACTACGTACGTTAGGGGGCACGGTAGGGGTTGCTATCCCGCTCATTCACATGACGAGCTTCTCCACCGACCGCGATGTCCAAGAAGCTATGCATCAGTATCCGGATCTGAGTCCAGGCGGTCTTCCGATAACATTTCTGCAGCATAAGCACCCGAAAATCTACCTCGACACGATGATGCCGGCGGCAGAGGAGAATGAGGAGCTCAACTGGAATCCACCAGGTCACGGCGATATCTACGCAGCTCTTTTGGCGAATGGCCTAGCAGAGAAGCTTCTTGCGATGGGCAAGCGCTACGCATTTGTAGCGAACGCTGATAACCTGGGAGCGACGGTTGAGCCCGGTATCCTCGGTTTTTTTGCGCAGAGTGGTGCGCCATTCTTAATGGAGACCGCCGAACGCACGAAGGCTGACGCAAAAGGGGGTCATCTCGCGCGTCGTCGTTCAACGGGTCGCCTCATTTTACGGGAGAGTAGTCAGGCTCCGACGGCTCCGGGTGGGGATATCATCCCTGAGTTTCAAGATGTCTCTAGGTACAATCAGTTTAACACGAACAACATATGGCTGGATCTAAAAGCCGTGGTAGAAGTGGCTCGTGCCCACGACGGCGTGATCCCGTTACCCCTCATCAGTAACAAAAAAAACGTGAACCCTCGTGATCGGTCAAGCCACAAGGTAATTCAGATCGAAACAGCGATGGGAGCTGCTATCGAGGTGTTCAAAGGGGCGTGTGCGTTGCAGGTTCCTCGGCGCAGGTTTGCGCCGGTGAAGTCCAATAACGATCTCCTCGTAGTCCGTTCGGATGTGTATAAGCTCGCGGATGATTTCTCGCTGATCATTAATCCTGAGCGCGCTGCGTCAGGTCTCCCGATAGCCTCACTCGATCCCCGCTTTTTCGGACATTTGAGGGATTTTGAAGCGCGTGTGAAGTGTCTGCCGTCATTAGTGCATGCAACTGCGCTCGCGGTGACTGGTGATGTTGTTTTTGGGCATCCCATTGCTATCGTGGGGACGGTCGCTATCTCAAGCAAATCTGACCGACAGGTCGAGATTCCCACTACTCTCACTACCATTGAAAACAGAGAGTTGTCGTTGTAGCCCAACGGCTAGTCATAAATAGAACGTGATTTCGTGAAGGCCGGTTGAGTTTAAGAGGTAAGTGGCCGACATACCATGTGGGCACCTTGGCAGGGTGATGTCTAGGGTGCTGAGAATCAAAGGGCTTCATGGGGTGGGGATTTCTAACAGACAATGTCCTTTTGCTCGCGGCGAGCGAGGGAACGCCGGTGTCGTCGCTGGCCAAGGAGCTCTTTCCGCTTCCGGTGCAGGCGTACGATGATGCCCACCTGGGGTCCTTGAGCGAAGTACTGTTACATCGCATCCAGGTAGAGCCCCTTAACCTCGCTGCTACAGCGATCTTTTTCCTCGCCATTGTGCACACGTTTTGTGCGCCGATGTTTCTTCGCTGGGCGAGGCGCCTTGAGGAGCGCAACCATCTACGGTGGCTGGAACGGTCTGCTACTGACACTGACGACCGCGAGCCAGCGAGCTCTCTTGCGATTGTGCTGCACTACCTGGGTGAGATTGAAGCCGTGTTCGGGGTATGGGCCGTACCGCTTGTGGCTCTGATAGCGCTGGTAAAAGGGTGGGGCGCTGCAGAGACGTTTCTTGAGAAAGGAGTGCACTTTAACGAAGCGGTATTTGTCGTCGTAGTGATGGCGATCGCGGCCACTCAGCCTGTTTTGTATCTTGCCGAGAGCGTCTTATCGCGGTTGGCAGGCTGGGGGGGTGGAACTCCCTTTGCGTGGTGGTGCACGTTGCTCACGGTGGGGCCAATTCTCGGCTCATTTATCACCGAACCCGCAGCAATGACGATCTGCGCGATCTTACTGGCACAGCACTTTTTTCGGTATCGTCCATCGACCGCACTCTCGTATGCAACAGTGGCTATCCTATTTTCAAATATATCCCTAGGCGGAGTATTAACGAACTTCGCAGCCCCGCCGATCATCATCGTCTCTCGGGAATGGGGATGGGATACGCAGGTAGTGTGGTCTACATTTGGGCTTAAGGCTCTCTGCGGGGTTCTGACTTCCACGCTTGCATACCAGTGGTTATTTCGGCGTGAGCTTCGACAGATGTGTGTTGCTGCCCAGCTAAGGGAGGAGCGCTCAGGTCCAGTGCATGAGAGGTCGGTGCCGTTCTTTGTAATCCTCGGAAACGTAGTGTTTCTAACCTGGACTGTCGCTCATGCCGAGAGCGCCCGTTTGGTCATTATTGGGTTCCTCTTTTTTCTAGCCTTCGTTGACGCCACTCGCCATTTTCAACGTTCGGTCTCTCTTCGCCCTGCTCTTTTGGTTGGTTTTTTCCTCGCTGGTTTGGTAATCCACGGAAGTTTTCAAGCGTGGTGGATTGAGCCGGTCTTCTCCCGATTCGGCGAGACAACGCTCTTTGCGAGTAGCGTTGTGCTCTCGGCATTCAACGACAACGCTTCGATCACCTACCTCGCCTCGCTCGTTCCGGATTTTTCCGATGGATTTAAGTACTCGGTGGTCAGCGGTGCCCTTGCAGGCGGTGGGCTCACAATCATAGCGAATGCACCAAACCCGGCTGGAAACACGCTCTTGGCGCGCTTTTTTGAGGGCGGAATTTCTCCACTCAAACTTCTGATTGCGGCCTTACTTCCGCTTTTAATTAATGTGCTGATATTTCACGGCGTATTGATCCGGTGAGCGTGAGGGAAGGTGGCTTCTCTGATTCGAGTGAATAAAAAAGGGCTCATCGACGGAATTAGTGGGTAGTAGCGGGGCAGAGCTACGGCATAACCCGCTGAGTTTCCAGCTAAAAACGAGGTTATTACGCGCACGTGCTCGTGCGCTTGAACGTGAACGTACCCGCAAGGGATTGCAGTACTACTGTTGGTTTATTCACCCACGTACCTACATCTCCACTGACGAACACGAGAGCGGAGAGCTCCTGCTTACTAGCGTTGTTTATAAGCTATGTTGAGCGCGCGCGAGTTCATGTTTTCGGGGTACGTTCACGAGCACGAGCAGGTGCACGATATCATCAAAAGCACCCACTAAAAACGTCGAAGACCCTAAAAAAGGGAGCCGAGCAAAAAGCCCGGCTCCCAATAACTCTAGAACTCGCCAGATCTATCCGACGTGCGTTGGGAGTTCGTTTCGGAGTTTATTGACCTCCTGCTCGAGGTCGGCCGGGATCTTCTCCGTGAGAGCCATCTCTCGAGTGCCGTAAAATGCGCGCTCGTCGCTATCATCACGAGATATGCTTACCCCGTCGAGAGCGGCTCCGACGAAGAGCCCTTGCGCACGCGAGTATGCCACAACCTCGGCGTTTGGCGTCGGTAACGTTTTATCGAAGGAGCCTGCAACCGCGCTCAGTTCCCCTCCGACTTTGAAGCTTCCCTTCTTGAGGGCATCTACCGCTTTGTCGCCGATAATGTACAGAACCATATCAGCTGATTTTACCCCCGCTTGTAGTCCGATACTTCCGCCGATCAGGTTTAAAAACATCGGATTCTGCCAGGTGCCGGTTGCTGTCTTGCAGAACCCGATACCATCTCCGTGAGTTCCTCCCAGTCCAGCTGAAACGGTCACCGTATCGGGGAAGATTGCAACACAACGGGTTTTATCGAGAACTGACTGGGGCACCTTGCCGTGTTTCCCCTCGGAGATCTGTTTATAGACCCCCGTTGATTTAGTGAGAGTGCCCTCTGCCTCTTTGAATGCCCGAGAGTTGCGGTCGATGGCAACATCTTCACTGTGGGCAGTCACGATTGAGGAGGCAAATACAGCGGACGTTGCGATCGCTCCCAGTGCAGATAGCACAAGAGAGTAGGTATGAGAGGCGGTTTTACATAATCGTGGATAGTTCATCGTATTCCCCATAGGTAATGAATGTTTACGCGAGTAGGTATGCCAACCTTAAAAGATACCTGCTTGCATCTGTCACAGAGCTTTCCGCGTTCGCACCCCAACCGCTATGAGGGGTGTCATCAGCGGAATAGCGGTGTGTGCATTCGCTTGAAGAGCCGGGGCAACTGCGTCTCCCGCAGATCCAGACGAGCAGATGCGCGGAAGTAGAGGTGCGTAGAATGTCTCTGAAAGGGGGCAATTCGAGGGGTGCCTGCGTATGAGATGGATGGGACTAATACTGCTGGGTCTGCTTCAGTGGAGTTTGCTCGCTCGCATTCGCTTGAGAAGCGCGAGCATAAATCCAGATGAGCAGAGGTGCGGAAAGAGGGATTTATTGAACTTCTCTGAGTAGGTAGCAATTGATATCAGTCGGTCGAGCGTTGCTGAGTCCGCATCAAGGATCTTGTCAGGCTCCTGAAGATAGGGTCGAGCGAGGTCAACCGAGCTCAGCCAGTCCGCATCTTCTGATCCCAACTTTGTGGCTTTCAGTTGCTCTTGTAGATCTCGCACTGGAGCAGGGTATTCTCCAGTTGTAATGTAAACCGAGTGGGCGTCCTTCAAAGCGTCCGATTCAAGGATTGGTATAAATTTGAGAAGTGCCTCAAAACGGTCCGACGTCATAGGGCTCCGGGATCATGCTAGGCCCAGCTGAGGAATCGAAGGGAAAACTGGAGCTGACACCCCGAATTGAACGGGGAACCTACTGATTACAAATCAGTTGCTCTACCAATTGAGCTATGCCAGCACCCAGGAGCAACATATCCCCTTGATAATTAAATTTCAATTCCCCATCTACCATCAAACCTCCTGTATTTACTTGACCCATCAGATTGATCATAATGCCGCCCTATTGAACGTGACGCGCCCATGTAGCTCAGTCGGTAGAGCACTTCCTTGGTAAGGAAGAGGTCACGGATTCGAGTTCCGTCATGGGCTCCAGTTTTGCTCCTATGCAAACTTGGCTTCGCCAAGATTTGCATGCATGTCCCCCATAGCTTTAGCGAAGGGGGAACGGGCAGGTGATCCTGCACCCGTTGCTCCTATGCAAACTTGGCTTCGCCAGGATTTGCATGCATGTCCCCCATAGCTTTAGCGAAGGGGGAATGGGCAGGGGGTAAAGGGGCGAGAGACATTGTCTTTTGCCGGTAGAAAAGGTAGTTACGTCCAATCCACTCATTTGGTGAGGTGCCCGAGTGGCTAAAGGGGGCAGGCTGTAAACCTGCTGGCTCCGGCCTACGGGGGTTCGAATCCCTCTCTCACCAATTCTTTTTCTTTCTGTTCTTCGTTCGTTCGTCGACCGTCCTCCGTTGGCGTCTGGCTTCCGTTGGCGTCTGGCCTCGCAGGGGCGTTCGTGCTAGCCGCGAGCCCCTCAAAATGGTCTGGCTTAGTAGCAGTGTTACATCAAGCATCGTTGCGTTACTCCGCTCTCCGCCTTTTCATTTTCAGTGATTGTGTTACCATCCTTCGCACTTACGGTCGTAGCTCAACTGGTAGAGCAGCGGATTCCAAATCCGCAGGTTGGGGGTTCGATTCCCTCCGACCGTGTATGTGACGCCTCTGTTACTCTTTGGCTCGCGTAGAGCCTTCTCGGCAATTTCTCGTCTCTTCACTTCTCATCATCCCTCGATAGTGCTACCAACTATTGTATGACTCTGCCGTCCGAGACGACCCTTGCCATCGATTCGACTGAAGCTTCCCGCGCTCGCTCCCCACTCTGGATGGTGAGTCAAGAGCCGCTCCTGAACGACCTGGTTTCCTATCTCGATAAGATTAAAGAGGCGCTGCAGGCTCATCCTGAAGCACGCTGTCAGATGCAGTTTTCTCGGGCTCATATTCGCCTCTGCCGGGCTGCATTCGATCGCATGATCCGAAAAGGAGAGGAGTCGCTCCATCGCTTGTGTGAACTGTTGTGCAACAAATATGTGCACGATTACCAATTGGAGAGTGTTGTAATCGGGGAGGTTCTATCAACGGGCGAACGCTTCACCTTAATGCAGCCGATCTCCCGGCAGGATCTGTACTCAACGATGGATTTAGATCTCGGGAGTCGACAGCTGCGAAAATTGAGGTATTTCGACGGAAATGACTGGGTCGCGCCAGCCTTGGTGGCAAACGTCGTAGAATACCAACCGAAACGCGCCAATCGTCAGGGAATTCACAAGATCATAAGCCGTATTAAGGCTGAAGAAGAGCTCTGGAATAAGGTGGTGGATGAAATTTTTAACCTCGATTCGCTGGTGAAGCGAGATAAAGAGCTCCGTCACTTAAGCAGTTATGTGAAAGACGTCTTCGGCATCAAGGTAGTGGTCAGCTCGGCCGAGGAGGCTGCGCTCCTCCACTCGTTGCTTGAGCAGCAGCGTTGGAGTCTCGATGAGCTGAAAGCGGTAGGGGTCACAAGCTGCAAAACTGCGGAGGCTCTGCAGTTTGTCGAGACAAAGAACTATCTGACGGATAAGGGCAAGGCGAGTGGCTGGGAGGCTTTGAAGTCTGTCGTGTCGTGGCATGGGCGCCTCTTTGAGATCCAGGTTCAAACCCTTGAGAATTTCTGGCGAGAGCGTGACCACCTTACGAGGGAGAGTCACGCTGGTTTCAAGAGTCGACGCGAGCAGGTGCGGGAGCAGATCGCGGAGCACATGCCACTCTTTCGGTTCTACCAGGACCTCCTCAAATGGCTCTTTCAGAACCTGGAGGGTTCTGTACCGAGCTTCCCCGGAGTGGCAGTCAGCTTAGTTGATTGAAATCGTTTGATTTGACGCTAGCTCAACAAAAAGTAATTGAGATTGCAGAGGGTTACGTTAGCCCCTATACTTGAATAAACTATTCAAGATTGATACCCTCTGAAACCTCAAGCCGAGGATGTCGGTCTTTAGCCCCCAAAAGAGGACTTAGTTTCCCAAACAGGGTACTCTAAGGGGCCTTTGACGAGGCTGTAGTTGTACGGGGCCTGGCATAGCGGGCGCCACCATAAGGCTTTAGCGCATGAGCACAGATATCTTGGATGATTTTACCAGTCAGGACTACAAGTACGGTTTCTACACTGACGTGGAAGCTGACTCGCTGCCTCCAGGCCTTAACGAGGCTACGATAGCCGCAATCTCGAAGAAGAAAGGTGAGCCGGAGTGGATGCTCGAGTGGCGTCTCAAGGCCTACCAGCGCTTCCTTAAGATGCAGGAGCCGCACTGGGCGTTCGTTGAATATCCCCCCGTTGATTATCAGAGCATCGTGTACTACTCCGCGCCCAAGACAGGACAGGGGCCTAAGAGTCTTGAGGAGGTCGATCCAGAGATTCTGAAAACCTACGAGAAGCTTGGAATCCCGCTGCATGAGCAGAAAGCGCTCGCAGGTGTAGCTGTCGATGCCGTTTTTGACTCCGTGTCGGTTGTTACGACCTTCAAAAAGCAGCTTGAAGAGGTTGGCGTTATATTCTGTTCAATGTCAGAGGCGATTCAAAACCATCCTGAGTTGGTGCAGAAGTACCTCGGTTCAGTTGTTCCGGCTTCCGATAATTTCTTTGCTGCACTGAACTCGGCTGTTTTTACCGATGGTTCATTTTGCTATGTGCCAAAGGGAGTTCGGTGCCCGTTGGAGCTCTCAACATACTTCCGAATTAACGCGGCTAAGACGGGCCAGTTCGAGCGAACCTTGATCGTTGCTGATGAGGGTAGTTATGTGAGTTACATGGAAGGTTGTACGGCGCCGATGCGTGATGAGAATCAATTGCATGCAGCCGTTGTCGAGTTGGTTGCCCTTGGAAGTGCTCAGATTAAGTACTCAACCATCCAAAATTGGTATCCCGGAGATAAGGACGGCAAAGGCGGGATTTACAATTTCGTAACGAAGCGTGGATTGTGTGCTGGTGCCAACTCCAAGATCTCGTGGACGCAGGTTGAGACCGGCTCGTCGATTACCTGGAAGTATCCAAGCTGTATCCTCAAAGGGGATAACTCAGTTGGCGAGTTCTATTCAGTTGCGATTACGAACAACAAGCAGCAAGCCGATACGGGCACCAAGATGATCCATATCGGTAAGAACACCAAGAGCACTATCGTTTCAAAGGGGATCTCGGCTGGTCGAAGCCAAAACGCGTACCGTGGTTTGGTAAAGATCATGAAGGGTGCTGAAGGCGCTAGAAACTTCTCGCAGTGCGATTCCATGCTGATGGGGAATGAATGCGGTGCGCACACTTTCCCCTACATTGAGGTCAAGAATCCGACGGCGACCGTTGAGCACGAGGCTTCAACGTCGAAGATCGGAGAGGATCAGATTTTTTACTGCAATCAGCGGGGCATCGCGACCGAGGATGCGGTTTCGATGATCGTGCATGGCTTCTGCAAAGAAGTTTTGAACGAGTTGCCGATGGAGTTCGCCGTGGAAGCGCGGCGGCTTTTGGAAATTAGTCTCGAAGGAAGTGTTGGATAAGGTGGAAGTATGAGTCTTTTGAAAATTTCTGATCTGCACGCGCGAATTGAGGGTGATGGACGAGAGATCCTGAAGGGGATCAACTTGGAGGTCAAGCCAGGAGAGGTGCACGCTATCATGGGCGTAAACGGCTCGGGCAAGAGCACCCTCGCGAACATCCTCTGCGGAAAAGAGGGCTACGAGATAACAAACGGGCAGGTGTCGTTCGATGGGAAGGATCTCCTGGAAATGGACCCCGAGGTTCGTGCTCGCGAAGGGCTCTTTCTCGCATTCCAGTATCCGGTTGAGCTCCCCGGTGTGTTGACCACCTATTTCCTCCGCACCGCTCTCAATTCGATCCGTGAGCATCGAGGTTTAAAGCCTCTGGCAGTGCGTGAATTTGCGACGTTCGTTAAAGAGAAGGCAAAGCTCCTTGAGCTGAGTGACGAGCTTCTGCAGCGTGCTGTGAACGAGGGGTTCTCGGGTGGCGAGAAGAAGCGCAACGAAGTTTTCCAGATGGCGGTGCTTGAGCCAAAGTTAGCAATCCTAGATGAGACTGATTCGGGGCTCGATATCGACGCTCTTCAGACAGTCGCAGAGGGAGTTAACCGACTCCGTTCTCCAGAACGCGGAATGTTGGTTATTACGCACTACCAACGGTTGTTGAACTATATCGTGCCAGATGTTGTGCACGTAATGATCGATGGTCGGATCGTTCAGTCGGGTGGCAAGGAGCTCGCTCTTGAACTTGAGAGTCGCGGATATGCGGCGTTCAGAGAGTCTGTTTCGGCATAATGAGGTTGCGAGGATGAGTTCAGTGGTACGAGTTCGAGCTCCGATTGGGGATAGCAAGGAATGGACGGCTGCAGCTCTGGCCACGGCCGAGGGCGTGCAGCAGAATACGAACGCTCACCTCTCGGGTGTAATCGCCGAGGCACGGGCGGTCTGGGAGAAGCTTCTCTTTCCAACGCCGAAGCTTGAGGCCTGGAAATATACGAACACTGAAGCGATAGCTCAGGGTGAGTTTAGATTCGGGGCCGCGCCAGCAGGGGATGAGGAAGTAGCAGAGCTTCTCAAGGGCGCTCGCATCTCGGGGCTCGCTCCGGTCTGTGAGTTGGTGTTCATCAACGGTTGCTTTTCAGAGGCGCTTTCGACCCAGGGTGCGGCGCAGGGCCTCACAGTTTCGCGTCTTGCCGATGGTTCCGCATCAAGCCAGAGCGAGCGAATTGGGGCTCTCGGGTTGCACCGTGAGGAATCATTTGCTGCGCTGGCAACCTCGTTGCTGTCAGACTGTGTGTGCATCTCGGCGGCTCGTAGCGCGGTGATTAAGGCGCCAATCCATGTGATTCACCTATCAACGGAGGGCGCAGATGGGTGTGTTATCACACCTCGGATCTTGATCGATGCGGAGGATGCATCGCAGCTTGTCGTTGTTGAATCTCACTTTGGAGTTTCAGGTGCTCGGTATCTCTCATTGCCAGTGGCGGAGATCCATGCGGCATCGGGTGCGATAGTTGATTACTACAGAATTCAGAGTGAGTCTCAGTGTGCGTACCATGTTTCTGGTGTAACGGTGCAGCAGGGGCAGAGTTCTACCGTTCGGACACATATCTTCTCCTTCGGCGGTGCGCTTGTGCGAAATAACGCTAATGTTGCCCTTGGTGGAGCAGGCGCTCAGGCTGTCTTGAATGGGCTCTCTCTTCTGTCTGAGAAGCAGCATGTAGACAATACGACGGTTATTCATCACCAGCAGCCGTCGGCTGAGAGTCGTGAGCATTTTAAGGGGATCTACGCCGGCGAGAGTAAGGGCGTATTCTCAGGAACTATAACCGTCGACAAGATCGCGCAGAAGACTAACGCGTTTCAGTCGAACCAAGCGTTGTTGCTTTCATCGGATGCGAGTATTGAGTCGCGGCCGCAGCTCAAGATCTGGGCTGATGACGTGAAGTGTACGCACGGTGCAACGGTCGGGCAGCTCGACAGTGATGCGATGTTCTACCTGCAGTCCCGAGGTGTGGGGCGAGATGACGCAAGGGCGTTCCTGGTGCACGCGTTTGCCAGCGAAGTCCTCTCGTCGGTCCAGGTTCCAGCGGTCAAAGAGTATGTAGAGGGGGTCCTTTCAACCAAACTGGAGGCTATTTCGGGTGGGGTGCTAGCTAACTAACAGGGCGCTTCAGAATGTTAGCCACACCGTTTGCTCAGGGCTCGAATTTTTGGTAGGTTCCCCCATCGTACATGGGGTATCGGTCGTAAGGCCGATCCTTCAGGTTTGCAAAGTTCTCTCTTACTGCTCTCTACACGGCGGCTACTCCCCGCGGTGTGTATGGGACGCTCCTGGGGCCTCTGGGAGCAACCGGCGCAGGCTTCTTTTGAGTTGAACCTGTTGATTTTAATAGGGATTTAAAATGAATGATAAGGTAGCTGATGCTTCGTCGGAATCGATAATTTCGCGTGGCGCAGGGTACTTTACGGAGAGTATTGAGGAACTCAAGAAGGTGAGCTCTCCGACTCGTCAGGAGACGATTCGGATGACCGGAGTAGTCCTCTTAATCATCGTGTTTATCTCGATGTGCCTCTTTGTAATGGACCTTACGTTCAACTGGCTGATGGGAAAAATGATCGGCTAAGGCGGTTGTTAGAGAGGAAACGGTATGGAATCTACGAGCACGACAGAGCAAAAAATGAATTGGTACGTTGTTCAGGCATATGCAGGCTTTGAGTCCAAGGCCAAGCAGGCTCTTGAGGAGCGTATTCGCCTCAATAATCTGACCCACCTCTTTGGTGAAGTTCATGTACCGCAGGAGACTGTTGTTGAGTTGGTCAAGGGTCAGAAGAAGACCTCAACTCGCAAGTTCTTCCCAGGGTACATTCTCGTTCAGATGGTGATGAATGAGGAGACGTGGCACTTGGTCAAGGAGACCCCAAAAATAAACGGTTTTGTGGGTGACGCGACGAGTCCAGTTCCGATGTCAGAGGAAGAGGTTCAGCGAGTGTTCAGTCAGGTAGAGGAGGGGGCAGCCTCACCTCGAGCAAAGATGAACTTCGAGCAGGGCGATGCAGTGAAGGTGATCGATGGCCCATTTGCAGAGTTCAATGGAACTATCGAGGAGGTTCGTCCGGAGAAGGGCAAGGTGAAGGTGTTAATCAGCATCTTTGGTCGCGCTACTCCAGTCGAGCTCGATTTCATGCAAGTGGAGAAGTGTTAGTTTATTTAAATAGTTAGCCCGTTTTAAGGGGCTGGCGGTGACTTTTCAAGTCAACGGATTTTTGAAGTAAAGGGTGGTTCAGATGGCAAAGGAGATTACAGCGTTTATCAAGTTGCAGGTTACGGGTGGACAGGCTAATCCAGCTCCTCCAATCGGTCCGGTACTCGGTCAACACGGCGTTAACATCATGGAGTTCTGCAAGCAGTTTAACGCCAAGACGCAGAAGCAGATCGGAGAGGTTGTTCCTGTAATTATTACTGTTTACAAGGACCGCTCGTTCACCTTCGAGATGAAGGTTGCTCCAGTATCCTTCCTCATCAAGAAGGCCATCAAGCTCGAAAAGGGCTCCGCGGTCCCGAACAAGGACAAAGTGGGTAGGATCACAAAGGCTCAGGTCTATGAGATCGCCAAGCAGAAGATGGCGGATCTCAACTGCCATGACGAAGAGGCGGCTTTCAAGATCGTAGCCGGAACAGCCCGAAGTATGGGAGTTGATGTTATCTAAATAGGCCTGGAGATATTGACTTCTAGGAGGTTAATCCCTAGGCTACCGGCTCCTTGATAAGAGGGGCGGCTCCCTGCTGAGGTGCGGTCTTAAGGCCGTGATAGCGCTTAAAAACGCTCAAAAACTCCGGGGAGCGGGACTACTCAAAAGGATAGCCGCCAGAGGCAAGATAGAACAGATAAAAAGTTTTAATCATTCGAGTAAAGTTGATTTTATGGCTCGCAAAAAGGAAGGAAAGCGAATTCGGGCGGCGAGAGCTAAGGTTCAGGCTGGAAAGTTGTACAGCTTGGAAGAGGGATGCGCCGTAGTAGCAAGCACTGCGTCGGCGAAGTTCGACGAGACGGTGGAGGTTTCTGTTCGATTGGGAGTCGATCCTAAGAAGGCTGAGCAGAACGTTCGTGGTTCTATCGCGTTGCCTCATGGCCTCGGCAAGACGGTTCGAGTAGCTGTGTTCGCCAAAGGTGAGAAGGCTCAAGAAGCGTTGGCTGCTGGTGCAGACATCGTTGGTGCTGATGACCTCGCTGAAAAGATCAAGGGTGGTTTCTTCGATTTCGACAGCGTTATCGCAACCCCAGATATGATGGCTCAAGTCGGTAAGGTAGGTAAGCTTCTTGGTCCGCGTGGTTTGATGCCATCGCCCAAGATTGGAACCGTTACCTTCGAGGTGGCAGAGACGGTAAAGTCGGTGAAGTCGGGCCGAGCAGAGTACCGCGTTGATAAGGCGGGAATCGTTCACGCTGCAGTTGGTAAGGCTTCATTCGGAAGTGCAAAGATTCAGGAGAACGTGCAGGCGTTGTTCCAGGCTCTTAATCGTGCAAAGCCATCCTCAAGCAAGGGAGTATACCTCCAGAGCGCATCGGTTTCGTTGACGATGGGACCAGGCATTGCTCTCGATGTTGCACCTATCAGAGCGTAAGGAATTGAACAGGAACCGAGAATTCTAAAGGATTTGCAGTATGGAAAGGTCAGAGAAAGTAGCGGAACTGGGGCTCTTGGCGGAGACATTCACCAGATCTCAGGTCGCTGTTTGCGCGGACTATCGCGGTCTTACAGTAGCGAAGATGACGGATCTTCGACGTGAGTTGCGAAAAGCTGGTTCAGAGGCACGAGTTGTGCGAAACACGCTCGCTCGTCTCGCAGTCAGCAAGGTTACCGGAGAGCAGGGCGCTTCGCAGTCAGAGGTTGAGCGGTTCCTGTCGACGATTGTTGGTCCAACGTTGGTAGTTACCTGCGATCAGGACCCGATTGCGCCGACGAAGGTGCTTGCGAAGTTCGCAAAGGAAAATGAAAAGTTTCGAGTGAAAGGGTGTTGGCTAGATGGCGCTTTTGTCGATCCAGCCGGTGTTACATCGTTGTCGATGATGCCGGGCCGTGAGGAGACATTCGCTATGTTGCTAAGACTCATGTTGGAGCCTGCTACGCGAATGGTTCGAGTTCTCTCAGAGCCAAGCGCTCAGTTGGTTCGTGCCATAGAGGCATACCGCAAGAAGCTCGGAGGAGAGTCGGCTGCTGCGTAATCGCGGTTGCTGGTAGGGAGTGAGTAAACGTTAATTTTAGTGTGTCGTTAGTATAAGGAGTAAAACCATGTCTGAGGCCTATACGTTTGAAGGCGTTGTAGATTACATCAAGGGCCTGTCCCTGATGGATGCTGCCAAGATGGTAAAGAAGCTGGAAGAGGAGCTCGGCGTTAGCGCTGCTGCTCCAGTAGCAATGATGGCTGGCGGTGCTCCAGCTGCAGGTGGCGCTGCCGCTGCAGAGGAGAAGACCGAGTTCACCATCATGCTTGATGATGCCGGCGCTGAGAAGGTTAAGGTGATCAAGGTTGTTCGTGAGATCACCGGACTTGGCCTCAAGGAGGCTAAGGACCTTGTTGACGGCGCTCCAAAGCTCGTCAAGGAGGCTGTTGCTAAGGCTGAGGCTGAGGACTTCGTTAAGAAGCTCAAGGAAGCCGGCGCTAAGGCATCCCTCAAGTAGTCCAGCTTAACGGCTCTGGTTGAGCCCTTATTCGAACCAAGTTTTGGCCCGGTCAGCAGACCGAGCTGATGCTCTCGAAGAACGGGCCCCAGGGCCGGCTGGTCCAAGGGCTTCCCTAGATCGGCAACTTGGCCTATCATCCGGGCGCGTCGTGGAAACGCCATGTGCCCGGCGTTCATTGTTAGGTAGTTAGCCAGTTTCCAGGTTGTTGTGGCGCTCCGCAGCACATCCCTAAGAGCTCAGGGTGTGGCTCGTGGCAGTGACCATGCTGGAAGTGTATCGGCGCTACTGTTTTGGTACCGAGCCCCGTGGAGTGGCACCTGTCACACCATCGCAGGGACGGTTACAGAGGCAAGAGCTCATCAGGTCCTAACCGACCGGTGAGCTTTTTGCCGTTAGAGTCACTTACCTATGACATCGAAAATCAAGACCAACCTTCGCCTTCGCAAAAGCTATTCAAAAATCAACGAGATCGCTGAGATTCCAAATCTGATTGGGATTCAGAAGAGTTCGTACGAGCGCTTCCTCCAAGCCTCGGTTGAGCCAGAAAAACGCGAAGACATCGGTCTTCAGAAAGTGTTCAAATCGGTGTTCCCGATTCGGGATTACAACAACACCGCATCGTTGGAGTTCGTGTCGTACAACCTCGGCACTCCGAAGTACGACATGGATGAGTGCCGCGACCGCGGCATGACGTGGGCAGCTCCGCTGCGCGTCACCATCCAGCTCGTTTTGTGGGATGTGAATCCGGAGACAGGTGCGCGACACTTAAGCGCGCTAAAAGAGGATGTGGTTTATTTCGGCGAAATCCCGCTCATGACCGAGCGTGGAACGTTCGTCATTAACGGTACAGAGCGCGTGATCGTAAGCCAGCTCCACCGTTCTCCAGGTGTGTTCTTCGACCATGATGACGGTAAGAGCCACGTTTCTGGAAAGCTCCTCTACTCGGCTCGAGTAATTCCTTATCGTGGCTCATGGATCGACTTTGAGTTCGACGTGAAGGACATCCTGCACGTTCGAATCGACCGTCGTCGGAAGTTGAACGCTTCGGTGCTGCTCCGAGCTCTTGGTATGTCAGCCGACGATATTCTTGCTTCGTACTTCAAGACGGACACGATTGTCTTCGGTAAGCGTGGTGCAGTTACCAAGGAGTTCAAGGCTGACCAGTTGGATGGCCAGAAGTCCTTCCGTGAAATCAAGGGCGCCGGCAAGACCCTCGTTAAGCAGGGCGGAAAGTTCAATAAGGCTGTAATTCGTCGCTTGCGTGAAGCGGGCATCGAGGAGATCGAGATCGCTCCAGAGGCAGTTGCTGGCATGATCGCAGCAGAGACGGTAATTCAGGCGACTGATGCCGTTGTGAACGGCAAGACGGGCGAGGTCGTGGCTGAGAAGGGTGAGGTTCTCGTTGGTTGGGATATCATCCGCGAGCGAGTGGGCTCTGTTGTGCTGGAGTCTGACGAAAAGGAGGCTAAGAACATCTGCTCGAAGTTCGAGATCGTCGTTAATGCGGGCCAAGAGCTCACGAACGACAAGGTTAATTCGAAGGGCGAGGTCGTAGAGAAGGGTACTATCACCGCTCAACGTGAGCTCGGTCTCGACAGACTTCGCGTTCTCTACGTAGACGATAATCACATTGGTGAGTCGCTCTGGAAGACCCTCGTTTCTGACAAGATGGCAGGAGATAATTCTCTCTACTCTCGTCTCTCGGGTCGTCCAACGATCGATAGCTTGGTAGAGATCTACCGACGTCTCCGTCCGGGTGATCCTCCGCGTCCTGAGACTGCTCAGGCGACATTTAAGAATCTTTTCTTCAACGCAGAGCGATACGATCTCTCGGATATCGGCCGCTACAAGTTGAACCACAAGCTCTACATCTCGCAGGGTCGTGAGGCTCCTCCGATGGATCAGGGCGTTCTCTCCCCAGATGACATTAAGGAGACGGTTCGCTACCTCTTAGAGCTTCGTAACTCTACAGATGCTCAGCGTTACTCAATCGACGACATTGATCACCTCGGAAATCGACGTGTTCGTGCAGTTGGCGAGTTGATCGAAAACCAGTACCGAATCGGCCTCGTTCGTATGGAGCGAGCAGTTCGTGAGAGAATGGGAATGCAGGATATCGATACCCTCGTTCCGCAGGATCTCATTAACTACAAGCCGGTGGCCGCAGTAGTTAAGGAGTTCTTCGGGTCTTCTCAGCTCTCGCAGTTCATGGATCAAACCAATCCGCTGTCCGAGATTACTCACAAGCGTCGGCTGTCGGCCCTTGGACCAGGCGGTTTGACTCGTGATCGAGCAGGCTTCGAGGTTCGAGACGTTAACGCAACTCACTACGGTCGTATCTGCCCGATTGAGACCCCTGAGGGTCCTAACATCGGTCTTATCGCTTCGCTTGCTGTATACGCGCGTGTAAACGAGTTCGGATTCATCGAGACTCCATATCGCGCGGTAGATAACAATCACCGTGTAACGGATGACGTGGTCTACCTCTCTGCTCTTGAAGAGGAGCGCGAGACGATTGCTCCAGCGAGCATCGAGATGGACAAGAAGGGAAATGTAACTGAGGCGGCTGTTCCAGTTCGTCGAAATGGTGAGTACCTCTTGGTACCCCCGGCAGAGGTTACAAAGCTTGATGTAAGTCCGAAGCAGATCGTGAGCGTTGCGGCATCGCTTATTCCGTTCCTTGAGAATGATGATGCGAACCGCGCGTTGATGGGATCGAACATGCAACGTCAGGCGGTTCCGTGCTTGCTTGCCCAGGCTCCACTTGTTGGTACTGGAATGGAGCACAAAGTGGCGTGCGATTCAGGAGCAACTGCTGTTGCAAAGCGTGCTGGTCACGTGATGTCGGTTGATTCTGAGCGTATCGTTATCAAGGCTGACAAAGTGTCGGATGATGCACTTGATACGGGTGTTGATATCTACAAGCTCATTAAGTACCGACGTTCGAACCAGAATACCTGTATGACGCAGCGTCCGATCGTGCGCGTCGGTGAGCGGGTAGAGGCGAATGAAGTTATAGCTGATGGTCCAAGTACCGATATGGCGGAGCTCGCGCTCGGTCAAAACTGCGTGGTCGCATTCATGCCGTGGAACGGATACAACTTCGAGGACTCAGTTCTCATCAGCGAGAACCTCGTGAAGAACGATGTGTTTACATCGGTCCACATCGAGGAGTTTGAGTGTATCGCTCGTGATACGAAGCTCGGAAAGGAAGAGATCACTCGTGATATTCCGAATGTGGGTGAAGAGGCTCTGAAGAACCTCGACGAATCCGGCATTATTCGGATCGGAGCAGAAGTTAGCCCGGGAGATATCCTCGTTGGAAAGATCACTCCGAAGAGCGAGACTCAGCTCAGCCCTGAAGAGAAGCTCTTGCGGGCGATCTTCGGCGAGAAGGCTGGAGAGGTTCGTGATAGCAGCTTAAAACTCCCACCAGGAGTTGAGGGTACTGTTATCTCGGCGCAGGTCTTCTCACGAAAGGGTACCGATAAAGATGAGCGTACGATTGAGCTAGAGAAGCGCGAGATCGCGCGACTTGAGCAGGACCAGCGTGATGAGATCAACATCCTCAAGGATGCAGCGCTCAAGGGTATTATCAGTGTGCTGAAGGGGCGAACAACATCGGCCCGTCTTGTTGACGACAAGCGGACGGAGTTGATTGCCAAGGGCGCGGAGCTGACAGCAGAGGTGTTGAATGCCGTTCCGTTTGAGTATCTCCGTGATATTCAGGTTGGAGACGAGTCGATTCAGGAGCAGATCAACAAGGTCGTGATGAGCACGGGCCAGTTGATCAACAATAAGCGCGCACACCTCAACGAGAAGATTAAGCGTCTCAAAGAAGGTGATGAGCTTGCGCCTGGAATCATCAAGATGGTTAAGGTCTTCGTCGCCAGCAAGCGCAAGATTCAGGTAGGTGATAAGGTGGCTGGTCGTCACGGAAATAAGGGAGTTCTCTCCCGAGTCCTTCCGCAGGAGGACATGCCGTACCTTGCCGACGGAACTCCGGTCGATATGGTGTTGAACCCGCTCGGTGTACCTTCTCGAATGAACGTAGGGCAGATCCTTGAAACTCACCTTGGGTGGGCTTCGTACCTCATCGGACGTCGCATTCGTGATTTGGTTGAGTCGGTCATCGATCCTCTCACAGGTGTTGATCGAATCGAGACAACGCCAGAGTCAAAGAAGGCAACCGTGAAGGAGATTCGAAACGTTCTCCTCATGGCTTACAAGGGAAGCTCTCATGCAGCCTTTGTAGAGGGATTGTCGGATCAAGATCTTCTAGCTCTTGCATGTCGAGAGATGAAGGGCATTCGATTGGCAACGCCGGTATTCGATGCAGCGCGTGAGGCTGATATTCAGGAGCTCTTGCGTTTCGTTGGAGCACCGGATGATGGAAAGATTCAGTTGTACGATGGTCGCACCGGAGAGCCGTTCGCAGAGAAAGCAACGGTGGGTGTGATGTACATGCTGAAGCTTGACCACTTGGTTGACGATAAGATCCACGCACGTTCAATCGGGCCCTACTCACTTGTTACTCAGCAACCGCTGGGTGGTAAGGCGCAGTTTGGAGGACAGCGACTTGGAGAAATGGAGGTGTGGGCACTTGAGGCATACGGTGCTGCGTACTCACTCCAAGAGTTCCTCACTGTTAAGTCCGATGACGTAGCTGGTCGAACCCGTATGTACGAGTCGATTGTGAAGGGCGAGCATGTCCTTGAGCCGGGTCTCCCAGAATCATTTAACGTAATGATGAAGGAGCTCCAATCGCTCTGTCTCGATGTCGAGTTGGTTGAGGAGCAAACAGCCGAGGCTGCGGCAGAGACACCAGCCGAGACAACGGGCGAGGGA
>JBIJBZ010000015.1:0-31893 GCA_044344945.1 Bdellovibrionota bacterium | reverse complement strand
TCGTTGTTACTCCTGACTTTGGAGAGCCACGAGAGTACCTTGTAGCCAAGACGAAGCACGTTGTTGTCCAGCGTGGTGACCGTGTGAAGGCGGGTGAGGTTCTTACCGATGGTGCAGTAAATCCGCACGACATCCTTCGTATTGAGGGTGTTAAGGCGCTTGCTGCATACCTTGTAAATGAAGTGCAGGAAATTTACCGACTTCAGGGTGTGCGTATCAACGATAAGCACATCGAGATTATCGTTCGCCAGATGCTTAAGCGCGTGAAGGTGAGCGAGTTCGGTGATAGCTCATTCCTCGTAGGTGACAACGTTGAGCGCTTCCGTGTAGTTGATGAAAATCAACGTGTGGTGGCAAACGGCGGAAAGCCTGCAACGTATGAGCCGCTCTTGCTCGGTATTACGAAGGCAGCTCTGTCGACGGATTCATTCATCTCGGCAGCGAGCTTCCAGGAGACGACAAAGGTTCTCACAGAAGCTGCAGTATCAGGCCGAGTGGACCACCTCCGTGGTCTCAAGGAGAACGTGATCATGGGCCGTCTTATCCCCGCAGGTTCGGGGGTTGAGGCGTACCAGGCTCGTCACGTTCGAGTAGAGGGCGAAGAGGCTGAGCCTCAGAAGAAGCCACAGTCTGATTACAAGATGAATCAGACCTCTCTGGAGAGTCTCCAGGGCTTGTTCTAATCCGCTACACATAGCGTAAAAAGGGGCCCTCGAGGCCCCTTTTTATTGCCCTCTTTTTGCCTTGTAATCTTATTTTCATCCTCAAGATCAGGGGTGTGGTATCGGGCCGTGTGTGAGAAGAATTGGCTATGACAACTGTTCGGTATTGCTTTTGGCTTGCTTACTGCTCGTTGCTGGCCCTTGGCGGGTGCTTTTGGGTAGGAACCCCACAACTTAAAGAGCCATCGCCTCCAATTGTGATGGAGCCGCAGCGGTCCGACCCTTGGATCTTAATTGAGAGTCGAGCTAAGCGGATGACGGTTTATCGAAAGAGTGGCCCTCCCGTTGTATTCGAAGGGGTGGCGTTCGGTGCCGCCGGGGTTAAAGAGAAGCGAAGAGCGGGGGATGATGTGACTCCGCGGGGGCTATATACCGTTGGGTGGATTAGAAGACAGAGCAAATTTACCCACTTTATCGGCCTGACATACCCATCGGTGGCGGATGCTGAGCGCGGATACAAAGCCGGTGTGATAGATAGTCGAACCCTGAATCGAATTAAGTCGGCATTCGAGCGGCAACAGATTCCTCCTCAGGATACAGCTCTGGGGGGATTTATAGGTATTCATGGTCTCGGTAAAGGAAGTCCTTCAATCCATCAGATAGCGAATTGGACCGCCGGCTGTGTTGCTGTTGATAATCAGCAGATACGCGAATTGTCTACCCTTATACGGGCCGGTACTCAGGTTGAGATTCGCTAGTTTCCGTGCGCGCGGTCTCTGAGACGGGGAGGAGGGGAAGTCCATCAGTCCATGACCTGGCGAATTGGACCGCCGGCTGTGTTGCTGTTGATAATCAGCAGATACGCGAATTGTCTACCCTTATAAGGGCCGGTACTCAGGTTGAGATTCGCTAGTTTCCGTGCGCGCGGTCTCTGAGACGGGGAGGAGGGGGAGATTTATGGTCTCGGTAAAGGAAGTCCATCAATCCATGACCTGGCGAATTGGACCGCCGGCTGTGTTGCTGTTGATAATCAGCAGATACGCGAATTGTCTACCCTTATCAGGGCCGGTACTCAGGTTGAGATTCGCTAGTTTCCGTGCGCGCGGTCTCTGAGACGGAGGGGTGGCGCAGATAATAGATCCCGCGTAGGGTGTAGATGAGTTCGGTTAACAAACGTGAGTAAAGGAGGAAAAAATCATGAGAAAGATGGGACTTATTGCGTTGGCGGTGGGTGCATTCGTTTCTATGGGCTGTGCAACCACGGGCGATGTTCAGATTGCCCGAGATGAGGCTCAAGAGGCTAGCCGTAAGGCTGATGAGGCACTTGAGGCGGCCAAGGACGCTCGGCGTGTTGCACAGGATGCAGAGGCTCGTGCAGCTCGCTCTGAGGAGATGCTCAACAGAAGCTTCAAGCGCTCCATGTACAAGTAGAGAGTTGCTCTTCGCCCGCGCCGTCACTGATACGGCGCGGGTCTGAACCAAATACCTGTCACAGGCCCTGAGTCGTGTGTGCGCAGCTCAGGTCTATTCGGGCAAAGTTTCCTTGCCGCTGTCTAGTCAGCCGTCAAGTAAAGCAGTATCTACCGCGCGGTCTCTAATACGCGGAATTAATAGCGCTCCTGGAGGTAGCGGCGTACATCGTCGTCGTCATCTTCGTCGGTGGAGGGGGGAGCTCTGCGGCCTATCTCTCGCTCCGTAGGCGGCAATGGCGTGGTACGGGTAGAGAGGTATCGTGACATGGCCTCATTATACTCGTCAGTGATGGTTTTCGGGGTGCCGGGTGTTTGTGTCTCTTGGCGAGTTCTTTCGCTATCAAAGGGCGACGTTCGAGCAATTTCATGTGGAATCCCGTTTCCCTCCTCTGTTATCTCCGCGATCTGAGCCTCATCAATCATAACCGACGGCCCTAGTTTGTTTCGAATCTCTCTGAATGCCTGTTCCACAGAGATGCTGGGAGCAGGTGGAGCCCCATCGTCCTCGCCCTCTTCAAGGGGCTGATGCACGGAGAGGAATATTCGATCCCCAAAGCGCCCAATCTTGATCGGTTCGTCCAGAAGTAGCACTGAGGTGTTTACAGAAACCAGAGGGAAGAGGGACTCAATATCCTCTGGATACATCCGAATGCACCCGTGGGTAACACGCATTCCGATGCCGAACGCCTTCCGTTCATCGACTCCGTGTATGAGATAGCTCGGAATGCCCAGTCTTAGAGCGAATCGACCGAGTGGGTTCGTTGGATCACCCCCTGGAATAGCCTCCGGAAGGGGATCTCCTTCCCTCGCATGCTCCGCCCGGATAGAAGCTGTAGGCCTCCAGACCGGATCCCGCTCCTTCGCAACAATCCTCGTCGTCCCCAGAGGTGTCCTCCAGTCCATACGCCCGATACTTACTGGAAACGTCATGACCTGTTGCGGCATGCCCTTTGGAGCTGCTGGATAAAAATACAGCCGCAACTCCGGGATATTGAGCACCAGTCCCTTTCGGGCCGCGCTTGGCAAGATATACATCTGAGGGATAACCACTTTCGTTCCCTCGCCAGGGAGCCACCGGTTCACTCCTGGGTTGGCCTTGACGATCTGGTCGTACCCAATGTCGAACTCGCGGGCGATATCTACTAATGTCTCGTCATCTCTAACCTTTACATATCGAATGGCACCTACAAGGGAGTCGTTTGAACTCTCCAGTTCAAAACGTTCTGCGTAGGCGGGGGCGACGACAAATAGTAGGCTGATGGCAAAAACGCGGAGTTGGGAAGTCATAGCTGGAATGGACATACCAGAGAACTAGGATCCCGTCATCCCGCTTTCCTGCACACTCCTGACCGCTAGTATGCTACGGAGGTGTTCGCTCCAGTTCGTTTGAGGTGTCCTTGGCAAGGCACCGTGAGCCGGAAAAAGATCCTTAGCCGAGGTATCTGTGGTAGGCTCCTCCTATGCCTAGAGCGCAATATGTGGGTCAATTACGAGCGGTCGATCTAAATGCGGACTCTGCTCAGGTTCCAGCTGAACCAAGAATTGCAGCGACCTCTGCGAGCGCAGCTTCTTCAGGAGACGTAGCGCTCGCTGAGTTTGTGGAGCTTCCTCCACGCGGGATGATCAGAGCATTTCTCGCGGCATGCCTCATCGTTCTTTCCGGCCTCTTGTGGGGATGCGCAAGTGGATTCAACTGCCCATTTGACCGACCATCGTGCTGCGATAATGTGGTCTTCGGATGTGGGACCTTTGACTTACCGTCGGGTTGTAGTTGTAGTGATTATTTCCTCCGTTCATTCAATGGAACAACACTACCCCAGACCCCCGCACAGAGCGTGATGATCTCAGCGCGTTCGCGCGTTCGCGCACAGCGGGTAGCTGCAGCCGGAACGTGGCGAGCAACCGCACAAAAAACAGATTTCGCTGCTTGCCCGCTTTTCCCTAACAACGTGACCGCAACCCTGCTTTTGCGTGAGACAGGCTCCCGTGTGAGCATGAAACTGCTTGGGTACGGAACCATGAGGGGGCTGCGAGCGCGAAATACGGTACGAGCAAAAGGTGCATACAAAGTCTCAGCGCTCGGCTGTGTTGCGTTTGTTCAATCTCAGCTCTCACTCACAAACCCGTCCGGTAGTGCCTACACTGTCACCCTCAATTGGAGCTGTCAGAGTAAGGCTAACTCCTGCTCAGCAACGTATCAGGGTAGTATAAAAAAGCTGGGTTAGCACAGACGTTCACGGGACAGATGTATGGGTCTAGGGAATACAACAGCGGATGGCCCTGGCAACAGTGGTGGTGAGTGTAGCGGCAGAGGCAGCCCCTTTGAGAGACCCCCACGCGATCCAACTCGCGAGTTGTTCGACCGCGGAGGCCCTGAGGATTTAAAAAAAATTCGAGAGATCTTGTATTCCGATTCAACGTACGAAGACGAAATCCTGATCGGCTGGCGACTGGCCAATAATCTTCACGCGCGATCTGCCGAATTAGCGAGCGACTTACTGAAACTCTCATCGTTTCCATCCATACATAGCTTTGTGAGTGAACTTGCGCGGCTTGAGCATGAACGGATGCGAAAAGGTAAGTCACCTCTCGTGGAGGGAGACGCATTCGCATCGCTGCGAAGGCACATTTTGGAATTTGGATTACGAGAGGGGAGGGCGGTTAACAATGTAAGCCCTCACGATACCCAATCTCTCGTAGATGCTACCCTCGCACCAATATCAATTCTGAGGAGAACCCTCGATGCTGAGTTGCAAGCTGTAGTCGTCGACTCGGTTGTACAAAGTAACGTGGCGCAACACGACAACCGTTGTGGAATTCAGATGCTCATCGCGCTGGAGCGTAGCAAGCAGGCTTGTGCACTCTCAGGGGAGCAGATGCAGTCACTGGCAGCTGTCTTGAGAGATCCTCTTCGTTCAGATTTTACGCTGATACAGATCGGCCAACTGATCGATCTGTGGCTCGAAAAAGAGGATTCGAAGAGGCAGCCCCAGCGCGATCTGATCCGACGACAACTAGTTCAAGATATATATAGGCACGCTTTTTTGGGGGAGAAGTTTGCCGGCAATGAGCAGTGCTTGTACCAATCGATTCGACTGGTCAGGCACTTTGATGACCGAATAAGCAAGGGGGCCCTTGAAGAAGCGGCAAACGGCTCTGATACGGTGCCCGCCATCCTCGCAGCTCTTTGTATTAACCCCAAGGTAACTGCCACAATGAGGATGGTTATTCGGCGATTGGCTGGTAATGTCTCACTTGATGAGCGACGGGCTGTACTTGAGGTTTTGAGTATACCGGTCAGCGATGAGCAGGATTTCTATTTGGCCGCATGGATGCCGCTATTTTTCTCGGCCTTGGCAATAAAGGAAGAGACGGGCCTCATTCACCCCGAGGACGCCTATCAGGAACGATTGTATGTTTGGGAGGCGATAGCAAGCCGTGTCCTTGCCCGAGGTCTAGAATCGCCGCTTGTGGGGTTACTTTTACAAGATTCAGATGATGGCGCACCGCTAGGTGGGGAGGCGCTCTCAGGAGTGATGATGGTACTTGCTCGTAGTGGGAAGCTACCACCGGTGTGGTTCTATGATGACCCCGATCGCCTCCGAGTCTTTTATACCGCGGCTAAGAAGATGTCTGAAAAAGCTAGAGAGACGAGAGCATCAGCGGAGGCGCAAGAGATGGCTAAGCGGATATATTCGTTCTTCTGTGTTCGTGGACAGCAAGCATTCGGGTGCCCGGCGCCTGATTTTGACGAGTCTATTTTGTAAATGGTCGTAGGACTCCGCCTCTCACTTCGTAGAGAGAGGGATAGTTAGTCACCGACCCACCCTCAGAGAATGTTACCGTGCCCGAAGCTCCCAAAAAATTATTCGTCTCCGCAAGCTCCTCTCGCAGAGAGCGACCTGAGAGGCGAGCTCGTTGCATCGCTCGCACAAGCACTGTCACACCATCGTAGCCCCACGCCACAAGCTGCGGTGCTTCGATGGGCTTTTTGAAGTGTTTCTGGTAGCGCTCCTCTAATTCGCGCAGAGGCGCTGATTGCGGAGCAACAGTTTGCGTGTAGAGCAAGTTCTCTGCCGCAGGGCCAAGGGCTTTGATGAAATCACTGCTCAAGATATCCGAAGTCATGAGGCGTGGAGCTGCTTTTAGCTGCCATAGAGCCTTGATGGTAGGAACAAAATTATCCTCTAACGGAGCATAGATGAGCTCCGGATGGCGACTGCGGAGACGGGTAGCGAGCCCGCGAAACTCCGATTCGGCTGGTGCAATCTCCTCATCAAAGACGATAGTGCCGCCCTTATTGGTAAATGCTTCCCGAAAATAGCGCGCCGCAGCCTGCGACCATTCACGACTGTTGGCAAGTACTGCCACTTTCCGGATACCCAGATCATGATAGACGAATGCTGCGGCCTTTTCTCCCGTGCCCGGAGCCCAGCTGCCGATCCCAAATATGTATTCACCGAGTCGATCCAGCTCAGGTCCCGCATCCCATAAAACCACGGCCGGGGTCCTTGACCTTTCCAGTATCTGTGCGGCCGGCTTCGCTTCCGAGAGGGAGGAGATTACCATCCCATCGACCTTATCCTGCGAGGTAAGTTTTTGAGCCGCGCCCACGGTAAGTTTGCTCTGAAACTGACTATCTTCGATTATGAGCTCAACCGGCTGCCCACTCTCAACAAGCTTCTCTCTTCCTAATTCAATGCCCTCGCGGAACGCAGTGCCCTCACGTGCCCACTCCCCAGACAGGTGAGCGATGACCCCAATCTTGACCGGGGGGTATTCGCCATAACCGTAGCGCGCTGAACAGATGATACATACGGCAGCAACAGCGTAGCAAAGCCCACGACCAGAAGCAGTAAAAAGCATATTAAAGCTCCAGAGATGCTGACGTAATACCTTCAGTTCGCACCTATCATGAATCGAACGACTGTAGGGGCGCAAGTAGTGCCGAAATCCGCTTGGCGGGACTACGTGGATTTGGATGTGGAGCTCGGTAGGACTCGTTTGGTCGATATAATTGAGCAAGTTGGAAGCATCTCTACCGTGATGTCGATCATCTGAGTCGTGAAGAGCCCAGAGCTATCCTTACTGCCTATGACTCGAAAAGGCGGATCCCCCAGCGACTATCGTAGTGAAGCAGAACGTATCCACGCCCGTCCGGACGACCCGGACTTTGATCCCATAGGCTCTCATTCTGGACGAGCACCTGAACGCGTAACACCGCACGGGGGCGTCAGATATGGTCCCGAAGCTCCACGCCCATCAGGAGAGGAAAACCCGGATAAGGTACAGCGTCGAGCGATTGTGGAGCTCCTCTCCAGGGAGCCAGAGCTCTCGACGTCTGACCTTACCATAGAGGTACAAGATGGCGTGGTAATGTTGAATGGAAGCGTTGATACAATCAACACCAAGTACCGAGTGGAGGAGATCTCAAAGCGAGTGGAGGGAGTAACATCAGCAAACAATCAACTCACCGTTCGAGTCGGTAGTGCGCTTGATGAAAACGTTCGAGGTTCAGCGGCAACCCGAATACACGACCAGTCAAGTCGCATCCCGTAACCCGTTCACCTGTTTCGACGCCGGAAGATTCCTAGCCACTCCAAGCCACTCCTGCGACCAGGATCCGAGATCGGAGAGGGCTCAAGGAGGCATTCATCGAAATAAGGTTCAAATAGGGTGCGTAGCCCGCGGGCGGTTATGCCGAACGGCGGCCCATCTCCCGATGCGTTAAGCGAGAGGTTGGAGAGTTGCGCCGCCTCATCCTCTGCGATGATAAAGAAGTTTCCGATGATGAGCCCGCCAGGGCGTACCCATTGAGCGATCATAGAAGCATACAACCCGCGCATCGATGGATCTATCGCACACAGGAAGGTGTGTTCTGCTGCAAGATCAACTCTACGAGGCGTGAGCGTGAAGAAGTTATGCTGAGCGACCTCAAGACTCCCGACGATAGTTTGCCGTTGTTGATCGTAGAGCGTTTGCATCTCTAAAGCGGCTTTGGAGGACCACTCGACAGCAAGAACTTTTGCACCTCGGCGCGCGAGCTCCAGTGCATCTGACCCGCGACCAGCCCCGGCTATGACTACTGATGCATGTGAGAGCGACACCGCGAACGCATCAACATTACGCATCGCCTCAACCAGGACGGAAGAGGGGCGCCCCAGCTCCCAGGGGGTGTCGGAGGCCTCAAAGCGGTGCTGCCAGTACTCCTTAGTTGTCCAGCCTGTATCGTCGGTACTCATGTGCCCAGTATGCCATAGCGCGTTAGTGGTCGGCATGGTTACAGTCGCGCCTAATAAGACCTTCGAGCTATTTTTGGTGCGTTCTACTTGAGTTTACGCCCAATTGTTACCGTCGCGCTGCTTCAATTCGCGATGTAGCTCGGTTGAGCGCTGGATTGGCCAGTACGCCCGGGAACTGATTCTTAACGAAGGTCAGCTCCATGTCGTCTACCATCGTCGCACCCATCCCTCGCAGAGAGATGTTTGAGTATCCGCCAAGGTGCGGAGTTATGACCACGTTTCGAGCCTTCAAAAGACGGTGCTCGGCCCCGATAGGCTCGCCCTCAACTACATCGGTCGCATAGCCGGCGACTGTGCCTGCGTTAAGCGCATCGATCAGAGCGCTCTCGTCGAGGATCTCCCCACGGGTTGTGTTTACTATGATAACCCCTGGCTTAACCCGGGCGAGCGCCTCACGGTTAAACATGCGGAGAGTATCCTTTGCCAGTGGACAGTGGAGTGAGATCACATCGGAGCTTTCGATCAGTTGATCGAGCGATACCTTGGTAGCGTGTCGCTCCGCAATCGCCTCCTTTGAAAGGTTAGGATCGTACGCGATTACCTCGGCTCGGTATCCGAGTGCTAGCATGCGCGCAACAGTTGAACCGATGGCTCCGATACCGACAAGTCCAACCTTTGCTCCACAAAAATCCAAACCCAACGGGAGTTTTGCGCGCTCTGCCCATGCGCCCTTGCGAACGAGCTCTGCGCCGGTTACAACCTGGCGAGCTGATGAGTGCATGAGCGCCATTGTCATCTGCGCAACCGACTCACGCTCCACTTCTGGTCCAACTTTTGAAACAGCGATGCCAAGCTCTGTGCAGCACTCAAGATCAACGTTGTCGCATCCCACGCCGTGACGCGAGAGTAGACGTAACTTTGGAAGCCCCATCAATACTTCGCGGGAA
This sequence comes from Bdellovibrionota bacterium, assembly GCA_044344945.1. Lineage (GTDB taxonomy): Bacteria > Bdellovibrionota_C > UBA2361 > UBA2361 > OMII01 > OMII01. Next base: position 22,570 of record JBIJBZ010000015.1, on the reverse strand, counting down.
TAGGCGGGGGTTACGCTGGCGATAATGCCGTCAACATCCGCAAGCTTGTCGTGAAATACTGCCGCCGGAGAGCCATTGGGTATATCAACGCGGATGATGCGAGCGAAGCTCTCAAGTCGTGAAATGTGCTCTGGAAACGATCTTCCAAATGAGCTCGAGTTAACGATGGCGATAGTGATTCCACTGCTTGACGACATGATGCTCCCTTTTTGCAAATACCGAGGGGGTTGAGACCCCGGCCCCTACTGTAAAAGAGGGCGAGCTTTACATCAACTAGCCGCGCAACTGGCCGTGCAGTTGGCCGTGTAGTTGGCCGTGGTATGCCTGCAGAACTGGTAGTAATTTCGCCCTCATGGCGAGATAGCGACCCCCGATCTCGTTGTAGAGCGGCACCAGTGCTGGATCGGGTTCTATGCAGGTAGTTCCAGCCATAATTCTCTCGGATCGGGCACGCAAGGCCGCCGATTCGCCACCGCTGAGGGCAAGCGATGCTGCCCCAAGTATTCCCATCTCCGGCTCACTTGAGATCCGCACCGGAAGATTCAGCACGTTTGCGAGGATGCTCATCCACAATGTGTTCGCCGTGCCACCGCCACCGATTCGAAGCTCAGAGATCCTGTTCTGCGGGTCGAGCCGCTGCTTGATCAGTAGGAAGGAAAACGCCACTCCTTCAAGCACCGCTCTCCCCATATCGAGGTCTTTAGTGGTTTCGCGGATCCCTAGAAACGTGCCGACACCAAGGGTTCCGATCGATGGATCCCGCTCTCCACTGAGGTACGGAAAACATATCACTCCGCGAGCTCCCGGCTCTGAGAGATCTCTGTTGCGGAGATACGAAACCGGCTGCTTCAGAATCTCACGCAAAAACCAGTTTGAGGCGCTGGTGCCGTTGTTAATCCCCGCTCCGTTAAAGAAGAGATCTGGCCGGAGCATGCAGCTCTGAATCAACCCCACCTCGGTATCCTCCACCGGGTGCTGCATCGGAACTCGGAACATGCCTGAGGTTCCGAAGTTACCCACAGCAAATCCATCATTAAAGCCGGTGAGGGCAGCAGCGAGTGCTGCGCCGTCATAGAGCCCAACCGAGATATCGACCCCCTCGTTCAAGCCTAATTCACGACACACAGAAGCGAGTAGGGGCGCTCGATAGGATGCTCCATCTACCACTTCGGGGAATTGCTCAACGTGAAAGCCCACTGATTCAATAATCTTTTGATTCCACCTGCCTGTGAGATCAAGGCAGCCGAGTGAATTAGCGGTGCTGTGATCAGTGATGGAGCGTCCGGTAAAGGCGTGCATGATGAATGCCTTCGAATCCCAGACGTGCCGCACAGCGCTCAGATCGAATGATTTGTGCGTTGAAAAGAAATGCATCCTGTTGGTCGGGTACTGGAAGATCGGAGGGCATCCTGTTGATCGGTACACTTCAGCAGGGTCGATAGCAGCGCAGAACGCCGCGTGGTGCGATTGGGCGCGGGTATCAACAAAGGTAGAGATGTTGGTAAGTGGTTGGCCTTCGCGGTCTGCAAAGAGGAGTCCGAATTGGTAGGAGGTGACCACTAGGAGGCTGATATCTTTTGCATGTCCACCTATAGTTTTTCGACACACATCGAAGATCGTTTGGCGCAGTACACGCGGATCGTGTTCAGCGCAGCCACTTTGATCGCGGATAAGAGGTGTGTCTTGGCTAACAACCGATCCTACTGGTGTGAGATCCTGGTCGAGCAGGAGTGCTTTGGTTCCGCTTGTTCCAACGTCAATTGAAAGGATGATGCCCATGATTTCCGTATGTGGCTGATAAATCACCCCAAGGGTTACCAGGGTTGCCACCATACCTCAAGGGGTAGTCGGCCGGAGGCCCAAAGCTTAGGGACTTGGGGGGCTATGTAGCCCCAGTCAGGACGGATTTGGCCCCGCGCCCTCCCGAATAAAGAATACCTGGGCGGTGGCGATAGCCGTAAGCCAAGCGCTCATCCACACCAGGGTGAAGGGGGTAATATATCGAGCAGGGAAAGAGCCACAAACGGCGCCAGGACGCCCCGGATTCCGGGGAAAAAGGTGTGGACTGCCATGTAATCGGGAACCAGCTCATGGGGCGCAAATTCCATTACCCAGAGGCCCCAGGCCAAATCTCCACCAGAGGCGTCTCCTTTTTCTACTATTCCTGGCAACGGAACGGTGCACAAAGATGCAGCGCTAACGGCAATTCTGACTTACCCCTCGTTCGGTGCCTTGATAATTTTCTGTGCGGTCCAGCGATACCGTACCGTAGCAGAGCGCTTCGGATTCTTTGAATCGCCCTCCACAAAGGTCTGCGTCGTCTCCCCCGTCATCGCCTGACCACCGGCAACGAGCGTCGCTTCGCTCCGCGCCTCAAGTCCAGTTGCGGAATCTCGAACGGTGAACACGATAGTTCTGGAACCGCTCTGTGGTTTGCTCACCACCCCCTCAATTGGCAGTATAGATAGTCCCGACCGCAGCTGCTCAGCATTCGGTTTCAGTCGGGATTCAATCACGCTGAAGCCTTTGATCGTCGAGTGTGGATCCTGCTCAAGCGCGAATATGCCTGGGTAGCGATTGGCTTTATCTTCCTCCAAGTGCCACAGCCAAAACCCACTCATGTTGTTAGCATGATCCTCTGTAACAGACGGGGCAAAGGAGAGCGGATCGCTCGTCCATGACCGGTCCGACTCGGTAGCCGCGGCATCCGCAAGGGTACCTCCACCGTTTATGATGGAGCTCAGGGCCTGCATCGCCTCGGCCTTGGAGGTGAAGGTTGGTGAGTACCAGTCAACCGCAGCACCCTGTACGACTACTCCGTTAACAACCCGCTCAAAACCAACCTCTAGTCGCAGATCCTGCGAATCAGGATCTTTCTTGGCTCCGCGATAGTAGAGCGCGACGACCCCTTGCTTTTCAACTGGCTGGAGCTCTCCTGGGCCAACTTCCGCGTTTCGATCACCATCAAACCACAGACTCAGCTGGGAAAGCTCCGTGCCCCTGACCGCGCCATCGCCATCGGTATCCAAGACGGCTAGCGCTTCGAATCCATTACCCCAGGGTGCGCGAGTGGCTCTGCTGGTGAAGTCAGCGGACGAGGTCGTTTTTCCGCCGAACGCCACGTTACCCATGAGTTGTGTCGCGCTTGTGATGCCCTCGGAACCATGCGGACTAAAGACAAGTAGCGGCGCTTTGTCAGAGCCCTTCCATAGGGTGTACTGCTTGTCCGGATCGGTGGTGAGTGAGAAGCGAGACACTGTCATCCCTTGATCGATGTTTGCGCCTGAATCCCACATCAGAGAAATAGGGCTCCACGATACTCCGGCATATCCACAAACAACTGTCTGGGGACCCCCAGCTGAGAACCGACACTGAGCGTCCATGAAAAACCTGGCGCCCCTGTTGCCTCCCCGACCGTTGTACTTATTCTGAACTTGGCCACGGGCCCATCCGGGTACCCCGAGAAAATTGGCCAGAGTGCCACCAGTCGTAAAGCCCCCGTACCGGCATCCGCCGCCGACCATGATAGCGCTATGAGGATTGGCTGCCCTGGCGCAGGTTGAATATATTGCGCCGAAGCAGTTGGGCACCGCCTCGATCTTGCCCGAGGACGTGACCCACCTCCAGAAGGTGTTCCCATTGGAGGGATCAACCGAAAGCATCGAACCGCAAACGGAAGACCATCCCCAAAAACCGCTACAATCTGCCCACTCAGCGATCCACACGCACTGAGTAGCTGGGGTCGGCGTTGGTGTTCGGGTAGGAGTTGGCGATGGGCTTGGGGTCGGCGTATGCGTACTGGTTGGTGTGCGCGTTGGTGTCGGTGTCGGCGTATGCGTACGGGTCGGCGTGCGCGTTGGTGTCGGTGTCGGAGTCCTGGTCGGCGTGGTGTCCTCAACAAACTGTTGGGCTATCGACTTCGAAAGGTTGAGGCCCACTCCGAGACATAACACCGAAATAGCTGCAAGAGTAAATGCAATGTGTCTGCTCGCCCGACTCATGGTGCCCTCCTACAAACGCGCACCGTGAGGGGGGTCGACCATTCTACCTAAAAACTTTAGTTTTTTTTCAGAGGATTTTACTTGTGTCCGAGATGCACGGGTCCCGTTGAGCTTACAGCCGATTGGTGCACGGCAAACTACTTACAAGTTCCAATGGTATAACCCTCAGAGATGACGAAGAAAGTATACGGTCGGTGGTTATGATACGATCGATTTCGAGGACTGTGACATAATAGCGTCGAGTTCTCACTCGAACGAGAGACGACAAGCCCAGGGGTCAGCGGTGAATTTCAAGGAAGAGACACCGCACCTTGCTGCGAGCAGAACGAGCAGTCTTCAGGTGCGTAAGGCCACAATAAAAATACGAGCTAGCGAGTATTTTCTCCTTATTGCTGCCGGGGACTTGAGAAGCAAAGTCTAGAAGACCTCCACCTACGCCAAACCCTCGGTAGACAGACATGCGGCTTGCCCGCCGTAGCTCTTTAGAGCAGAGGTGGGAACGCCTCAAACCTCAGCCTGAGAACTGAAATCGTAAGCCTTGGACAAAAGTGATGCGTCTTTCGCAGCAGGGAGGGGTTTTGCCTCACTTCCCTAGGTATGCCTCCGCCGTCTCAATTCCACACGGCGCTGAGATCCTCACTCCAGGACCAGAGATCTGGGCGTCTTTATACGGAGTGGCCGCGATATCAAATCCGTCGATAACGTCCGCAAAGGTTTTATCTGCCGAATGTTCACGAGCTAGTTGGGAGGCGAGTTGGCCCAAGACGTATCCCGAAGCCGCCTCGAGAAGGAAGGCCCCATCGCCAAACCGTTGGCGGTAGGCCTCCTTAAACCACGGCTGTACGCCGCCGTATACCAATGCTAGATCAGGCTGAACTCCCTTTATCTCTGCCAGAACTTTGTCGTTCGCGAACGCGTCGATTCCCACGAAAGAGGGGACAAGATTAAGCTGTTTCGCTTGGCGGGCGAGCAGCAGCCCCTGCTCTGGCATCATCGCGAGCAGATAGGTAGATATCCCTCGGGCTCTTCCCTTCAGCAGCTGTGATTGGAATTGCGTTGCATCGCTACTAACGAGCTCACGAAAGAGCTTAGTTCCAATCTCTTTATCGAGGGAATCAAGCCAGGGGACAACGCTTCCCACGTCAATGCCGATAGTGCCGAACTTCTCTACCCCTACCTCCCGTACCTTGGCGGCTAGCGGGGCGAGGCAGGCCGAGGACGATGGTCCGAGATCAATAGCGAAAGGGTTGTCGCGTGAGTGATCGTCGTGGCTGATAAAAGCCCCGCGCACCTTCATCGATTTTATAACGGGAGCGGCGGCGCTAGCGGGCGTGTTACCCCACACAACCAGCAGCTGCGCCTTGTCCACCTCGCCAAGCTTCCGCGCGCTGGTGATAGCCTCCTTGCCATCATATTTGGAATCCTCGTAGATGAACCTCACCTTGGCAGCGTCATCTGGTTGCCGCTCCGTAAACAGCGTGATGCCGTTGCGCGTGGCCTGTCCCATCGTGGCGATCGGGCCCGTGAGCGGTAGGATGACCCCCGTGGTCAGAGCTTGGGGGGCTCTATCCTGAGCATCGGTTTGCGGAGAAACGGCTATCATGGAGATAACCGCAACGACTAACTGCAAAAGTGTACGCATAGTTGGTACTTAGCAGACCGGGGGGCAACTATCCAGAAGAAATTGATTCGCTCCCCGCAAAAAAGTCGATCTACGTACAAGGGCTCAGCCCGCTCGGCGGGCTATCTCCGCGACGCGGTCGTAAGATGCCCCTTCGATCGCACATACACGAGGGTGCGATCGAAGAAGGTTCCGGTATGGATAGTAAGTTCTATTTAATTTTTGCAAGTAGTTGAGCAAGTAGTTGAACCGTGGTGGGCGGTCACATTGTGAGGCTCAGAACCCGCATCAAGGGATGAGGGATGGCTTATAATTGTTGAAGGAGAGCTTCAGTCAAGGGTTTCAGCGGTCCCAGCGGCGCCGAAGTTGTGCTGCCAAGTAGCAAAAAATGGCATTACGGATACACCTCTCCCCCCGTCACGAAGAAATCAGATTTTAGAGGTCCTCGGGACCCGGCTCGAAGGAGTCGTAAGAGGGGAGTTTATCGACCGTTCGACAAGTTCACGGCAAGTCACGGTGACTGCTGTGTGGTGAGCTTGTCGAACCATAGCCTCCACGGTGTCGATGAACTTTGGGATAGGAGGCGGAGCTCTGAAATCAGCGATCCCGTTCGGCCGAGCTCAGGCCGAGGCCTTGAGCCTTCATGATATCCTTGATTGAGTGCTCGTCTTGAATGAAGGCGATGATGCGCATCTGAGCCTTACACTTGGGGCACTCTAAGGGGTCTATCTCGTAGATTCTCTTTATGCACGCGGCCCAACTACTCTTACGGAACTCTCTTCGATAGTCACTCTCAGTTTCTTCAGCTGGAGGAGGGGAGAGCTTGGCGCGTTCGCCCCGTCTCCTACAGGAGTAGCGACCGTAGTATCGTGTGATGCTCTCATAGGTCTTCGGTACATGACACGAGAGCGCCGCTAAAAACTCCAGAGCGTCAAATTCATGAGCTGCCCCGTCCTTAGTGGTGTAGGTCACGATGTCGTCCTGTATTGAGAGCTTTTCCAAGGATAGGGGAGCACGCTCGATGTAGCGTGCGACGAACTGCTCGCTCTCTTTGTCATGAAAGGGGTCCCCGATCCAGACGCCAAAGCCCGTATGGTCTTGTGACAGTATCTGCGCCACGTCATCGTCAGTGATAAGCTCTCGCTTGTGAAGCTGTGCGAGTACCCGTTCAGCGAAGGCCTTCTCGATTGCCGCAAGGTCTATCTCCGAGAACCTCGTGAATACCCCGTCCTTCCAGTATCCGTCAGCGAGAAGTCCGTGCAAGTGTGGATGATAGTTTAACGCCTCGCCGGCAGTTTGCACGGTAAAGATAGCGGCGAGCTCACGCTCTTCTATCCCGAGTACTTGAGAGAGTGCTCCCCAAGCAGCATGAAAGAGGATGGTGTTGAGCTTGCGGTCGTACTTAAAGAAGACCCGTAGGCGTTTTGGGATGGTGAAGACGCTATGGCGATGCGGGTTGTCTTCGATAACTTCGCTGTAGATGTGTTCTGCGAACTTTACCGCTCTCTTCGCCCCGCAGGAGGGGCACACCCCGCGGCGTTTGCAGGAGAAGGCGATAAGGAGCGAGTGCTTGCAGCCGTCGCAGTATACCCTTGCGGCACCATGAGCGAGGATACCGCAGTTTAGGTACTCGTCGAAGGTCTTCAGCACCTCATCCCGCAAGCACCCATACTGATGTTGGAAGCGAGCCTCCCACTGGAACTGTAGGTCATCCCGGGAGTGGTAGACGATGTGGTAGAGCACCGAGGCTTCGGGGGCGCGTCTCCTGTAGTGTTGGAGCTTCTCCCTTGCCCTCTCCCGTGTGGTGAGCTTGTCGAACTAACGTGTAGCGCCTGTGCATACAGGCTGGTTCGGGGAGGGGAGGCTATGAGTTGTGTCGGATTTGGGCAGGAGTGCCGAGAGGAGTTCAGGTGAGGCTTCAGAACCGCCGTCTTTTGTCAGAGGTCACACTGCACTATGAAGCACCTTGCTAGGTTCCTCGCCCTTCGTCTCTGCGTTAGTTCCCTTATCATCGGTGTAGGTGTCGTGGGTTGTCGCGCCAACCGTGGGCAACTGCCACACCAATCACCGAGCCGCGGAGGGTCCCTAGTGCCGTGCCCAGAAAATCTTGCACACTGCTTTCAGAGCGGGCGGACGAACGGTATCGCCGAAGAAAGATGGGCCTAAGCTGAGCGCCGGAAGTTCGACAGGATGGGGCCGAATGCACTTGTTGTGAGCGCAGACAGTGTCGTAAAGTCTTGGCGATTGTGTACCTAGCGTTAAAAGCTCCAGAGAAATACGTTTTCAACGGAGTTGTGAAAGGAACGCGGCATCGGATTTCGGGATGGTCTTGTTTATGAATAACGTCAAGCTTGCCATTTTCGATTTTGATGGCACACTTGTGTCCTCAATTGACGGAATCGCCGTTTGTATGCGGTCTGCGCTTCAGCAGTTCGGTTATCGCGCGCCTTCTCCTGATGAGCTCAAAACAACAGTAGGAAAAACGCTCGAGGAATCTATCAGGATCTTAACGGATTTCCGTTGTCCGGATTCAGATGTTCCGATGGTTGTTCGTGCGTACCGGGAATTGTACGTAGAAGAGGCGCCGAAATATACCAACCTGTTCGATGGTGCGGAAAGGGTCCTGATAGCCCTTCAACGCCATGGGGTAAAAAATGTTCTGGTCAGTAACAAAGGGAGTGTCGGCTTGTATCCATTGTTAGACAAACTCCACATTGCTCACTATTTCGATTTGGTGCTTGCAGCCGATCAGGTGTGCCACACGAAGCCGTCAGCTGCGCTGTATGATGCACACATTGCCAGTACATTCCCCCAGATTCCGATGGATAGAACAATCGTGGTGGGTGACACAGAGACTGACATTCGTTTCGCGAATAATATCGGAGCTATAAGCTGCTGGGCTTCTTACGGTTACGGTGATGCCGCCGAATGCGTGAAGCTGCAACCGAAGTACGTTATTCCTACTGTTGAGGATCTCCTAACGATTGCGCGTATTCCAGCTCGGGATTGCATGATCAGATAGCTCGTCTCACGTCAGACTTCGCCGTCAGCGTCATGGATAGGAAAACCAATTATTGGTAGGGAGATCGATCGATTTTTTGCAAGTAGTTGATCTGTGGTAGTGGAACGAAATACGGACTCTTGAGTGCGATTTAGAGAGGGGCGAAGTTCGTATTTTTAGCTCTAAGGTAGTGTTCCAAGAGTCTAAGGGGAGCGCCCCGGGATGAGCTAAGTTGCGAAAAATAGCATTACAGATACACCTCTCCCGCCCCGTCACGAAGAAATCGGATTTGAGAGGTCATCGGGACCCGACTCGAAGGAGTCGTAGGAGGGGAGTTCATCGATAGCCTCTACGGTGTCGATGAACTTTGGGATAGGAGGCGGGGCTTGGAAGTCCGGGATACCTTGGGACTTCATGATGTCCTTGATTGAGTGCTCGTCTTGAATGAAGGCGATGATGCGCATCTGAGCCTTACACTTGGGGCACTCTAAGGGGTCTATCTCGTAGATTCTCTTTATGCACGCGGCCCAACTACTCTTACGGAACTCTCTATGATAGTCACTTTCTTGCTCTTCAGGTGGAGGAGGGGAGAGCTTGGCGCGTTCGCCCCGTCTCCTGCAGGAGTAGCGACCGTAGTATCGTGTGATGCTCTCATAGGTTTTTGGGATGTGAGATGAGAGCGCTGCTAAAAACTCCAGAGCGTCAAATTCATGAGCTGCCCCGTCCTTAGTGGTGTAGGTCACGATGTCGTCCTGTATTGAGAGCTTTTCCAAGGATAGGGGAGCTCGCTCGATGTAACATGAGCAGCCTGTACGCTCATTTTGAGGAACTAAGGGTGGCGGTGGGGCAGCTTGTTGATCGTGAAACGGTGCTCGGCGTAGTTGGGAGCAGCGGAAGATCAACGGGGCCACATCTCCATTTTGAGGTTCGGGTGGCAGGAACGCCTGTAGATCCCTCGTGGGTGTTTTGAGGCGGGCACACAAGCCATCTTAAACCGACAGGTTGCGACAGTAGTTGATTAGCGCACGGATTGATTTAGACTCCACATAACGGAACTATGGAAAACGAAGTCACTCCTGAAAAAGCAGCATTGATTGAGGAGATCCAACGTAGGATCACCTACCTTCTTTCGACCGATGATTACACGGCTGAAGAGAAGGAAGCGATAGCTCGGAGATTCTTTCAGGCATTAGAGGGTGAGGAGTAAATGGGACCTGGAGCAACAAAACAACAGAAGGAAGTTATAGCGGCAGTATTGGATAATCCAGCGGTTGCTAATGTCTTTGCCAATATGCTCAAAGAGGTCGACAATGACCCGGCCGCACTCGCCCAGTACTCAAGGGGCAACTTAGAAGCCGCGCTCACAGCTCTCCCCGCAGCGCCTGCACTTGCTAAGGAATTTAAGCAGCTCGTCGAACTTACTAACGGAATGCTAGAGGCTCGGTTGGGTACCCACAGTGCCTATGAGTTCCGGTTAACTCTAAAAGATGTCCAGCCTGGTCAGACGCAGGAAACACTTGAGGCTCTTGTCGCGGAGATGAACGCAAAATTTCCGGCCATGAAGAACTCCCCCTCGTGTGGTTTTAAGGTTTACCTATCCCAGAACGGCGATCTTCCGAACTACAAAAAAGCCGGTAACGTGGTGTTTACATGTTCATCGCTGATACATGACTCTACGGAACGACACAGGAAAGACACAATTACTCTCAATGGCGAAGAGCGTATCTCTCAGGAAGCCCTTTTATCTGCGCATGGACTCGTTCAGGTACCGAATGACGTGGTTCGAGCAGTTGCGGGGATGTATCGGGTAGCGCAGGGGTTCCCAGACACCCAAGGCGATATCGGCACTGAGCGTGACAAGGGCGATGTGTTTGAGGGTAAGGTTGCTAGAACCAAACGGGGCTCTTCTTCCGGTTCTGCGGCGTCTTATCAGGGTGGCGTCGACGGCACCTACTGGGACGGCAGCGACAACGCTCATGTTGATGTTGGTGTTGTCGGCGGCCTCTCCCCGGAATTAAAATAATTTGATCCTCGATCATTGGTTTCTTGATCCCCTCCGTAAGGAGGGGTTGGTTCCATTGATCCTTGGTCCTTTGATCGAAAAATTTCTACTTTAGCCGATTCCGCTGGTCTGCTACCTTTCGAGTTACCTTGGGTAATGACAAGGCGGCTGTCAGAGTGCGTAACACCGATGTCCCTCTGCTGCGGCTTGCTGCGAACGCCTCCGACTTCGTCTTCGCGTAAAAATGTGCTCAACGTGCCGCAGAGGGCACGTCTCCGCGCCTTTTTACGCTGCATCCTCGTCGGCGACGCTCTCGCTAAGCCTCGCAACGAGGTCCATCGGTGTTACGCACTCGGGCTTCCTTGCACCTAAGGGCTGTTCCCACAGTAACGTCAGTTGGAGAATATCCGCTGGAACTGCCAGAGTCGTTGCGTCCCGATGAGAGGCGGCGTAGCCGCCTCTTTTAGATTCAACGAGCGTGCAGGACTGTGATGGGAGCAGCAATTCTTGTCCAAGCCTCGTGAGGGGAACTTGTTGGTTGGTATCGGACGATACTAAAGCTGTGAAGCGTAGCTAACGGCACCACCACCCCTCCGCATTAAATTCAACCGTGAGAAACGCGTAAGCGCTCAAGCGGTGGTGGGTCCGTAAGGGCTTGGGCAAAGAGAGCTCTTCTTCCGGTTCTGCGGCGTCTTATCAGAATGGCGTCAACGACAACAACTGGAACGACAACGACAACGCTAATGATAATGTTGGTGTTGTCGGCGGCCTCTCCCCGGAACTGCTGTCTCCCCCTTTTTTACCTCTGCCGAACGCTCTTTATCCACCCGCCAAGCATGCGTCCTATCTCATCGAGCCGCTCTTGGAGTGGGACGACCTTCTTCAATGGAAGCACTTTGATATCGATTGTAAGTCGGATAAACATCCGCAACATATCAACGTCTGCGGCAAGACGAGTCAGCTTCTGCGCTCTCTGCTCCAGCGGGAGGTATCCCGCATGAACAAATCCCTCTAACATCTGAAGGGCGGTCGCCTCAACACGGCTCCAGAGGCTGTGCCCTCCATCTTGGGTATGCCTTTTTGTAGGTCGTGTAAGGCCCGGTAGAGTTCATACGTTTTAGTGATGATGGGAATGTCTAAATGCTTCATAATCCTCCTCTTGTGATAATCTGCTCTACTATATTCGACGGGATAATCTCTGCCGAGCGCCTGTTTGAGGCGTGGTACGAGTATATGAGATGAGAGTTGAGCGAGAAACTCCAGTGCGTCAAATTCGTGGGCAGCTCCGTCCTTAGGGGTATAGGTGACGATGTCGTCCTGTATTGAGAGCTTTTCCAAGGATACGGGAGCTCGCTCGATGTAGCGTGCGACGAACTGCTCGCTCTCTTTATCGTGGAAGGGGTCACCCAACCATACCCCGAAGCCCGTATGGTCTTGTGACAGTATCTGCGCTACGTCATCGTCAGTGATAAGCTCTCGCTTGTGAAGCTGTGCGAGTACCCGTTCAGCGAAGACTTTCTCGATTGCTTTCAGGTCTACCTGCGAGAATCTGGTGAATACGCCGTCCTTCCAGTATCCGTCAGCGAGAAGTCCGTGCAAGTGTGGATGGTAGTTTAACGCTTCCCCGGCAGTTTGCACGGTAAAGATAGCGGCGAGCTCACGCTCTTCTATGCCGAGTACTTGTAAGAGTGCTCCCCAAGCAGCACGAAAGAGGATGGTGTTGAGCTTGCGGTCGTACCGAAAGAACACCCGTAGGCGTTTTGGGATGGTGAAGACGCTATGGCGATGCGGGTTGTCTTCGATAACTTCGCTGTAGATGTGTTCTGCGAACTTTACCGCTCTCTTCGCCCCGCAGGAGGGGCACACCCCTCGGCGTTTGCAGGAGAAGGCGATAAGGAGCGAGTGCTTGCAGCCATCACAGTATACCCTTGCGGCACCATGAGCGAGGATACCGCAGTTTAGGTACTTGTCGAAGGTCTTCACTACCTCATCCCGCAAGCACCCATACTGATGTTGGAAGCGAGCCTCCCACTGGAACTGTAGGTCATCCCGGGAGTGGTAGACGATCTGGTAGAGCACCGAGGCTTCGGGGGAGCGTCTCCTGTAGTGTTGGAGCTTCTCCCTTGCCTTCTCCCACGTGTAGCGCCTGTGCATACAGGCTGGTTCGGGGAGGGGAGGCTATGAGTTGTGTCGGATTTGGGCAGGAGTAGGGAGGGGGATTCAGGGTGGAGGTGCGCCTTTGGTCCTGAGCAGGCTATGTGGTTGACTGGACTCTGGATTTTTATCTGTAGCCGGCCCGTCATGAGGCAGACTCTCACAAACTATTACGGTGTGGCACTACCTATTGATTTTACTCGTGAAATATCGTAAGCTGTTTATGGTATATCAAGCAATAATCGCTTTGTATGATACGAACATCAAGCACCAGGGTTCCATCTATAGTGAGGAGCTACTTCGCTGAGATCGGCGGTAGAGGGGGGCGCCGAAGCAAGCGAACGCTCACCTCTGAACAAGCCAAAGCGATGGTGAAGGTAAGAGAGGCTCGCCGTGCGTTTAAACGTTTTCGAGCGTTGTGTTTTTGGTCCTACAATCCCGACATGAAGATTACAATTGATGATGTTGCGTGGGTGGCCGAGACTCTACGGAATCACGGTAACCGTAAGGCTTGGGAGGTCGCCGATTATTTATGCCGTTAACGAGTTTTCAACGAGAGGTGGCATTACTTCTGGCTGCGAATCGTTCGGAGGATAGTTATCTTGCTGGCGGCGCGGCTCTTCATATCGCGCCGAACTCACAACGCTTCAGCAATGACCTCGATTATTTTCATGATTCAACGGAACGAGTGGCCAGTGCTTTCGAGAAGGACAGAGCCAGCCTCCTAGGAGCAGGCTTCTCGGTCGATCTGGAGATGAATCAACGCGGGTTCATTCGCGCGGTTGTAGCTAAGGGGGATAATGCCACCAAGATTGAGTGGGCGCACGACTCTGCGTGGCGCTTCATGCCGCCAATTAAGAACGCGGAGGTCGGCGTGCAGCTACATCCAATCGACCTGGCAGTGAACAAGATCTTGGCGCTCGCTGGGAGAGATGAGCCACGCGATTTTCTCGATATCCTCTTCATTCACGAAACCATTCTTCCGCTGGGCGCTTTGGTGTGGGCGGCAGTAGGGAAGGATCCTGGGTTTACGCCAGCCTCGCTACTAGAGATTATTAGCCGAAGAGGTAAATACCGACCGGAGGATTTCGCTCGGCTACATCTGGCTCAACCGGTGGATCTGGTCGTTAATAAGAAAAAATGGCTGGCGGCGCTCGATCAGTGTGATGCCTTTGTGAGGGGACGCTCGCCGGCGGAGATCGGATGCTTGTACTACTCACGCGGCAAGGATGCCTTCGTTATGCCAGGTGAGGGCGAAGAGGTTATGCCGCACTATGGCGCACCCGGTGGTGTGATTCCAGCGTTTTTGGCGGAGTAGCTTTCTCTTCAAGGGTGTTTACCGCGTTGTGCTCACCACCAAGAGCCTTCATCATCTTTACCTTGGCAAGTAGGATGCAGAGCCCGCGAACCGCCGAGGTTAAAGGGATAAATTTTCCTGCCTGCTGCGAGGAATTTACCTGTGTCCAAGATGCACGCGTCCCGTTGAGCTTACAGCCGATTGGTGGCACGGCAAACTACTTACAAGTTCCAATGGTATAACCCTCAGAGATGACGAAGAAAGTATACGGTCGGTGGTTATGATTCGATCGATTTCGGGGGGCTGTGACATAACAGCGTCGAGTTCTCACTCGAACGAGAGACGACAAACCCCATGGCCATCGGTAAAGTTCAAGGCCGAGACACCGCACCTGGCTGCGAGCAGAACAAGCAGTCTTCAGGTGCGTAGGGCCACAATAAAAATACGAGCTAGCGAGTATTTTCTCCTTATTGCTAACGGGGGCTTGAGAAGCAAAGGCCAGAAGCCCTTTACCTACGCCAAACCCTCGGTAGACAGACAAGCGGCTTGCCATCCTTAGCTCTTTAGAGCAGCGGTGGGAACGCCTCAAACTTAAGACTACGAACTGAAATCATAAGCCTCGTACAAAAGTGATACGTCGCTACACGCGCAGAAGTAGTCCGGGGCCCAGAATATGGGTAGCGCCCTACTCACAAGTAGGTGTTCCTTTTGCAGCGACCACCAGGCAGCAGGTTACAGCGGCCATTTTGGCGCAAGCCAATATCCAACCTCAGATAGCGAATCAGCTTCTGCGGTAGATGTAGTCCTTGTTGTCTCGCGTATCAGGCAAGCGTAAAGGCGCTGAGCAATCTGGCACGCCCCAGCTACTTAATTGGCTGATTTTTGCCGGGTATGTATGCGCACTGCTATGCCTGGGGAGTTGGGCTGTGCCAGTGCTGCACGGAAATATCTACTCAGATTTCCTCTCGGATGGTAAAGATACCATATGGATACTCGATACAAACAACTCGCATCACTTCTCACTGATTACTCGCTCGATTTGAAAAAAGGCGAGAGAGTTCTCGTTGAATTAACAGATATCCCGGAGGAGTTCGGGGTGGCTGTCGTCAGAGCCGTTCGCAATCGCGGCGCTATCCCCATCATCGAACTCAAGAGTTCGCGTGTAACGCGAGAGGTTGTTGCCGGGACTGACAAGAGGCACGCCTCGTTCGTGCGCGACCTTGAGTTGGCTCGCATGAAGAAGATGGATGCATATATTGCGGTGCGCGGAGCGCACAATTCAAGCGAGGCCGCAGATGTAAACCCAAAGACGATGGGTCTTTACTCTCGTATTCTTCGCCCCGTTATTAACCACCGAGTCGATAAAACTCGCTGGGTTGTGTTGCGCTGGCCGACAGCCTCGATGGCCCAGTCGGCAAACATGAGCACAGAGGCGTTCGAGGATTTCTATTTTCGGGTATGCACACTCAATTACAAGCAGATGGCGAAGGCGATGAAGCCCTTGGTAAAGCTGATGGCGAAGACCGATAAGGTTCGCATCACTGCTCCCGGGACAGATCTCCGCTTCAGCATCAAAAATATCGGAGCTGTTCCGTGTGAGGGGACGCGCAACATCCCAGATGGCGAAGTGTACTCCTGTCCAGTGAAGAACTCTGTTCAGGGAGTGATTAAGTTTAATGCCCCGTCAACCTACCTCGGCACCAGATTTGAGAATGTGCAGCTTGAGTTTAAGGACGGGAAAATAATCAAAGCGATCGGTTCTGATACGAAGAAGCTCAACGCGATCCTCAACACCGATGCCGGTGCTCGATACATCGGTGAGTTCTCGCTCGCGTTTAATCCGTACATCCTCGACCCGATGGGAGATATCCTCTTTGATGAAAAGATCGCGGGTTCGCTCCACTTTACTCCTGGGCAGGCCTACAAGGTCGCTGATAACGGCAATCGCTCAGCAGTTCACTGGGATATGGTTCTCATCCAGCGCCCAGAGTGGGGCGGGGGAAACATCTACTTCGATGGCAAGCTGATTCGCAAGGACGGCTTATTTGTGGTGCCTGAGCTCAAGGGGCTTAATCCACGGGCGCTTGTTTAAACGGGACGATACCCTTTTCTAGCAAGGAAAAAAGTAGCGTCCCCTTTTTGTGAATACAGGTTTGAGTTATAGCCGTGGGCAAGAAGGTAGATGGGTATCTTGAGCGGGTTCGAGAGCTACTCGGAAAGGTCCAGCTCCACGAGCCGCTACAAGACAGTCCGATACGCGTTGACGTCGATCAAAGCAGGGAGTGGCTTGCGCGAAAGGTGCGTGATGGCGAGGTGAAAAAGATCCTCGTACTTCTAATCTGCGGCTCTCGCGATGAGCAGGCGCAGAGTGTTACGCTGCGTCACCGGGGCAGGATGAGGTGTGCCTCAGATAGCATTCCTGGTTGATCGAGCGCTCCTAGCGCGCCTCTCTTTACGCTGGTACCGTTACCTCTGTCAGTGTTACCGGCAACCTTCTCGATAGATGAAAGAAGAGCGGGAAATCCTGCGGCGCAATCAACGTGAGCGCTGTTCCTGATTTTCCAGCTCGGCCGGTTCGTCCTGTGCGGTGTACGTAGGTCTCAGGAGTGTCGTGAAGTGAATAGTTCACAACAAGCTCAATGTCGCTTACGTCAATGCCGCGCGCAGCTACGTCGGTAGCGATAAGGAGACTTAGCTCGCCAGATCGAAACGCAGCCATCGTGCGCTCACGCTCCTTCTGCGAGAGATCGGAGTTGATGCGCTTCGACTCGATGCCACGCTTTCGGAGAAGGATCTCAAGAAGCTCGGTGTCGGACTTAGTGTTGCAAAACACGATTGCCGATTTCGGTTTGCGGTTGACGAGGAACGCAGCGAGAGCCTGCGCCTTGGCGGTCAATGCGCCATCTACTCGACAGAATATGTGATCGATGAGAGCGGTCGTTTCAACAACGGGCTCAAGCTCAACCCGTGTTGGGTTTGTGAGAAAGGAACTAGCCAGCGAGAGTACTCGCGGCGTCATCGTTGCGCTGAAGAAGAGCCCCTGTCGTTCGCGTGGGAGCTTCGAGAGAATAGCGCGAATTTCGTCGATAAATCCCATCGAGAGCATCTCGTCGGCTTCGTCGAGTACGAACATCTGACACTTGCGAAGCACGAGTTCGCGTTGATTGATGAGGTCGAGAAGTCGTCCAGGGGTTCCTACAACGATCCGAGGATCCTTTCGGAGCGCACGAACCTGTTTCTCCTGTCTCTCTCCGCCGATAATGCAGGCTGGCTCGACTTCTGGAAGAACATCTGCCACTACTGAGGCAACCTGCATAGCAAGCTCTCTGGTCGGTGTAACAATCAATGCATAATTTCCGTTATATGGCATGGCCTCGAGCAGCTTCGACAGAATCGGCAGCACAAAAGCGAGGGTTTTTCCGCTTCCGGTCTGAGCCTCAACGATAAAGTCTCCACCCTTCAAGATCCGAGGGATTGCCTCACGTTGAACTGGGGTAGGTTCGGTTATCGAGAGGTCGTTTAGAGCTTCAAGGAGTTTAGGGTTAGTGATGGCAGAGAAGCCCTGCCGGGGCTCAGCTACACAGGTAGCCGCATTTTCTGTTGTGTTCATATATAGTTATGTTATTTGCCAGATGCGCTACTCAATGGGATTAGGCTGCGCACGTGTCTTTTTTCTTATTAATCTCCTCTATTGTAGCACAAAACATGAGGTTTATACCAATCGGCTTTCGATCTCCCCCACAAGGGTTCGCAGCTCGGCAGAGCGCCTCTGAGACGCGTGATTCTTAAAGACCCGCCACTTAGACTCGCATAGATCGACTACGTTTTTTAGGATCTCGCACACCATGGTGGTTTCCTCGCCGGCAACTTCCCCGGAGCCATCTTCGTTCAAGCGACCGTTCAGAAGGGTGACGAGGTTCGTGAGATCTCGGGGCAGTCCGAGCATCTCAAGCTGGCAACACGCAGCCCCAATTCCGAGGCTGAGTTGAACGCCGTTACCGAAGAAGTCGCCCACAGCGCAGTTAATCTTCGAGAGGTGTCCTAAAATGTTGAAGATGAAAGTTCGATCTCGCTCCTTAAAGTTTCGTGCAAGCGTTGCCACAGAAGTTTCAGTCTGGCCGACAAGATGCGCCTCGCTAATTGCGAATACATCAAGGAGGATGTTGTCGATCTTGCGTTTGCACTGCAGTCGATAGCCAAGAGCCGTTTCCTGCTGTTTCTTGGGGAATCGCGCTAATCCTCCGATGTTTTCGGGTTGAATTAAATTTGCGACAGTGGCGAACTTCTCAAGTGCCCGTTGATTCTGAGGAGTCAGTTCAAGGCAGCGATCGAAGATTCGCGCAGTGCGGTCGATGTCGTAGGGGCGGAGCCCAAATTGATACCAGCCTACGATCTCAAGGGCGAGGGCGATGAGGGTGTGTTGATTGGGTGGAATTATGTCCGGCCACTCTTCGGTGCGAACCTCGCGGATTGCGTCAAAATCGGAAAATCCAGCGACCGTAAGTACGCTCCATGCAAGTCGGATGGCTTGACCTGCCGAGCGCCGGTCCTTTGGGTTGGCTTCGGCCTCTTCAAAGAGCTCGCGTAGCTCTCGGATGGCTGCCTCGACCTGTTGCTCGGCAAGCTCGGCCGCTCCATAGCGTTTATTGGTGGCAGAGTGGGGGGTGCGCTGAGAGCGGTAGGGTGGGTGTTCTGAGGTCATGGCCAGAGATTATCGCATCTACCGGCTCTTTCTCCAGGGTTTGGCGCTCCAGGATTATGGAGAGTCTTGAAAGGTCAGGGGAGGGTCCAAGGAATGGGTGAGATCGGGGGCGCCGCTCCTTGACTCAGTATGGGGTGCATGATACACCTCCCGGGCAACGAATTTCTGCAGCCTTTGTCAGTGGTTGGTCGCCCTAGCGGGCCTAACAGCGCAAAGGAGCCTTCGGAAAGTTGAGGTTAAATACCTTGACCTTCAGGGGGTTACCAAAGATGCAATGCTGCTTCCCGGGCGGTACCATCTGCGCAGAAGAGTTGTCAGAGGGTATTCCGAGTTCTCGAGTTGTTTGCTCGGCTTTTGTGAAACCGTTCTGTCCGGGAAAAGTTTTTGTACAGCATAGTTAACTCTCCAAAAGACCCGAACTTCACTGTTCGGGGTTGAGTAGGGGATTTTTTGCAGGAATGCAACTTCGCGCCTGCCGATCTCTATGAATCGGCTAGGAAATGTGATACTCACGCGTCCTCGTCCCGGCTACGGCCTAGAGAAACGTGGGTTGAAGCAGGGCGGTGCGAGGGTGCTCGGTAGGTCCACTCGGTGGAGTCTGAGCAAGCGTTACCTAAGTGTATTTGGATCGTTGAAGAGGCAAGGCAAGAGATGCCAACCATTAATCAGTTAGTTCGAAGTCGTCGTCGCCAAAAGCGAGCTAAGAGTAAGTCTCCGGCGTTAGTTCGTTGCCCGCAGAGACGCGGAGTGTGCACTCGTGTGTACACGCAAACTCCTAAGAAGCCGAACTCGGCTCTTCGTAAGGTGGCTCGTGTACGTTTGACGACTGGAATGGAGGTAACGAGCTACATTCCTGGAATTGGTCACAACCTTCAGGAACACTCACAAGTTCTCATCCGCGGAGGTCGTGTAAAGGACCTTCCGGGAGTTCGATACCACATCGTTCGTGGAAAGCTTGAGTCGCAAGGTGTTGCGGATAGAAAGCAGGGGCGTTCGAAGTACGGCGCCAAGAGGCCTAAGTAGTTTTTCGTAGGGGATACTATGTCACGTAAGAAGCGCGATTTTAAGCGAGAAGTTCTCCCGGATCCAAAGTTCGGCGATGAGGTTGTAGGTAAGGCTATCAACGTCATCATGGAGAGCGGTAAGAAGGGCGTAGCAGAGAAGGCTCTCTACGGAGCCCTTGAGCAGTTGGCCAAGAAGGCTAGCGCTGACGCAGTGGAGACTTTTCACAAGGCTCTCGGAAATATCAAGCCGGTGGTTGAAGTTCGCTCACGTCGTGTGGGTGGAGCAACGTACCAGGTTCCAACAGAGGTGCGCGCTGACCGAGCTCAGTCGCTTGCTCTCCGTTGGCTCAAGGAGGCTGCTGCTAACCGAAGCGAGCGAAAGCTTGCAGACCGGCTCGCAAACGAGCTTCTTGATGCGATGCAAAATCGTGGCGCGGCTGTAAAGAAGCGTGAGGATACTCACCGCATGGCCGAGGCTAACAAGGCGTTCGCTCACTTTAGGTGGTAAGCGAGAAGAACTGGTTCATTAGGAGATAGCAATCGTGGCTAAGAGGGATTTAAGCAAGGTTCGTAACATCGGCATCATGGCGCACATCGATGCGGGTAAGACGACTACGACAGAGCGAGTTCTGTACTACACCGGTATCAACTACAAGATCGGTGAAGTGCATGAGGGCGCAGCTACCATGGATTACATGGAGCTTGAGCAGGAGCGTGGTATTACTATTACCTCGGCTGCAACGACCTGTTCGTGGAAGGGATCGAATGGAGATCTTCCAGAGCATCAGATCAACATCATCGACACTCCAGGCCACGTAGACTTTACCATCGAGGTAGAGCGAAGCTTGCGAGTTCTTGATGGCGCTATTGCTGTATTCGATGCAGTGAGCGGTGTAGAGCCTCAGTCGGAGACTGTATGGCGTCAAGCTAACAAGTTCAGTGTTCCTCGTTGCTGCTTCATCAACAAGATGGACCGTATCGGCTCAGACTTTGCCGGTGGCGTTGCCTCCATCCGAGAGAAGCTCGGAGCAAAGGCTATGCCGATCCAACTTCCGATCGGCGCAGAGAGCGACTTCCTTGGTATCGTCGACCTCGTCGAGATGAAAGCTATCCTTTACAAGGATGAGACGAAGGGCGCTAAGTTCGAGGTAGCCGATATTCCAGAGGATATGCGCGAAGAGGCTGGTAAGGCTCGCGAGTACATCCTTGAGTGCTGCGCAGAGGCAGACGAGAAGCTCATGGAGAAGTATCTCGCTGGAGAAGAGATCTCTGTCCCAGAGATGAAAGCTGCAATCCGAAAGGGAACGATCGGAATGGAGTTCTTCCCGGTGCTTTGCGGAAGCGCATTCAAGAACAAGGGCGTTCAGCCGATGCTTGACGCAGTTGTTGATTACCTTCCGAGCCCCCTTGACCTTCCCCCAGTAAAGGGAACGGATCCAGACAAGAAGGAAGAGGTTGTTATCGAGCGTCAGACAGATCCAGACGCTCCGATGTCAGCGCTTGCATTTAAGATCATTACAGACCCCTACGTTGGAGTTCTTACGTTCTTCCGTGTGTACTCGGGTACCGTGACCGCAGGTTCAACTGTCCTTAACTCAACTCGTGGCAAGAAGGAGCGTATCGGACGTGTAGTTCGTATGCACGCTGACAAGCGAGAAGAGGTCAAGGAAGTTTCAGCTGGCGATATCGGTGCAGCGGTAGGTCTCAAAGAGACGATCACTGGAGACACGCTCTGCGATACGGACAAGCCGATCTTGCTTGAGAGCATCCACGCTCCAGAGCCGGTAATCAGCATCGCAATCGAGCCGAAGACCAAGGCGGATGAGGAGAAGATGGGCGTTTCGCTCATGAAGCTCGCGAAGGAAGATCCTTCGCTGCGTTTGAGCGTTGATAAGGAGTCTGGACAGACCCTTATCTCGGGAATGGGAGAGCTCCACCTCGATATTATTAAGCAGCGTTTGTTCCGAGAATTCAGCGTTGATACCACTGTTGGTAAGCCACAGGTGGCATACCGAGAGACGATTCTTAACAAGGCTGAGGCTGAGTGTAAGTACGCTAAGCAGACTGGAGGTCGTGGACAGTTTGGACACGTTCTCCTGCGCGTTGAGCCACTTGAGCCAGGTAAGGGAATTGAATTTGTTGATGAGATTAAGGGAGGTATTATTCCGAAGGAGTTCATACCTGCTGTCGAAGATGGAGTTGTCGAGGCCCTCGAAGGAGGAATTCTCGCTGGCTTCCCAGTAATCGACATGAAGGTGACCCTCTACTTCGGAAGCTTCCACGAAGTTGACTCGAGTGAGATCGCCTTTAAGATTGCAGGCTCCATGTGTGTTAAGGATGCTTGCCACAAGGCGAAGCTACAACTGCTCGAGCCAATCATGGCGGTTGAGGTAGTATGCCCTGACGATTTCATCAGCAATATCGTGGGTGACCTGAATCGCCGACGTGCCCGCATCCTTGGCATGGAGCCAAGAGCTGGCGCTCAGACGGTGAAGGCAGAGGTTCCGCTAGCCGAGATGTTCGGCTATTCCACGGATCTGCGCTCAAACTCACAAGGGCGAGCCACCTTCACTATGGAGTATCATCACTACGCACCTGTGCCGACACACGTGGCCGAGAGCGTAGCGAAGAAGTGATGTTTTTTTAATGGTGTCTTGTTTAATTAAAACCGGAGAAGACAATGGCAAGTAAGAAATTTGATAGAACCAAAGCCCACGTGAACGTTGGTACTATCGGTCACGTAGACCACGGAAAGACCACGACAACTGCAGCGCTTGTATCAGTACAG
>JBIJBZ010000221.1:0-4685 GCA_044344945.1 Bdellovibrionota bacterium | reverse complement strand
TAAAAGCAAACATGATAAAGAAGAGGTTGTTAATAAAAGCACCGAGTGGAAAGCTCTCTGCGGCCTGTGGCGGTGACCAGGTCGGCCACTCCCAGGAGCCCAAGGCTAATCCGAGTGCAATAAAACAGAGAAGCAGGAGTACCTTAAGCGCGACGAGGCAGTTCTGAGTCCAGAGAGAGGCTCGCAGCTGAAAAGCATGCGCGGTCGTGAGTATCAAGATTAGGCCGGTTGCAGTGACTCGTGGGTCAAGCGAGATGCGTAGAGTTTCCGCAAATGCCCCGACAGCAAGGGCGTCGATCGCCATAGGAGCTGAAAACCCGATTAGGAGAGAGGTCCACCCGGCCATGAAGCCTAAGCTGCTGTGCAGCAACGTGGAGAGATAGCGATACTCACCACCTGACTCCGGAACAAGGACTGCTACGGCCCCGTACGCGCGCACCCCGCACAGAGCCAACACGGCGCCAATACCCCATGCGAGGAGGATCTCGCCAGGCCGTAACGTCTGAACCATGAAACCTGTGCTCAGGAATATTCCGGCTCCGATCATGTTGGCGATAACGATACCAATCCCGGAAAATAGACCAAATGGCCGTATCTCTGTATTTACCTCGCGCTGCATGTGTCCTCGAATCCCAAACCGAAGAGTACTCAGTACCTAATGAAGTGTATCTTCTGCGGCATCTTCAGTACAACCTCATGACTTTCTGTATTGCTCGATTTTTGGTTGACTACACATGTGCGCCATGTGGTTGAGGTCTCTTGCCCAGACGTCGGCCTCTGTCTTGATTGCGGGAAGCCTGCCCCGGGTTCCCATGTGGGGTCTTGGGAATGATTGCCGGATTAACGTTTCTCGTCCTGTCTTGGTATCGTGCCG
Source organism: Bdellovibrionota bacterium (assembly GCA_044344945.1). Taxonomy (GTDB): domain Bacteria; phylum Bdellovibrionota_C; class UBA2361; order UBA2361; family OMII01; genus OMII01. The sequence continues at coordinate 3,811 of JBIJBZ010000221.1, read as the reverse complement.
TCGAGTTAGCGCGTTGGAGCGAACAACGTGTACCCGCTTTGTGAGAGTATTTTGAGATAGCCGTTTGGACCGAAAAAGCACGATTATCGGCGCTCGCAGTAGCAGGCTTCATGAAATATGCGGGTTAACGCTCTCGGCCACCTCTCCCCGGACGGCTATCGCACCGGGAAGCTTTTGCTTACACGGATTGGTACCATGCTTTCTAAACTCTGCCTTCAGGGCGTGTGACCACACTTTTTTGGCTATGGTCACGTTTACGTGTACGAGCATGTTCACGTCCGCTAACACCAATTTTACCCACTCGATTCCACGAAGAGCCGAATAAAAATTAGGAGGGGCAAGGTGAGGCTTTGCCTCACCTTTCTCAGGTCTTGCTACTCCACCACCGTCTCTGCAAAGTTATCCATAACGCGCTTGGCCGTGATCCGAGCAAGGCGGTCGATAAATTGATCCTTGGAGATCGTGATCTGCTCCTTCACGCAGTATCGACGCAGGGTGATGGTTCCCTCTTCGACCTCTTTGTTTCCGATGATCACGATGTTCGGGATCTTGCTTGTTACAGCGTTACGAATCTTCTTGTTAAACGAGTCGGTGCTGGTATCAACCTCAGTTCGGAAGCCCTTCTTCTCCAGGCTTGCACTGAGTTCGTTTGCGTAGGCAAGGCACCCCTCGTTTACCGGGATCATGACCGCTTGAACCGGAGCGAGCCAGGTTGGGAATGCTCCACCGTAGTGCTCGATTAAGATCGCAAAGAAGCGCTCAATCGATCCGCACAGTGCGCGGTGGATCATGAATGGACGCTTCTTCCCGCCGTCCGCATCGGTGTAGGAGAGATCGAAACGTTCCGGCAGATTAAAGTCGAACTGAATCGTACTGAGCTGCCACTGACGATTAAGCATATCTTTGACGCAGATATCGATCTTCGGGCCATAAAAGGCTCCATCGCCTTCATTGAGCGAATATGGTAGCCCACTTCGCTTCAACGCTTCAGTGAGCGCCTGCTCGGCCGCATCCCACTTCTCTTCCGCGCCGACCCGTTGCTCTGGGCGGGTGCTCAGGTACAGGTGAAAATCCTTTAATCCGAAATCACGGAGGAGCCCAACACTGAACGATAGAACTCGATCGATCTCCGCTGGCATCTGATCTTCGCGGCAGAAGAGGTGTGCGTCGTCCTGCGTGAATCCGCGAACACGGGTTAATCCCGAGAGTGTGCCGCTGCGCTCAAATCGATACACAGTTCCCCACTCGGCAAAGCGTTTGGGGAGATCTCGATACGATTTTGGTACGGCGTCAAAGATCTTACAGTGGAACGGGCAGTTCATCGGCTTGAGGTAGTACTCCTGGCCCTCGACTTCGATCGCTGAGAACATGCCATCTTTATAGAAGGAGAGGTGGCCCGAGGTCTCCCATAACGTTGAGCGGCCGATGTGCGGCGAGTAGACAAACTCGTATCCACCCTCAAGGTGCTGCTTGCGGCAGTGATCCTCCAGGAGGTATCGAATAATTCCACCCTTTGGATGCCATAGGATCAGGCCGGATCCTACGCCTTCGTGGTCGATGCTGAACAGATCAAGCTCCTTCCCTAATTTGCGGTGTTCGCGTTCTCGCGCAAGCTCACGTTTGTCGATGTAGCTCTTGAGTTCGTCCCTGTTGCTGAAGGCAAGTACGTAGACACGGGTGAGTTGTTTATTTTTTTCATCACCACGCCAGTATGCACCCGCGAGTGAGTCAATTGTAAAGCAGTCTGCCGGGATCTCCCCAGTGTGCTTCACGTGTGGACCTGCGCACATGTCTTCGAATGGACCGTTCTGATAGAAACCGATCTCGGTCTCTCCGCGCTCTCCGAGCTCAAGGCAGTATTCAACCTTGTAGTTCTCTCCGCGATTCTTGAGGTGCTCAACTGCTTCAGCGAGCGAGCGCTTTGAGGCAATGAACTCTTGCCGTTGCCCGATAATCTTACGCATCGCCTTCTCGATGGCTTTGAAGTCCTCTGGGGTTAGAGGGGTCTCCAGATCGAAGTCGTAGTAGCAGCCGGTGTCGATAGGTGGCCCGAATGCGAGTTTTGCCTTGGGGCGAATCTGCAGAACAGCCTGAGCCAGAACGTGGGCAAGGGAGTGGCGAATGGAGTAGAGGGGGTCGTTTGGTGCTTCCATACTTTCTCAGAGAAAAACTTCCAAAAGACAATAACTTAGGTCGTATATTCTTTCAATGCCGCCATTTTGCCCCGCTTTTAGGGGGGATACCTGCATAAAGCGCTTTAGGATGCCTCCCAGGATGCCGATGGTAGTTAATAAGGAACTAAGGAATTCGACACCTTTTGGGGGAGATATGTCTGCAGAGGAAAATGCCGGTGAGAAGCCGGCTGAAGCTAAGCCTAAGTTACCCAAGAACAAGAAGCTGATCCTTGCGGCGGTGGGGCTATTAAGCCTGGTCGGAGGGGCCGGTGTCCCCATGCTTCTCATGGGGGGAGGGGAGCCAGAGGAGGCCACTGAGGTGGTAGAAGAGGAGCCCATCGAGGCGCCTAAACGAATTGAGGTAGCAGACCTCGGCGTCTTCGTGGTTAACCTCTCTGAGAATACCTCGTTCCTGAAGGTTCACATTATGATGGAGTACGATGCCGCAGTGCTCGATAAGCAAACCGCCATTGCCGTTGGGGGGGAGGCTGGTGGCAAGGGTCACGGTGGTGGCGCGAGCGGCGGAGAAGAGGCTGCTGCAGAAGGCGCTTCAGGTGTTCATCCCTACTTAGCGAAGCGAGAAAATCAGCTCAGAGACGTTGTAATCCGGATCCTCTCTGCGAAGCGCTCGTCGGATGTGTTAACGATTGACGGAAAAGCACGCATTAAAGAGGAGCTCGTGGATGGTCTCAATGAGGCGCTCGCTCTTGAGGAGCCTCCGGTAGTCGGGATTCTCTTCACCGAGTTTATTATTCAATAGTGAGGATCCGTGCGAGCGATCGCAGTTGCCGCGCTGCCCTTGATGGCACTCGTCCATGCGAATGCTCAGGGGGAGGAGCTTGAGCGGTGCCCGATTAGGTCAACTATCACATGGTATGATGTTCGAGGGAGTACTCCTGAGGAGGTGCGTCAATCGCTCATCGAGCGCGGACCTAAAGATGAATTCGGTAAGAGGCGATTCGCATACGCCGAGTGGAGTATTCACTGGAACTGGAAGCTCGATAAGAACAAGAACGTTGACCTCTCAACGGTAACGATTTCATGTGAAGGGACTTTGGTGCTCCCTCGATTTATTCCCGCTGCAGATGCACCTCCGGAGCTCCGATCTGAGTGGGATCGCTACTTGGACCGTCTTATGCGACACGAGGAGCAACATCTCGCACATCCCGAGCGGAACGCCTTCCTTATAATTAAACGGTTAAAAGCAGCCAAGGCCAAGGACGGAGATCTCTCTTTAAAACGCGCTCAAAAAATCGTTCAAAATGTCATTTATCATATTCGAGAGATGGACCGCATATACGACCTCGAAACGAACCACGGTAAGAGCGAGGGGACCTGGGCTATTCAGGACTAACCTGCATATTGCATGAAGCCTGCTACTACGAGCGCTGATAAAAGCGCTTTTTCGGCTCGGAAATCGAATTTCAGACCGGAAGGTATCTCGATACGATTCCGCCCTGATAATAGTTTTGGGTCTTCGTGGAATCGAGTGGGTAGAATTGGCGTTTCCGGACGTGAACATTGCTCGTGCACGTAAACGTGAACCTTGCGTAGCGCGCCAGGGGTTTACACATCTCTGCCACTACATGGTTTACACATAAAGTCATAACACAGGTCCTGGGATTTGTAGCCTCCTA
>JBIJBZ010000251.1:0-3712 GCA_044344945.1 Bdellovibrionota bacterium | reverse complement strand
TCAAACTGTCACGACCAATGCTGTATTCATTTCGAGTATTGAGCCCCTATTCCCTGGTGACGGTGTCGTATTCAGCTCGCCCGAGGATCGCACTGAAGTCGGAGGAGCCATCTTCTCTGCATCTCGGGAGCGCTCTGCATGGAAGCTCACATTTAGTAGGGAGCTCGATGTCACGCAGATCCACCCAGGCATGCTGGTCTACGTTAATGCCTCACCGCGTGTGCAAGCAGAGTATCGCCGCTCATACCTCGATAAATCATCCTTCAAGAGGATACCTCTCACACTCAAAGTCACTGGTGCCATCGATTCCAAGCTTCACGTTCGCGCAGAGGATCCGGATGGCAACTTTGCTGAAGCCTCATCGACAGCGATATTACAACCTGCGACGTCCGCGCCGCTCTCCGGTGAAACGTTGCGAAATATGCTGGGCGCTTTAGGGGGATCGATATATTCCCTTGCTGACCTCCACAATAATCTTTCAGATAACTGCTTCCTCCATTCACGTGAATTGAAGGAGATTCGTAGAGCCCTATGCGAGGAGCTCGATTACAAACGGACTGCGCGTCCAACTCATACCCTCCAATCAGTGTCCGATACAACCGCATGGGTCGCAGCTCAAATCCCTCAACCGAGCGCGCCAGCATCGCCTCAGCTCAACGTGCTTATTCGAGAACTTCGTCAGCTCGATGAACTTGAGGGACTTCCGATCGCAACCGTGTACCTTGATTTTGAATTCGGAAAGGAATACGGCCCCGCTGCAGAACGGGTGCGGTCGATGGGATACCGAGTGGGAATCGCCACAACTCGGATTCTTAAGCCCGGAGAGAATGCCCACCTTAAGGTAATTCAGCGACTCAAGCCGGATGAGGTTTTGGTCCGAAACCTCGGAGCCCTGGAGTTCTTTCGAGATTCGGACCTGACGCTCATCGGTGATTTCAGCCTGAATATCTCTAACTCTCTTACGGCGAATTGGTTTGCTCACAAAGGCCTTACCCGCTTTGCCCCCAGCTACGATCTTAACAGCCAACAACTTCTTGAGCTCGTTGAACGCCTCGAACCGGCACAGCTAGAAGTTACCGTGCATCACTACATTCCGGCATTTCACATGGAACACTGCGTCTTCGCGGCGTTTCTGAGCACCGGCACAAGCTTTAAAGATTGTGGGCGACCGTGCGAGAAACACCGAGTAGAGCTACGCGACCGCACGGGAACACTGCACCCCCTCAAGCCAGATGCTGAATGCCGCAACACGATGTTCAATGGAGTCCCTCAATCAGCCATCTCTCTCATACCGGAGTTGATGGGCCGTGGCGTCCGATCGTTTAGAATTGAAGGTTTGTTCGAGACCCCCGAGGTGCTACGAGCAAAGATCTCTGCATACGCCGATGCGATATTTACCAATCAGCCAAAGCATGAAGTGCTGAAAAGACTCGGTGTCGTAGAGCGATACGGCATCACTGATGGCCAACTCTACAACATCCGTACCTACAAAGACCGCAAGAAGTCATTTGTTCCACTGATAGAGCTAAAAGAATCTCCAGATCCAGGTCTACGCCGGATTGGGGCGGCCGAGACTAGCGAACACTGACGTATCCGCCTGGCACGCCACCCTTCGAGTACACGATCTGATAGAGCTGTACCATACGAGCGTGGAAGAGAGCTTCGCACCCGCTTAGGTAGTACAACCACATATTCCGAAATGCTTCGCCGTATTTTTCTCTGAGAGATGGCCATCCGTTTTCGAAGTTCACTGCCCACGCACTCAGGGTTTTTGCGTAATCTGCAGAGAAGTTATGAAGGTCTTCAAGCACCATCCTTCCCCGAGCCGGTGTGATTAACTGTGGCAGGGTCGGCAAGTAACCGTTCGGAAAGATCCGCTTCCGCAACCAGAGGATATACTGGTCAAGAGCGGCGACAGAATATCGACTAAAGGTCTCGGCCGAGATGACCTGCAAACCAAAGAGCCCGTTAGGCTTCAAACACCGCTCCACCATGCCGAAATAGGTCGGCATATTCTTTCTTCCCACTGCCTCAATCATCTCGATCGAAACGATACGATCAAAACTACCCGAATACCTCTGATAGTCCTCAAGCACTATCGTCACATCCAGACCAGCACACCGTTCTCGGGCTAGCGCTGCTTGTTCCGTAGACACCGTTAATCCCACCACAGAAACACCGTAGCGTGATGCAGCATACTGGGCGAAATTGCCCCAGCCACAGCCGATATCCAGCACAGTCATTCCAGGCTGCAAACCAAGCTTGCGACACAAGAGGTCAATCTTGGCGACCTGCGCATCACGTAGTGTAGTGGCATTATTCCAATACCCACAGGTGTAGGTCATCGTGTCGCGGTCAAGCATCGTACTAAAAAGATCGTTACCGAGATCGTAGTGTTTACGAGCAACCTCGTATGCTCCATCCCCGACCTGTGAATTCTTCAACCGATCAAGCACCAGGTACGATAAAAACCCAGGGCTTAACTTTGAAAAAGTAATTCCTACTTCAGGATCCTCGGTGAACAGTCGATACAGGAGACCAGTCAGGTTTGAACTCCTCCACTCTCCGCGAATGTAGGCTTCGCCCAACTCGTACATTCCACCACGACGAGCTATATCAAGAACATTCGAGGGTACGGGATCCGAGTTACGGGGTGAAAACGTTGATGTCCATTCAGTCGTCTTTAGTTCTCTGGCTGTATTCATGAACTACCCCTTTTTGGTCAGTGGAGCTGTTACCCCATCACGGTTTGTGCATTCTCCAGCTCCGAAATAACGCGAGAAGCGCTAGTCGAGCCCGATGGAGCATATTCTGTTCCGACCGGATAGTATAGGGATGTGACGGCTGCGGCTTCTCGAAAGGACATGCCCCTACCTTGAAAAACAATTTCAACGCCTGGTGGTGGATACGAGGCATCGTAAGGACCGAGGTAATCGGATACCGCCACAGGAGCTTCAAGAGCGCAAGGCTCGTTAGGGGTGTTCCACGCCCGATTAAACTACCTGAAAAAACTACTTTTTCATCCTTTTCCAGATCAACCGTAATTGAGAGGTCTTCTCCTGCCTGCGCCAGGGTAACCCGATATCCCCCCTCCACGTCGAAGAACGGGGAGACGAAGAACTCCTTAGGGAATCGCCAGGTCACGGGAAGCTCTGACGGTTCACAAACAAGGGGGTAGATGTGAGCCTCGCCAAATGTGTTGTGAACCTCGGTGATTAAGCCCAGGATCCTTCCATCTCCATCAAAGCAGGCGAAGAAACTCACGGGATTGAACACATAGCCAAAATAGCGGGGCATTGTAACAAGAGTAATTCGTGCGGGCGACTGTGGAACGCCCCGCTCTTGCAGCAATGTTTCAACTTTGTCTCTCAGGGACCCATCCCCCCGTAAGTAGTCCCGATTCCAAACACTCAATATCGCCCGTCGATCAATCCCGAAGAGCCTCGGAGCGATCGAGAGTTGTTCACATTCATCGACGTCCAGCATGAATGAGAAGATCGGATACGAGAAGGTATGCTGCGTCGGTACCGCTCGCCAATGCGCCACCTCACCAAAGGCGATTCGCGACCGCACCGGAGACTCTGTGACGATTTTAGGCATATGCCACGGCATCCTCGGCTTGCTGAACACGCTGCGGTACAGAAGATAGACTCATGCCGAATGCCTTTGTAACCTCAAGCGCTGAATGTACGGCATCCTCATGGAATCCATA
>JBIJBZ010000079.1:0-14215 GCA_044344945.1 Bdellovibrionota bacterium | reverse complement strand
CGGATGTGTATACTCCACTTCGTAGATTACAGACGCGGGGTCAATCTCATCGGTGCAATTTAAAGTGACGAAGTAATCCCTCGCCGCACGGAGTCGCTGCAACTTATTCATGTAGTAGGTAATCGCAACGGGCGAATCCGCTCTTGAGTTGATCCGTCGCTTGTAATTCCATGCGGCCCAAAGCCTCCGATTCGGCGCCAATACGGAGCTGTCCGTATGCAGCACAGTTCGATTTCGACTGTAGGACCACGAACCGAGCGCCTGGAGCTCTTCCTCGCTCCGATCTTGAAGAAGCTTAAGCGCCTCATCGGCGTGAGTCGCAAGCACCACTTTGTCGAATCGTTCAACTTGCCCATCTGCGCTATGAAGCGCCACTCCTGCCTCACTCCGAGATATCGATACAACGGAAGCTTCTGTCCGAACCTTGCCTGGGAACGCTTTCAAAAAGGCTTTTACATACGCATGACTGCCGCCTACAATCGTCTGCCATTGCGGACGTTTGCTCAACTCCAACATTCCGTGGTTATTAAAAAATGTGAGGAAGGAAAGCGCCGGAAACTCGAGGGCGTTTGAATCCGGAGCCGACCAGATAGAACCGATTAGAGGAGCCAGATAGTTTTCGAAAAAGAATGGAGTCGTGCCAACCTGCCGAAGGTATTCCCCTAACGGCACCTCTCCCAACGTTCCCGCTCGAATATCTCTCAAGGCTCTTCGATTAAAGCGTTGTTGCTCAATCAGCATCGAAATAAACTGAGGATTTAGTAGATTTGATGGTGCTTTTAAAAACTCAACGACGGACGGTCCCATGTACTGCAGTTTGGTTTTCTCACACGAGAAACCGAAGGACATATCAGAATCCTGCCGCTTGAGCCCCAGTTGTCCGAGAAACGTGAGAAAATGCGGGTAGTTTCGCGGGTTACATACAATAAAACCCGTGTCGACAGGCAATTCAGGGTTGAGCGGATCCTCAACGATACGGGTGTTTGTGTGCCCGCCAACGTAATTATTCCTCTCAAACAAGGTAACGTGGTGCTTGTGAGACAACACGTATGCAGCGGTAATACCTGCAACACCACCTCCAACAACTGCTATTCGTAACGGATTTGAATCTACCAACACCTATCTACTATCCTCTCATAAATCGGATCCGGCAACATCCGCGCGATTTTCAGCACCCAATTAAATGGAAATGGGAACGCTATCTCCCGTCGGCCTCGCTCAATGCCATCACAGATTATTGAAGCTGCGCGCTCAGCATCGATCAGAAACGGCATCTTGAAATCGTTCTTATCAGTAAGAGGCGTCTTAACGAACCCCGGGTTAACGATCGATATCGTAATTCCTTTGGTCTTGAGGTGGAATCTAATACTCTCTAGAAAATGGATCATCGCGGCCTTACTAGCACCGTAAGCTCCAGCTCGTGGTAGCCCACGATACCCCGCTAGACTGGCAACGGGAGCCAAATAGCCCCTGCCTCTCTGTAACATCCCGGGCAGAACAGCCTCGATGCAATAGAGCATGCCACCGTAATTAAGCTGCATCAGGGATAGGTACTCCGTGCTATTAAATTCCTCTGGAACGGTGAAGAGATGCGTTCCCGCATTCGGGATAGCGAGATCAATCGGCCCCATCCCTGATTCAATATCGGCAACCACAGCTTTCATCTGCTCCAGGTTGGTAACGTCACCAGGGAAACTATGAAGCTCACCCCCAATGGAGGCCCCGCGAAGTTTCAAACTCTCAAGGACATCAGAACGACGCGCTGTCATAGCGACTCGGGCACCACGACGCGCTAATTCAAAAGCCAAGGCTTCCCCGATACCACTGCTGGCGCCCGTAAGCCACACACACGCGCCTTTAAGATGTAAGCCTGCCACTTGGGCCTCCCCTATTCCACTCTTTTGCGAACCAATCAACTTTCTGAACCATACGGTTATACTCCCCCCAATTCAATTCAAAAAGGGAGGAGGTAGGGATAAAACGTGAAGGTGCTCGTTCACCCGGTTATTTTCCGCCAGAAACACTATCGTAAGCCTACTCGTTGCCTCTTCTCCCTTGACGGTAGTAGTGAAACAGTCAACCATCCAGAAGGATTCTAGAGGACCTTTATGCAACCACGTCATTCTGCCCGTACAATCCTGTTAGCGACCGCACTGTATTTCGCCGTGTGTGGGATCTCGGCTATTGCAGCTCCCTCTATGTGGCTCTGGGCATCAGGACTTGCAACCTCCGTCTCAACCGAACTACAACTCGCCTTCGGCGTTATTGGCGCCTATCTGTGCGCCCTGGCGGTTGGAGCAGCCATAGCAAGTATCGACCCGCACAAACACGGCGGTCTTATTATAACCCTCATCGTGGGTAACATTTTTGATTTTGGAGTAACGCTCCGCGCTGTGATTTCGGGCGCCCTTCCAGCTATCAACGGCGCCCTCTTTGTGGCAGTGACGATAGTGTGGTCAACGCTGCTTACTATCGCGTGGTGGATGGGTCACCGCTCATCCGAAGATGCTCAGCGACCCAGGTAGAACACCCGTTAGTTCTATCGCTATAAAACCGAGATCATCACCTAACCCAGGCCCGAGTTACTTGAAGAATCAGTCAGCGAGGTGGAGAGATTACTGTGCCGCTTTGCGCAGATAATTTTTCAGACGTATCAATGCTCGCGATCGAATCTGAGAAGCTCGCGATTCAGTCACCCCAAGAATCTCGCCAATCTCTTTGAGATTAAGCTCCTCATAGAAGTAGAGACTGATCACCAGACGCTCCTTCTCAGGCAACCGATCAAGCGAACGCGCTATTCAACTTACCTTTTCATGCCCCAGAAGCTTGTTGAGGGGGTCCTGTCCTTTGCTTGCAAGCCAATCTTCGGCATGAAATCGCTCCTCCCCGTGACCGAAACCGAGCTCCTCAAAGCTTAGCATCACGATACTACCAACTTCGCCAAGCAGCTGCTGCAGCTCCTCGATTTGAATTCCAAGTTCCGCTGCAACCTCCTCGTCGGTAGCAGGCCGACCGAGCTTCTGCTCGATTCGGTGATAGGCCATCTCGATGCGATGCGACTTAAAGCGCAAGGAACGGGGCAACCAATCCTGCGATCTAAAACTGTCCAGGATAGCTCCACGTATTCGGAACTGTGCATACGTACTAAAATTAGTCTCGTGCTTCGGGTCATATTTTTCGAGCGCGTCAACAAGCCCGATAATGCCTGAATTGAGCATCTCCTGGAGGTCGATATCTTTGGGCAGTCGTCCTGACAAACGATGCACAACCCGCTTGACGAGCGGAAGGTAACTTCGAATCAGCTCTTCCTTCTCAAAATCATCGATATTTCTGTAGGCCTCTACGGCCGATCGCTTTGGCTTAACCACCGTTAATCTCCTCGTAACTCGAAACAGCTTTAATCACTATTCCAAAGGTAGTGCCAATAACTGCCGTGGCTACCAAACATCTGTAAATTATCTTCACCGTTCGCGTGCCGGCCTGAAGTCCTCCGACAAAGAGCACTAGGCACGCCACTACGATCGTTAGCCCACACAAGAGCTTAAGCAATCTATGTCGCGGTGTAACAACCCGCTTCTTAGTAGCTTGCTTCTTTGCCATACATCGACAGATCCAAAAGCTGCCGGAAGAAGAACTGCATTCCTCCCTTCACTCGATTCTGGCGAGAGGTCTCACCGAGTCTTCGCGCTACATCCGCGATCCCGCGAGCTGCCCGACTCGAGGGAAATTCCGCCGCTATGGGTCTACGCTCCATTATGCACTGCCGAACGACCTCATCGCTCGGTATCCACCCGACGTATCGAGTGTCTACCTGCAAGAATTTTGTGACTGCATTAGACAGAGTATTAAAGGCCGCTCTCGCATCGGACTCTGTTGCAACATTATTAACAACAACTGAAACCGCTTTTTCGCCGTATCCCGCACTCAAAACCTTTATGAGCGCGTATGAATCGGTCAACGATGTGGGCTCGCCGGTAATCACACATACGATCTCCGCTGCAGCACTGTTGAAGTACATAACATCGGAGCCGATACCAGCCGGTGTATCAATAAGCAGGAAATCAAACCGATGTGCGATGCCCTTGGGCTGAATTCCAAGCAGCACATCCACGTTTGCCAGCCCGAGGTCAGCATCGAGCACGAGAACTGAAAAACCTTGTGATGCCAGGGTGATAGCCGTATTCACCACGGTGTGGGTCTTGCCGACACCTCCCTTGCCACTGGTGAAGCTCACGACTCGCGTAATACCCTGATTTTCCAGCCGATTGTTGATACTATCCACGTGCATAACCCTTCAGAAAACGCACCACCCCTTCTATGCGATGCATCTGTTTTGATTCACCTCAGCGCCATTTTGACGCAACTAACTGATAACAACCTCACAAATATTAAATTTCCCTCCCTAGCTCCCTAGCGTCAGACCTAGTCTCCAATACTTAGCACCCCTAACGATTGCACCTTGGTATTGGGTGCAATCTCTTGATGGCTCACCACTGCATACCCCGGGGCGAATCGATCAACGAAGTTAAATACTGCTGCGCGGAGATGCCCCGGCGCCAACAACACCGGCGTCTGACCGAGTTCACCGAATTTTTCCGCCCCTGCCGCTAACTTGTTGATAAATACCTGCGCCATCCCCGGCTCAAGAGCTAAGAACGATCCCTCATCTGTCTGTTGCAATGATTCACTCATCGAACGCTCAAGTGCTGGCGTGAGACTCACCAGCGGCAACACTCCATCCGGGGTCGTATAGCGCGCAGTAATCGCTCTACCAAACTTCCGACGAACAAATTCTGCAAGGCGCTCTGGGCTCTTCACTGTGGGGGCCCAATCCGCGAGGGTCTCCAAGATAGACCGCAGGTCTCGAATACTAACCTGCTCGCGTAAAAGCAACGCCAATACCTGCTGCAAGCCGCCGAGATTGAGGACTCCAGGGATTAACTCTTCAACCACCTTCGGCGCTACCTTGGCGAGATTATCAACGAGATGCTGCACTTCCTGACGACCCAGCAGCTCATGCATGTGGCCTCGTACAAGCTCAGTAACATGCGTTGTGATTACCGTTGAGAGGTCAACCACCGTATATCCCGAGAATTGCGCACGCTCCTTATCAGACTCCGCAATCCACAATGCATCGAGGCCAAACGCCGGCTCCTTTGTGGGGATGCCGTTAACCTGAGTCGCAACATTTCCAGGATCCATAGCCAACAGGTGGTGAGGTTTGAGCATACCCGAACCGATAACAGTGCCACGCAGCATGAAGCGGTACTCCGTTGACTTGATGCGGACATTGTCGCGAATATGAATCGGCGGAACAATAAAACCGTAATCAATGGCGAACTGTCGACGAATTGAGCGTATTCGCTCCACGAGGTCCCCACCCTCAACTATCTGAACGAGTTCAAATCCAACCTCAAGCTCAAGGGTGTCAACTGCGAGCAATCCTGTTACCTCCTCGGTGCTACCCGGCTTAGGACCGGTGCTCTCAACCTCGCGTTGGCTCTCCTCCGCCGCCCTCTTCTTCCTCAACTCCTCTGCCGCATTACGCTTAACAAAGCCGAGCACACCAGCCCCGATACCCAACATAAGGAACGGCAGGAACGGAAGTCCGGGCAGAACTGCCATCGCCATCGCAACGCCTGAGGTGAGAAACAGGGGTCGCGCGCTTTGTCCGAGCTGAGAAAGAACTTCGCTTCCGAGATCATCTCCCGATGCCGCTCTCGCAACTATCAAACCGGAAGCTGCTGAGATAATGATCGACGGGAGTTGCGCAACAAGACCTTCACCAATCGTCAGGATGGTGTAGGTCTGCGCAGCCTCTTTCCAATCCATTCCATGCTGAATAATTCCAATGAGGAGGCCGCCGACTACGTTGATACCCACAAGGAACAAGGCAGCAATAGCATCTCCCGCTACGAATTTCGCCGCTCCATCCATTGCTCCGTAAAACTCAGCCTCCATCGTGAGTTCTTTTCGTCTCTGTCGAGCTTCTTTGTCATTAATCAGACCGATATTAAGATCCGAATCGATCGCCATCTGCTTACCAGGCATAGCGTCAAGGGTGAACCGTGCTGCGACTTCAGCAATTCGAGATGAACCTTTCGTCAATACTTTCAAATTTACCAGGTTGATACAGATAAACATGACCACACCGATGATGTAGTTTCCACCAACCACGAATTGGCCAAATGCCTGAATAACATGACCAGCAGCATCCATACCGGAATTGCCGTTCAGAAGGATAAGACGGGTGGACGCTACGTTCATCGAAAGTCGGAATAGCGTAGTTACGAGAAGGATTGCCGGAAACGACGAGAACATCAGTGGACGATCGATGTACAGGGAGGTAAATAAGATAATAAGGGATACCGTGATGTTGAGCGCTATACATACATCGAGAAGCGCAGTCGGTAACGGAAAAATAAGGATGGCCAAGATACCAACGAGCGCCGTCGGAATCAGGAGCCCCTTCATTCCCGCGCCTTTGACATTTAATGCTTCGGCAAGTGCTTTAGCCATAGTCTCTTACTCTTCCTTCTGTTACTGAGCCGAACGAGGCTTAACTCGCGAGCGCTTTAATCGATATACGTATGCGAGGACCTCCGCTACTGCCCTAAAAAGGTCTCGTGGAATCTCGCTTCCTACTTCCGTTGATGCATAAAGAGCACGCGCAAGAGCCTTTCGCTCAAGAATTGGGATGTTGTGTTCTTTGGCGATTTCTCGAATTCTTTGCGCCATGAAATCAGTTCCCTTGGCAACCACAATTGGAGCTGCAAAGTTCGCCCGATCATATTTTATAGCGACTGCATAGTGCGTAGGGTTCGTGACGATCACATCGGCTTTTGGAACGCTCGAACGAAGCTTATTCTGGATCCGCTGTTGACCTATCATGATCATCCTTCGCCGCATCGCTTCGTCACCTTCTACGGATTTGCGCTCATCCTTTACCTCATCTTTAGTCATCTTGTTTTGACGAAGCCATTGGAATTTTCCCCACACGATATCGATAGCCGCGATGGCGAAGAAGACGTACATAATTTTCCAGAACACCGATCGCATCGCATCGCCAGTCAATGAGAGCACGTCTGACAAGGACATATGCACGAGGGTTACCATCTGCGGGGCATATCCACGAAGGACCCAATAGCCGATAGGAAGCACGAGTGCCAGCTTGGCGATAGCCTTGAGTAGATTCGTTAGTCCATGAATGGACACGATTCGCTTGACTCCTTTGATTGGATTAACAAAATCCCACCGAAACTTGATCCACTTATCCCTGCGGTTCCAGCGAGTTTGCAGCATGACCGCCATCGCAGATACAAAAGCAACACATCCAGTGATGATCAACACGTCTGGCAACATCAGTTGGCACAGGCGCATAAAACCGGAAAGCAGATCATTCACGTCGAGGGGCCGGTCGTCCGCGATCATGAGGAATGACCGCACCATCATGTAACGGATATCTTTGTAAAGCACGTTCCATGTAAGGCTTATGGCGAGGAAGCCTGTTACGAGAACCAGCGCATGCTCAAGGTCGACGGAATGGAATACCGCTCCCTCTTTTCGAAGCTCCCCGAGCCGCCGTTCGGTAGGGAGCTCGGTACGTTGTTCTGGTAAAGTATCCTTAGCCATTTTCCAAACTCAGAGCCCTAGGGGGGCGCTCACACATGTGCAGCGTGCGCCGGGCCATCGCCGTGGTGCGCTCTCGGCATACACAGGGGCCCGTAGGGAAAGGAGCAAAGTATGTGCCGGAGAGATGTACTGAATGCTCAGGTAGTTAGCGACTCATGAGTGTCAGAAATCCGAGCCCCGCGACGGAATATCTGACATCCCGCCAGCATCTTAACTCAACACTGCAGCTAGAATGTCCGGCAATCGCTCAAATTCACGCACAAGAAACCGGGCAACCTCGGGGAACGCCAAGATGGAGATTGTCAGTCCGATGCCGATCATCAGCGGAAAGCTGATAATAAATATATTAATGGTAGGGATCGCCTTAGAGATTAAACCCATCACGAAGTTAGCTAACAACACCGCAACAATTACGGGGGCCGCTATCAAACTTCCGATCTGAAAAATACGACTACTCTGTCCGATCAGGGCCTCAAGCCCTGAAGAGGAAAGAATGAAGCTTCCTGGAAGAACACTCTGATTAAGACTCGCTAATGCACCGATGGAGATCTCGTGTCCTCCAATGAGAAGAAACATAATAATCGCAAAATCACTGTAAATGCGGGCTAAGTCGGACAACGAAGTCGATGTGGCGGGATCGAACAGCTGCGCGCCGTTAAGTCCCATTGTGCCACTGGCCAGATGCCCTGCCGTTTGAGCACCGGCAACGATCATCAAAGGAACGATAGCAACCAGTCCTCCCAGCAAAATTTCCGAGGCCATTTGTACAACCATGACACCCATATTTGTAGGGACCGCCGCGGTATGCTGCATGTTAAACGAGACAAAAGCCAGAGCAATACTCGCCGGGTACCGGAAGACCATGCCGTGCATTCCGCCTCCCAGGCCAGGGACCAACATGAGAAATGCCATGTAGCGCGTGGCAAGAAGCAGAAACGTCCATCCCACATCGAGACGGGTCAGGAACAAATCAGCAATTGAGGCTAGGCGCTGTAAATCCACTCATGCCTCGTGGCTTAATGAGGAGTCATAGTGCCGATCTGATTGTACACATACATGGTAAATCCGGCGATCCGATTTATCATGAAGTGACCAAACATCAACATTCCCGCAATAGCGGCGCCAATTTTTGGTATAAACGCGAGGGCTGGGTCGTTAATTTGAGTAGCTGCTTGGAAGATACTGACTAAGAGACCGGCGACCAATCCAAATAGCAGAATGGGAGCACACGTATACAGAGCAGTCTCGATGCTAATCTGTCCGAGCCTCAAAAAATCGTCTACTTGCATATATGTTTCCCTTATACCTGATATGTCTTCACCAACGAACTAATTATGAGGTGCCATCCATCAACGATAACGAACAACATCAACTTAAGCGGAAGCGAGATTACCACTGGCGGCAGCGTAATCATGCTCATCGACGTCAAAACCGAGGAGACGACCATGTCGAGTACGAGAAACGGCAACGCAATGAGGAACCCGATCTGGAAAGCGGTATTCAGTTCACTCACAATGAATCCGGGGACAGCAACAAAAAAAGGGACATCGGCAGGATCTTTGGGAAACTCTGTGCGCGTAATCTGGAGGAATAGAGCCAGATCCTTCTCCCGCGCGTGTTTTACCAGAAACTGCTTTATGGGTGCGGCAGCTTTCTGCAACGCTTGTGACTGATCCATCTGACCCTCAAGATACGGCCGCACGCCCTGTTCGTAGCTTTTTTGAAATACTGGTCCCATGATGGCAAATGTCAAGAATAGCGACAGACCAGTAATGACCGTGTTCGGCGGAAGTGATGCTGTACCTATCGCCGTTCGGGTCATACCAAGCACAACCGCGATTCTCGTGAAGCAGGTCATACACAGAATCATCGCCGGAGCAAAGGTCAGCGCCGTTAGGAGCAACAGTATCTTTAAACTCGTTGCCACCGAGCTCCCGCCTGCCATCTCGCTTCCGCCGATTGATATCGACAGATCTGGCAAGGTTCCCTGCTCACACCAGGCAAGCTGTGTCGACCCCACGAAGGCATACACGCCCACGAGTGGGAGCAGTCTTCGCAGCCATCCTACCGTTGAATTCTGCACCCGCACCTCACACATCGTACGCTCCTACTTCTTCGCACGCCTCATTCAGGGAATCCGTGAATACGGGGGTCGAAAGCGTCTGAGTGGGAAGCATCGTCACCTTCTCCGAGCCGGAGGCAACTAAGAACTCCTTTCCATCAAGAGACACTACCATCAGAGATGCCTTCTGGGTGAGCGCTACCCGTTCAAGGATGACCATACGACGTCGTACCGAGCCCCCTTGCTTGGTTACGTATTTTCGGTACAGCTGAACACCAGCAGCGAACAGTCCAAGGCAGAAAAAGAGCGCCCCCAGCATGCGAACAAACGACCCGGTCATACTACCCTGGTCAGCCGCCGCAAAACTCTGGGCTGCTGCCGCAACTCCGGATGAAACTTCCGCTATGACAATAGTCGGTTGGAGTATGGCTCCACCGACTATCGCTACAACATACCGCACGATTGTCCCTACGTGTCTCGCGTTCACTAGCGCCTCTCAAGTCCTTCAATACGATCCTCAGGAGAGATAATGTCCGTCAAGCGAACGCCGAATTTTTCATTCACAATGACGGCCTCACCTCGGGCAACCGCCTTTCCGTTGATAAAGATGTCGAGAGGCTCTCCCGCCAGCTTTTCGAGCTCAACTACCGAGCCCTGTCCGAGCTGCAACAGGTCGTGAATCGTCATCCGAGCTCTTCCCACCTCAACTGTTACCTGCAAGGCGACGTCTAAAATAAACTCCAACGTTCGCCCCTGCGGTTTTTTGGCGGGGGTTGTTGCAGCCGTACTAGCTACATCAACAGCGGCGGCTACATCGGCAGCAGCTTGCGCTACTCCCTCAAGTCCTTGCTCAATATCACTATCTGCCATGGTTGATCAGCTCCTCTCTATTCCTGATGTTTATCAAATCGTTCTTGGGAATTTCCCGAGAAATCTTAATAGCTCGATTGCCCCGCTTGCTTCCCACACTCCCGTAAAATTTCGGCACCCCCTCGACAAGCACTCGCGCATCCTCTGCGGGCCCCGTCTCAAGGGTCAAGATATCCCCCTCCATCAGGGCTAAGAAATCTCGAGTCTTGATTGCCCCGCGCGCTAGTTGCACACTAATTTCACACATTGTCTGCATCACATTGCCCTGCATTCGCCTCACGAGGGCGCCGTCAACCTCAAGCCGCGTGCTCTGGATACTCGTCGCCAGTTTCGAGCGTAGAGGCTCAAGTGTTGAATAGGGGGTGCAAATGGTGAGTAAGGTGCATTCCTGCTCAAGCTCAATTTCAATGTTTACAACGATAACAACGTCCGATGGGGGTGCAATCGTGATGGCAAAAGGATTAACCTCCGATCGCAGATATTCGAAGTTGATTGGATACACTGGGGCCCAGGCTTCCTGGAGGAGCTCGAGCGCAATCTTAACAACTTTTCCAATAAGTCTGCTCTCAATCGGGGTGTACTCGCGCCCCTCGACTTTGACTCTACCCTGACCACGGCCGCCGAAGAGACCATCGATGACGCCAAAAACAAACGGAGCTGAGACAACCACTAAGGCCTGTCCCGACAACGGCGCCATTTTTACAACGTGAAGCGATGACGGAAGTGGCAACTTCTTCATAAAGGAGCCGAACTTCACCATCTCAATGCCACCGACGTTGGTGAAACAGGTTCTACCGAGAAACTTTGCAAGCCCCGTTCGGAACTGTCGCGCGAAGCGTTCATGGATCAGCTCCAGAGTCGGCATTCGACCACGAATGATTCGCTCCTGGCTTGCAAGATCAAAGCGCTTTACATTCGCTTGGCCCGCTGCCTCAACGGCTCCCTCCTCGATATCGCCCTCGGAGAGTCCCTTGAGGAGTGTGTTAATTTCATCCTGGCTGAGGACTTGATTCATACCTCTCCTACTGAATCACGAATTGAGTAAAGTAGACTCTACGAACATCCTCCCGGTGGAGTCGTTCGTTGATGAGCTCACGAATGTTCTTCTTCAATTTCTCTTTCCCCTTCAAGTCTTCAAGGTCTGATGCATCCTGCTGAGTGAGGAGAGTGATAATGCTGTCTCGAATCGGAACCATACGGCTGTATATCTTCTTGGGAACATCGGAACTCTCAAACTCAATCTGCATCTGCAGCCGGATATACTTACCGCCAGCTAAATTGACCAGAAACGTTTCGAACGGAAGGATAGCTCCCAGTGCTTCCTCTCCTTCTTCAAGCTCAAGCGAGTCATCATTAACAACCGCTGATGCCTCCGACTGCTCAAGATTACCGACAACAGCCTCCGTCACCTCTGGTTCGGGGGTACTACCGAGCAGGAAATAGCCAGCGGGCACACCGACTCCGGCGACAATCAGGGCTGCTGCTACAATGACGATCATCTTCTTCCGCGTTTTTGGGGCGGGAAGAGCGGGGACGTCATTTGATTCCGTCTCTTTTTCTGGTGCCATGACCCTACTACTCTCGAACTAATCGTATGCTACCTGCTACTGCTGCTGTTGTTGGATACAACACTTCAACCTGATCGCACGTGCCCAGCAATTCGATTGAAACCCCCTGAGCCACACGTTTGTGCTGGGTAACTATCGACATCACCGAACGAATGGTTTCCTCGAAGCCACTATCACTACACATCCTGACACGAATACCTGCATTCAATGCCTGGTCGTTTGTGAGCGCCCCGATCAAAGTTGTTGTGAACAGTGCCCTCCCCTTCTCGTCGGCAAACTGGTGACGCTCGATGGGGATCTCACTCACAACACCTACCTTTGGTCCTACGGACGAGTTAGCAAGAGAGGTGCCATGAGGTGCGCGATGGTCAGAAGCTCCCGTAATTACTCCATTTGTGCTCTCTACAGAGCTCCGGAGTAGGTGCCAAGGCGTCAAAACTAAGAAGAAACAGACGAGAAGTGTCAAAAGATCGCCAAAGCTGATTAGCCAAACGAGTGATGCCGAACTAGAATTGGGAGTAGACCCGTTCCACTTACTCATGCTTGCCTCCTTGAGCTCGCAGAAGGAGCACAATCGATTCGTTGTGCAGAGCATCCGAGTGCTCAATTACGTATCGAGTCGCTCCTTGTGGCACTTCTTGTTCCTCAAAGAAGCGCTCGAGAGCATCCACTCGCGTGGATAGGGCGACCAGATCGGAACTCTGAATCTCCGCCGGACTCGTTGATACACCGAAGACAAAGGTAGCCTCTACATCGTGTATCCGAAGGAGCTTCGTTATCGCTAGAAGCTGCGGATTCGTAGCCTCTATCTCAGCTCCACGCCGAAAGGGACGTAGCGTGATAGGCGTGGTGAACGGAAGCTCGGCTTTGAGGCTCTGTACCATCGAAGACGCCATCACCGGTTGAGGCGCGCCTGACCTCTGAAAGGCAGCTACGAAGAACACGAGCACAATTAGCAACACCGCGATGTATTGGGTGTAAAATGCCCGCAAGATTCGACGGTCGATTCCGAGGGCATGCATACCGTAGCACCTTTACTAGTAGGAATTTGCCGTCAATGCTGCAAAGCTCTGAAGCCGCTGCTCCAACATGATCGGACTCTCCAGTCGTGCGATGCTTGTGAGCCCCTCTAGAGTGATATTTTTACACTGCTCACGCTCCTGGGCTAACAATCTGAGCTTTCCAGCCAGAGGAAAGAAGAAGAGGTTTGCGCTCACAGATCCGTACAGTGTGGCAACCAGCGCCATCGCCATCGCGGGGCCGACCGTACCCGCATCCTGCAACGATCCGAGCATCTGGATGAGACCTATCAGCGTACCGATTAGACCCATAGCGGGGGCAAAGTTACCCATGGTTTCCCAAACCTGAACCGACCGCCAGGCCTGCTCAGTGGAGGAACGCATTTCTGTGGTTAGAATCCGCTTGATATCCTCGATTGCTTGCCCGTCAACCACAAGGTTCAATCCGAGTCGCAGGAACTCATCCGAGGTGCCTGCAGCCTCTTCCTCAATCGTCAAAATCCCTTGTTCCTTGACCTGTCGCGATAGGCTAAGCAAGTACTCCATTCTTTCCCGAGGTTCAGGAAGATCTTGAAAGATTGCCGCACGACCTGCACTTAGTGCTGCGCGCACATCGGAGAGCGAAAATTGAATCAACGTACTGGCTAAGGTCCCACCTAGTACCAACAGGAGCCCTTCTGCGTTAAGGAACCGAATCGGAGAACCACCGGAAAAAGCCGCGAATACTAGCAACAGCGCAGCGAACGCCAACCCTAAAAGGATCGAACCATTAACGGGGGCTGAACCCCTGCCGGGTTGTCGATCAGGTACCATGTGATAGCGTTGAAATTCGAAATCCTTCATGGGCGAATCCAGTTACAATCCAGCCATTCCCGGGCCATTTTAATGACAGCCTCAAAGGTAGCAGCAACTGGAGTGCCATCCTCGCCTACCTACAACAAACGCCAACCCCTTGATTTAACAAGAGAGGCATCGTTCCGATGCTCATTTTTTTGGCACGTACACCAGTTTCAAAGAATTGAGATGTCAAGAAGACGTCAAAAGGTTGCAGAAATAACGTGCTG
>JBIJBZ010000197.1:0-5526 GCA_044344945.1 Bdellovibrionota bacterium | reverse complement strand
TCACGCGCACGAGCACGTGCACGTAATAACCTCGTTTTTAGCTGGAAACTCAGCGGGTTATGCCGTAGCTCTGCCCCGCTACTACCCACTAATTCCGTCGATGAGCCTTCATAATCAAGCATACTACTAGCTATCGATCGCCGGGGCAGAAAGTTGCTAGATCGGGTACGTTCACGTTCACGCGGAAATACGTGATTCATCGCTAAAAACAATGGGTTATGCCCCATCAGCAGTCATTTGGCACCCACTCGATTCCACGATGAGCCGATCTACAAATATCCCCGATGACCCGTTTATGTAAAACCATACCTGCTCTGCTGCCGCTATGATTGTGGATTGGGTAACGAGCGAGGCTCGTTGGAGTCTACAAGATCCGGTGTGGTACTCTGGTTGCAGCGCAGAGGGTAGCTACCTCCTCACAATCGTCATGCGCATCTCCGTAGATCAGGCGTGCGAGTATCTCTCCAGCAAGGGGACAGGAGATAAGTCCACGACTGCCGTGACCTGCATTGATAAATAAGCCCGGCATGCAACGCACAGGAACCTTGGCCACAAGGTTTGTTCCTGGCTGATACTGCGAGGCCTCCTGTTTCATCTCATGAAAATCAGGAAGTGCCCCCACGTACGGGAGGCGGTCGATTGTTGAGGTGCGAAAACAGACCCGTGCTGAGCGAACTGCTCCTGAGTCTATGTCGAGTGCGGGGAGCCACCGTTTGCAGGTCGCTACGATCTCCTGCGTATCAGATTCCCGTGGCGCATCTTCAGTATCACCGTGGCGATAGTGAGCTCCCACGAAGTGTTCACCACTGGTAGATGGCGTAAGATATCCACCGAAGCACAACACGCTTCGTAGTCTCTGTGAGGTTGAGGACTCGGCTACACAGACCGTCTGGCCGCGAATCGGTTCCAGGGGGAGCCACGACGCTGCCGGAAGAAGCGCCGACTCGTATGCGCCGCATATAACCACGGTCGATGTTGATATGCTAAAGCCACTGCCTGCAACTCTCCAGCCACCGGTAGCTTTTGAGAGCTCCGTTACAGGATTGTTAACCCTGGTAGTAACACGGTGCGAGAGTGGGGCGAGGAGCGCAGCGATCAGATCCCGTGGACTCACATATCCTGCAGCAGGTATGTGAAACGCGCATGTTTTAATCGCTACTCCGGCTATTTCGGAGCCTTCGTCTGGCGAGACCCTTCGAATACGAGTGCTGCCTTGGAGCGGTGCATCATCGAGGGCGAGCGCCTCAAGGCGCCTGGTCGTCGGAAGGTGGAGAGCTCCACAACGATGGAAGATACGTAACTCATCCAGGGTAGCTAGTAATCGCTCTGTATATTCAAATCCCTTTGAATACAGCGCCTCAGTTGGAGATCGCTTTGATGACAGGTGCGGAGTAACAAGGCCAAACCGATTCCCCGATGCTTTTGAGAGGACTGAGGGGGCTGCCTCCACTATGTGCACCGTAAGTCCCCGCTTGGCGAGCGCATATGCAGTGCAACTTCCAGCGAGACCACCGCCGATAATTACCGCGTCTGGAGTGAGCGAGAGTGACATCGCAGTAACGATACCACGGAGCGGGCGGAGACTCTACGTATGAGCGCCATGATCAGTCTAATCTCCCGTTGCGTTGCAGGCGGGGTATGAGTAGCCTCCGAGAGGGTTAAAAGTCGTTCTGTTGTGAGGGAATTACTGTGTCAGAAACCGCGTTAGCAATCATTCTGGGATTAGTGGAGGGGATTACTGAGTATCTTCCCATCTCAAGCACCGGGCACCTTATCCTTTTTGGAGAGGCGCTTCAGTTTACGGGAGAGAAGGCGAAGTCGTTTGATGTCGTCATCCAGTTGGGGGCAATCTTAAGCGTTCTTGTATTGTTCAGGGAGCGCTTTGTCGGGCTCTGTTCAAATCTCCGGGACGGGATTGCTAATCCATCGCTCGCGTTTCGATCCGGAATATTTGGTGTTGCAGGTATCTGGAAGCTGGGAGTAACCACAGCGCCCGCGCTGGTTCTTGGTTTTCTCTTCCGTCATCAGATAAAGGCGCATCTCTTCGCCCCGCTGCCGGTGGCGATCGCGATGGCTGTTGGTGCTTTTCTCATCCTCGCAGTCGAAGATCTCGGCACTAAGCGCTATAAACATGAGATCGAAGAACTAACTTGGCAGCAGGCGTTTATCATCGGGTGTGTGCAGTGTTTGGCGTTGTGGCCCGGTATGTCTCGATCTGCTTCAGCGATTATCGGGGGAATGTTGGTAGGGCTTTCGCGAAAGTCAGCAGCTGAGTTCTCTTTTTTGGCAGCGGTGCCGATCTTAGCTATCGCGGCGCTTCACGATATGGTGGAGGTTGTGCGAGTGTTCTCGTATGACGAACTCACGCTCGTAGCGATCGGGTTCGTAGTTTCGTTTCTCTCCGCGCTCGTGACAGTGAAATTGTTCATTGGCCTGGTGAGTCGTTGGAGCCTTAAGCCGTTTGCGTACTATCGCATCGCGGTCGCATCGCTTGTATTCATTTTGATGTATATGAAAAGCGCTGGTGGTCACTAGCAGACGAATCGCGTCTCTTCTTCTGATTTTCTAATTGGTGGGAGATGAGGAGGAAAATGTGAAGAGAGAACGTTCCGAACGAGAAAACCTGAGAAAAAAAAGCTATAAAAAACTGAAACCAGTGAATAATAAAAAGTGCCCTTCCGAAAACTCTCCGAGTAAATTCTCGGGAGAGCACTTTTTACACTCAAAACCACACCGCCAATCGGCCGTGTAAACCTTTCACCGTAACCTTCCGCACCTTACCGTTGCGGAACGTCTCACTTCATACGAGGCCCCGTAAGGACATCCTGTGAAATGGAGAGTTTAACTCTCTTACTAGTATGATACCCAATCCCACCCATCCGATTCAAACTCTTTAGATAGTTGAGATATTTTCTTCTGAATTCAGTCACAGAAGTGCCTGGTATCAGGGGTTTACCAAGCCAGACTGTGCGGTTTTCGGCGAGTTCAACGGTGAGGCTCTTGACTGGTTTCCAGCAGCAGCCCCCGTCCATGGCCAGTGATCTACGACGTGGATAAAAGGGCGCCCTCCGCGGTCTCTCCGTGCTTCGTCGGAAAAACCTTATTTTTCGGATCCCCTAGTAGGCGGCTGCTGCGGTTCCGATAGCCGCGAAATCCCAAGTCGGGTGTCGTGGAGTGGTCGCCCGGCCCTCGCCACTTTTTTTGAATTAACGACCTTTTGCGTGCTTCTTGGTAATTCCGACACCGAGTGGCTGATTACCGTAGCCGCGTGCATCCTGTTCAAAACACCGCCTCTCAGAGAAGGAGGCACAGAGGAGACAGTCAATGAATTCGGCAACACAGCTGCAGGTCTACAAGCCACCTACGGAAGTACCAACGCATATTGAATCGCCCATAATTTTTCTAGCCGGCTCGATCGAGCAGGGGGCTGCTGAGGATTGGCAAGCCACGCTTGGTGTTGCGTGTGAGGATCTTGGAGTGGTATTTCTCAATCCTCGACGGGACTCGTGGGATGATTCCTGGGAGCAGCGACGTGATAATCCCCACTTTCGAGGTCAGGTTGAGTGGGAACTTGATGGACTTGATCGTGCTTCGTTGATCATTTTTTATTTTGCTCCAAACACGCGTTCGCCCGTCACGCTCCTTGAGCTTGGCCTCCATGCCGCCTCCGGTAAGGTTGTGGTGTGCTGCCCCGATGGATTCTGGCGAAAGGGTAACGTCGATATCACATGCGAGCGCTATGGAGTTCCACAGGTCGGATCGCTTGGCGAGCTAGCAGCGGTGATCCGAGACAGATTCTCTCGATGAGTGAGCAGTCCTTTTTCCGGAATCGTCCCACTTTACTGATGGGCCGATGTTTCTCGCCCAGGCGCAGCCGCCTGTATGCGGCCTAGAATCGTCTCAATTTGACCGATGTACTTGAGGAACTCTGCGTTACTGTCCTCCTTTGCGAGTGCCTCTAGCTTACCGGCTAGTACCGAGAGCTCTGGAAATCCATACATTCCTGCGCTTCCTTTGAGCTTGTGAGCCAGCGCTGCCACTTTTGGAGAGTCAGTTGTTTCTGCGGCTCCCTTGATGTCAGCGATGCGCGTAGGGAGACCCTCGATAAAATCGAGAAGCAACGGGAGCATCTCTGGATCGCTTCCCTCCAATGAGCTGTGCAGTGGAGAGCCAGCTCGTGGGAGATCGCCGGTAGCAGAAGGGGTAAGGTACTTCGAGAGCATTTGATAGA
This sequence comes from Bdellovibrionota bacterium, assembly GCA_044344945.1. Taxonomy (GTDB): domain Bacteria; phylum Bdellovibrionota_C; class UBA2361; order UBA2361; family OMII01; genus OMII01. Next base: position 1,295 of record JBIJBZ010000197.1, on the reverse strand, counting down.
ACGCTTCTTTGCTAAAGGGCTTACTGATGTGCATCGAGCATCCAGCCCGAATTGCTTGGTCTATGTCCGACGCCATCGCTCCTGCAGAGATCGCAACGATTGGTGTGGTGACCCCGGAGCTTCTGATCGTCTGTGTCGCTGTCAGTCCGTCAATTGTGGGCATTTGAACGTCCATCAGGATGAGATCGAAGGGAGAAGAAAGTGCGGATTGGATGGCCTGTTTGCCATCCTCAACAAGAACAACCTCGACGCCGGTCTTGCGAAGGAGAAGTTCGACGAGTCGGCGGTTGTCGAGAGCATCGTCTGCAAACAGTACTCGTCCTTGAAAGGTCGGAAGAGCCGTTGCAACCCCATCCTTATGGGCCGTCCTCCTCAGGGGTGCTCGCCGAATCAGGTCAGGCGTTGTTAGCCCAAGTGAGGGGATGGAGAACGAGAAGGTGGAGCCCTCTCCCTTAACTGATTCCACGTTCAGGGTTCCACCCATCGCCCGAATGAGCCTCTCTGAGATGCTAAGCCCCAATCCGGTTCCACCGTAGCGTCGAGTAATCGATTCGTTCGCCTGCGAGAAAGGCTTGAAGAGGTTCGCCGTGTGCTCAGGCGACATCCCGATGCCGCTGTCGACGACGGTAAAAGCAAGCTGTCGAGCCGTGTCATCCCAGCATACATGGAGCTCTACTCCGCCTTGTTCAGTAAACTTGATGGCGTTTCCAACAAGGTTGATCAATACCTGTTTTAAGCGAAGGGGATCGGTAAAGATCGTGCGGGGAAGGGGCCATTCATAGTGAACAGAGAACGAGAGCGCCTTGCTAGCGACGGTCGGAGCAAACATGAATCGCAGCTCTTCCACCATCTGCACAATATTGCTGGGAGCTGTCTCGATAGTTAGGGCTCCGGCGTCGATTTTGGAAAGGTCTAAGATCTGATTTATGATAGTCAAGAGGTGGTGCCCGTTGTTGCGGATGACTTCGAGGCAGTGATTCTGAGTTTCATTATGAGGCCCCTCATCGCGGAGCGCCTCTACAAAGCCAAGAATGGCGGTAAGTGGCGTTCGTATTTCGTGACTCATATTCGCCAGGAACTGGCTTTTGGCGTGCATAGCACTCTCGGCAGACTGCTTAGCGGTGAGTAGGTCGGCCTCTGCCTTTCGCTTCTCAGTTACGTCTTCGAGCGTCAAAACCCATCCGCTCACCGTGTCGGTAGCGTTGATCGCGGCCGCTTTAAGGCTAACCCACGTTATGGTTTCACCTTCATGCTGGTAGCGAAAGCCACTCTCGAAGGCTGTTGCTGATTGTGTG
>JBIJBZ010000232.1:0-4148 GCA_044344945.1 Bdellovibrionota bacterium | reverse complement strand
CAACACCGCTGGATCGCACGAGGTGACTATCGCTGGATCAAGTCCACACCGTTTATAGTTGGAGATGAGCTGCGCTGTTCGCTTGCGAATGACCTCATTCCCGATCACAAGCTCCGGTGAGCAATATCGACGCGCAAGTATGCCCTTCCCTCCCGGCGCCGCGCACACATCAACGATAACAGAGAGCTTCTCTTGAATCTCACCCAACGGCGCACACGCAAAGGTTGATGAGAGGTCGAGAAGATAAAACTCTCCAGCGTCGTGTTCAGCTAATGTGCCAGGACGCGCGGTATCGGCTACGACGTCGATCCACGCAGGAAGCCATGACGGCTTTGAAACTGTTTGGTAGAGCTCGGGCTTGGGATCTCCGGAGATCCACGCCACTGCGGTTATTCCCCGTTGCCCCTCCTGAATGGCGCGCATGAATGCCTCGCACTCTGACGCATCGGCAAAGAGCGACTGAGCGACTTTCTGAATATTTCGAGAGATTTCGACCTTACGAGGTTCCATTGTGGAAGCGTTCCAACTGCGTTCGAAGGTCCTGCAGCGCTTTGACACGCATACTGCACGCAGCCTTCTCCTCGGGAGTCATCTCTCCCATTGTTTTTGCACTACCCTCGGGTTGAAAGATTGAATCCCAACCGAATCCACTACCGCGCGGTGCAACTACGTGGCCGTTTACCACACCCTCTCCGTAGATGAAGCTCTGAGGGCCTAGTGCGAGACCGAAGATCGTACGAACTTCGGCTCTACAATCGCCTCGGGATGCTGCGAGCTGATGAACCCCCTCGCCGCCGAGCGCCTTTAGAAACCACTTGATGAGGGGGCCAGGGAGTCCATTAAGTGCAGGCAGAGAGAGCGACGTATCTTCTATGAGAACCGGACAATATCCCTGCTGCAAAGCAGCTTGCGCTTTAGCAATCACAACTTTTCGAGGCTCAAGCTCTTGCAGTTCAGGAAGGTCAAGGTTTACGTGGCGCATGGTTCCCAGCACCGCCTCCACCTCACGGAGTTTATGACTATTTCCGGTGACGAAGAACACCTCTTGCAAAATCTTGTCGATCTTATCCCAACGTCCCGGCATATTTCGCGCTATTCTAAGAAACCCTTTCCCACTATGGCACGGCAATCAGACTGAGCCTACCCCCAGCGGGCTCTCGGAGTTTCGAAATGCCCCCTCCCTCTATTCTAAACGGGTTAGAAGATTTCAGCTAATATGAACCACAATCTCTCGTCTATGCGAGCCCTTGCGGTGTTCCCATAGGTAAATCCCTTGCCACGTTCCAAGCACTAACGCACCTTGCATGATCGGAATTGAGAGAGAAACATCTGTCAAAATCGCCTTGATGTGTGACGGCATATCATCCGGCCCCTCGGCGGTGTGCGTATACAAAGGATCCCGCTCCGGGACCAAGCGATTGAGCCACTGCTCAAGGTCAGTGCGCGCTGAAGGATCAGCATTCTCCTGAATCGTAAGGCTCGCCGAGGTATGTCGAATGTAAACGGTGCAGAGCCCCTCGGAGCAATCAGAGGAATATACACATGTACAGATCTCATCGGTTATCTCGTGAAGCCCCTGCCCTCTCGTTGTGATGAGAATCTTCTTTACCATCGCTACGCCTTACAACGAAGCTACCCATTCGGCCAGCGAAGCGATCTCGACCTGCTCCTTTGTAATCAGATCCTTGACCTTCATGGTACGAGTTGTCGAATCCAGAAAGAGAACGTATCGAATACCCTTTTCCTCAGCGTACTCGATCTGCTTGCCTAACTTTGGCGCCTTGTAATAGACCTCAGTGGGAAGTCCAAGACGCCGCAATTCATGCGCGACGTGGTTACACGAAACACGATCCTGCTCGTTGTACACAGTAACAAGAACTATTGATGGACACCGCTGTTCTGTAGGGACAAGCTTCTCTGATACCAAGAGATCCATAAGCCGTCCTAGTCCTATGGAAACGCCGACACCTGGAAACTTTTGGTCTGTAAACTCGGAAGTTAAATTATCGTAGCGCCCTCCTGCCACAACGGTTCCGAATTCAGGATGATTGACGAGCCCCACCTCAAGGATAAGCCCAGTATAGTAATCGAGCCCTCGCGCAAGGCTTAGGTCGATAGTTACCAGATGCGACATCTCTGCTGGTAGCAGTGAACAGATAGTTGTGAGCTCTTGAATACCCTCATCAACGAGTGAGCCACCTAACTGCAGAGCCGCAATTCTTGAAACTAATTCCGTAATCGGACACTGCACAGATGTCGACTCAAGGATCTTTTGAATAGCCTCTTCAGAAATTCCCGGAATCTGAGAGAGTTCGCGAGCGACACCCTCGCGCCCGATCTTTAAGATCTTATCAACCGCAACGATGGCGGACTTCCGTGCGTCACCCTCAACCCCAACCGCCCCGTAGAGCGCACTGAGCAGTTTACGACTGTTGATTCGAAGGGAGTACGGCCCGACATTCAACTCCTTCATCACCATGCCGATGACTCCAACCACCTCCGCATCGCACGAAAGTGGGAGCTCGTTACGAGCGATGATATCGATATCGAATTGGAAAAACTCGCGGAACCTACCCTTCTGAGGACGATCACCTCGCCACACCTTCTGGAGTTGGTATCGCCGAAACGGGAACGAGAGGGCGTGCGCATGTTGCGCCACATAGCGCGCCAGGGGAACGGTAAGGTCAAAGTGGAGCCCCAGCTCGGCCTCATCGTCAGCCTCGGCTTTGAGCCGTTTAACGACAAATATCTCTTTATCAATCACCCCCTTTGAGCCAAGGGTGCTCAGAAGCTCAACCGCCGGGGTCTCGATGGGCGCGAAACCGTGACTCTCGTAGATACGCTTGATGATAGCGATGACCTTATCCTCCGCTATCTTCTGCTCCGGCAACCACTCCGGGAAACCTGATATCTTGTTTATTTTCGCCATAGTACAGCCTTACATAGACCGAGTAGTCGAGACCCGGAACAGCTTCCCCCATATGGGCTCCCTATGTCCAGCTCCCTGAAGCTATCGTGGGACTCGACCCCTCACGCAGTACCCCAACTAAAACTTCCCAAAGACTCCAAATACCTGTAAAATCTGGAAGCCTATGTAAGAGAGGACTCATGGCCAAGATCCCCTGGAGCCGCATTCGTGATGCATTCGATGGTGAATGGATTGAGCTTGTTGACTGCTCATGGAGCGGACGAGCATCGCACCCTTCAGCGGGCCATGTACGGCATCACAGCGCCAGTAGGGTCGAGTTACTGAAGATGATTGCGCGCGCTGGTCGTCGCGAAGGCGCTGTGGTTCTCTTTGTTGGCCCAGCACTCCCATCTATCGTGATGCACAATGAAATGCCCAACATCACGACCTGGATGTAAGTAAGCTTCGGCTCTTTCTTGTTCGGGTTCCATACATGTTTGATGCAACTACCCTCGTCCGTCTCTACGCTCGGTGGAGATATCACCACCTACAGACATCGTCGCCCGCTCAGGTTCAAACCAATCAACTTCTAAAACTAGTGTCAAAAGGGGCAAGCACCCGTTTTGGTAAAGACTACGATTTTGGATCAATTACATCCGTTGAAGAGTATCAACGCCGGGTGCCGCTTCGAACGTATGAACAGTTCTGGGAGGAGTATTGGAAGAGCGATTTTCCGCGCTTAACGAACTGCACCTGGCCCGGCACTATTCCTTTTTTCCCGGTAAGCTCCGGCACATCCTCGGGCACCACAAAATACATACCGTGCTCTCGCGAGATGCTAGCATCGAACACGAAAGCTGGTCTCGATCTCCTCGTGTATCACGTTACCAATCGTCCGCAATCGCGGATTCTAGGGGGCAAGATATTCCTCCTCGGTGGAAGCACAGACCTCACATCCCCCTCGCCGGGAATATTCCAGGGCGATTTAAGTGGAATCACTGCGAAAGAGGTCCCCTGGTGGATTAAGTCCCGCTACTTTCCTTCAGCAGAGCTGAACGTCATTAAAAATTGGGAAGAGAAGATTACAGCCTTTGCCGAGGCCTCCCTCAACGAGGACATTCGGATGATATCGGGGGTGCCTGCCTGGTTGATGATCTTCTTTGAGCGCCTCAAGGATCTCTCACCTCAAGCCCAAGGGAAGCTCGCGAACATATACAGAAATCTTGAGATGGTGGTACAC
>JBIJBZ010000052.1:0-18639 GCA_044344945.1 Bdellovibrionota bacterium | reverse complement strand
GTTAGGAACGGCCGGCGACACGCCGGCCCTCCCATTAATCATTTAATCCGAAACGACCTAATGAAATTGATATTACGGGGAGGGCGGGCGTGTCGCCCGCCGTTCGTGGTGTGAATCGAAAGGGCCGTCGGCCGAAGGCTGTATTCGTTTTCGTTAGGAACGGCCGGCGACACGCCGGCCCTCCCATTAATCGTTTAATCCGAAACGACCCAATCAAATTGATATCACGGGGAGGGCGGGCATGTTGCCCGCCGTTCGTGGCGCGAATGGAAAACGCCTTCGGCCGTAGGCTGTATTCGTTTTCGTTAGGAACGGCCGGCGACACGCCGGCCCTCCCATTAATCATTTAATCCGAAACGACCTAATGAAATTGATATTACGGGGAGGGCGGGCGTGTCGCCCGGCGTTCGTGGCGCGAATGGAAAACGCCTTCGGCCGTAGGCTGTATTCGTTTTCGTTAGGAACGGCGAGCGACACGCTCGCCCTCCCTTTGTGACCTGGAACGACATACGGCCGAAGGCCGAAGGCCCTATCCATATGCGTAGCAGATAGGGCATGCGTGGCGACATACGCCCACGGCCGAAGGCCTTTTTTATTTACGTTAAGAATGTGAAGGTGAATAAGAAGAAATTGGGAGGGACCTCACAAGACGAACAACGAAACCTTTGGAAAAAGGGGTTGTAACAAACTCATGAGGTCCCCGCAGTCACACAACTTTACTTATGCCTCATTGACCATAATTTGTGCTACCTCGGGGTTCGCTTGCGCGATCCTTTGGAGCACTTCTTTGACCCGGGTTCGAAACTCTCGATTGGGCTCGAGCTTTTCGTTGTTTTTCTTCCCGTGGTTGAGCGTTTCCAGGATCCTTCTACCGTGAGAAAAGACGAGGTGTCTTCCGTCACGATACACTCTCAGAGGAGCTCCCTCTGAGTTCGGGAACGACATTCCACTGCCCCACCTTGAAGGTGGCAGAGAATCCATTACCGTGAAGATGTTGTTCTGGAGACGGTTGAGGTTGATACGACTTGTGACTGGAGCAAATGTTGCTCCACCGGCGGTGCTTAATGCAGTTTTCATTTGTTTGAACGGACACACCTACTTAGGTGGCCACTTCAATAGCCGCGTTGACTACTCAAATGGCGCACCTAATAAAACCTTGGTTGTTTCGACCTTGTGAGTCCTTGCCGCAGCACGAGGCTTCTCGCGCTCCGATAAGGACTCGACAATACTCACGTATTCAGTTGTAAAAGAGCCTCGGGATTGCGGAATCTCTACTTGAGCCCCGACAAAACCGTATCCTTCCACGGTAAACGAGGCTCCGGAATAAGTCCAAACAAAAATTATGTCCCAATTAACAAAGTGAAGGCTCGAACAGATCGGGACAGCTCAGAACAGGTGAGGACTAGGGCTTAGTACTTCTGGACCGAGGGGTCTACGTCATCAGACCAGCGCAGCATCCCGCCCGCAAGATTTATGACCCGCTCGAAGCCGTGCTTACCTTTAAGCTCCTGAGCAACCCACTGACTCCGACCACCACTGCGGCAATACACCACGATCTCTTTATCACGAGGGAGGCGGCTGAGGTTATCGCAGACGGTGTCTTTCGGGATCAGCTCGCCACCGATGTTGCAGATCTGGCGCTCATGCGGCTCGCGAACATCGAGGAGGAAGAGATCCTCTTTACTATCGAGGCGTGCTTTTAATTCTTTCGGGGTGATCTGAGGAATTGAAACTGAAGGTGTCATAGAGCGAGACGATGCCACGTCCCCGTCCCCATAATCAAGGAGCAGCTAGCAGTTAGATGTACAACCGCCTCTCAGTACAGTAGCTAAGAACTTCTTTTGGCATCAGGGTCTCAACTGCGCTGCCGCTTCGAATCTTCTCCCTAAGCTCAGTACTTGAAACTTCAACGCCACCATCGCCAAACGGCTCTAATACGATAACACTCCACCCCGCAGGTAGCTGAAGCTTGGAAGCTCCTGGCCGCTGCATTACCAGAAACGAAGCTTTTTGTTTGAGCTTCTCGGCGTCCTTCCATCGCTCCAGATCTGCTAGGAGCTCCTGGCCAATAACGATAAACACCTGCTTTGAAGGATCTCGTTCAAAGTACAAGACTAGGTCAATAGTCCCATACCCCACCTCGCCCCGTGCCTGGATATCGCTCACTTCCACTCGAGGATCTCCGGCAAACACCGCAGCAATCCCACGTCGCGCCATCTCGTATCGATCCGATGCCGAAGAAACACCCGTCTTATCTGGACGATCACCACTGGGAACTACCAAGACCGTATCGATATGTGAGGATTTCAACAGGTGTCGAATCGCCGACACATGCCCATTGTGAAAGGGATCAAACGCTCCACCAAAGAGGGCTACTCGCTGCTGGGGAAATTGATTCGGTATGAGGGTCACGCTCGCCGCATCCTCTTTTGCAGATCAGCGAGCTCCTTTGCAAAGCCCCCTGACAGAATCGGAAAGCGGCACCAGGTTTTCGGATCGAGATTCTCATCATCGAGGTGAAAGGACGGTGCATACCGTTCACGCTTCCACTGATTGATGCTCCACAGGGTAAAGAAACGCGCCACCCAGTGCCCGAGATCGCGCGCAGCGTAGCGCTCCTTAAAGTCTTCCTGTAGAAGCTCATACACATCGACTGGCAGCCGCTTATCTCGGATCGCATAACGCTCAATAACGTCGAGCACCTCATACGGCATTAAATCCTTCTCATCCGTCTGCTTCTCTTTTAGTGGTCGAAGCTCGGCGGTTGGAGCTTGTTTGTTTACGAGCCGAAGCGACGAGAAATTGCGCATACCAGCAGGCCCCGTGCTTTCGAGCCATCGCAGCCACTCTCGTAGATACGCCTTATCAATTCCCCCTAGTGGGCTTAACCCACCGCTACTATCTCCATCCATCGTTGTGTACCCAACCGCAGCTTCACTTCGATTGCTTGTGGTAAGCAGAAGTGCCCGCCGCAGGTTGGCGATTAGCCATACCGACGGAGCGCGCACACGGGCTTGAATATTTTGAAGTGGAAGATCGTGTTCCTTCCACGACAGCGACACGCCGATCTCTTTTCCGACCAGCTTTGTGTACCCTTCAACGAGTGCGTCAATATTGAGGTCGTAGAAACTACAACCTATCTCCTGTGCAAGTTTATGAGCCGCTTCGTGTGTCACCCTGGAGCTATTACGCGTTGCCTGATACACACACGCTAAGATCTTTGTAAGGATCCGCCCTTCACTCGATGCGCTCTTTATCCACGATACGTACGCGAGCTTCTTTTTAAAGGCAGCAAGCCCTAACTCACGTAAAGCGCCCTTCACCATCAGAGCAACAAGACAGCTCGCTGCACTCGAGTCGACTCCACCACTCAGTGAAACAACGAACCCCTCACTCCTACTCTTCCGCATGTAATCGAAGAGCCCTAATGAGACAGCTCGGGTAAACTCTTCGTGCTTGATATCAGGAGAGCGCTCCCAGGTCGGGAGCTTTGCTGCAATGTGATCGGCTTTGCGCTTGAAGCGGAAGCCAGACACAGACACAAGCCGGTCGCCCGCATCAAAAGCAGGACGAAAGCTACTGAGGCGGCGCCGAATAAGTCGCGTTCGGTCAATATCGATGACGCCGCACGTAACGGTGCTGTCACGATACGAGAAGCGCTCTCCCTGTGAGATAATCTCACCGTGCGAACAGATTACGGTATCTCCATCGTAAATGATCCGTCCTGCTTCACACCCCAAAAGATTTGCATACACGTACGATGCGCCGAATGCGCGCGAGCCCTCAAGCACAAAGCGCTTTCGAACCTCGTGTTTGGCAAACGCAAAGTGGCTCGCACTCGGATTGAGGATTACATCAACCCCGTGCTGCGCCAGAAATATTCCGGGCCGTTCTGCAACCCAGGCATCTTCACAGATCTCAAAGCCAAGCCGTACCCCATCGACGTCGAAGAAAAGATCTCCGACTGGTAGCGTAGCGCCACCTACCTCTATAGACGCGACAACGCCACGCGGCCACGGCTTAAACCAACGCGGCTCGTAGTGGATCCCATCTCCGGCAAGATGTTGCTTAGCGACGAAGCCCCGAAGCTTCCCATCAATAGCAACCGCAACTGTGTTGTAGACAACACCGCCCACGGCAAGCGGTAGCCCGAAGTTTGCGACGATCCCTTTGGTTTCTTTCGCGAGCGCTACTGCGTACCCGAGCGCCTCAGCCACGAGGCCCTCCGAATGAAAGCTGTCTTCACATCCATAGCCAGTGATACACAGCTCTGGGAGACACACGATCTCGGCTCCCGCGCGCCGGGCATCTTGAATGGCGCCGCGGATATGCGCGACGTTCTCCTCCCATGCGAGGGGGGTTTGGTTTAACGCCACTGCAGCGACTGTGATCCGGTTCATACGATACTATCTTTCGGGGCTATGGAGGTTTTCCTCTTCAGATCCCGTCTGCACACAGCGACGGATCCTAAAAGTAGTATCGGCGCACCGTCGAAAAATATCGAGGGGCGGCGGAGTGCCCTGAAAAAATGGGGGTATTTCTGGGTGCGAAAGGCAACCGACCCGCTAAAACACGGTGTTAAAAAGGCGGCGGTTCTGGCTTTCGGGCGGGTAAACACGTGGACGTGCTCGTAAACGTGCACGTTCACGAGCACGTCCACGTGGTCATTTCGATTTGAATGCACACATGTAACCACGACTATGCGCAGCGCCAAAGTGGGACAGCCCCCACAGAAAGTCATTTACGGACCGTTGGTTGTTACAGTAGCCTCGCCCCTATGAATACACCCCTAAAAGACCTCGTCGACCTTCCCTTTCTCATCGACCGCATCAAGCTTGTGGTTCTCTCCCCTAAGAGCTGCTGGAGTACGATTGCAAACGAGCAGACCGATGCATCGAAGCTGCTAAAAGGGATGGTTGCACCCCTCATCCTTGTTGGAGCACTGGCGCGGGCTATCGGCTTGTGTGTAGTCGGACTCAACTTGGGCCCCCTGGGAACATGGCGTCCAGACTTCTTGCCTACCCTCGTTTCACAGCTCTCGGCAGCAATAGTTCAAGTAGTTGTGTTTTTGATATCCGTTGAATTGGTGCAGAGGCTCGCACCGTTCTTCAGCGGCAATGCGACCCGCGATCGCGCAACGAGCCTCGTTGCGCATGCCATGCTACCATCACTTTTGGCCGGCATCCTTGGGATATTCCCACTCCTCGGCATTCTCGGTTTTATCCTTGGAATTGTTGGACTCTACGCTTTCTATCAGGGCGTGTCAGTCATGACGTCTGTGACTGAGCAACAACGGCTGGGCTTTACGGCGAGCTTCATCGGCATCATGCTTGTTGCATACATAGTGCTGTTCTTAATCATCAGACTATTTATCTCGGCCCCGATGCCCCCGCTCTCCTAACCTGTATTTTTCACGAAGCTTGAGTTATCCCTGCACCGCGTAGGGCTCAAGGTTTCTCCGAATCCGGTCGAGGACGCTTGGCTCACGAGATGGCTCGAATCGGATTCCCGTCATCCGCTCGTAGAGATCGATGTACTTTTGGGCAAGCATCCGGCGAACTTCATCTGAGATCTCTGGCTTTGGCCCACCGTACTCAAATCCCTGCTCCCGAAGCCACAATCGAAAGAACTCCTTATCGAGGCTCTCGGGCTCCTGGCCGCTCGCCATCCGCTCCTCATAACTCTGCGCAATCCAGTACCGCGATGAATCGGGGGTGTGCACCTCATCTCCCAACGTAAGCACACCCGCAGCGTCAAAGCCCATCTCGTACTTCGTATCAACCAGGATAAGCCCGTGTTGTGCTGCAACCTCTTGTCCACGCGCAAAGAGTGCAAACGCTTTCTGGCTGATCTCTTCCCACTGCTCTGCAGTTGCGAATCCACGAGCGACGATCTCGCTTGGGTCAATAAGCTCATCATGCTCGCCCTTGGTTGTCGGCGTAATGATAGCGCCAGCCGGGAGTTTTTGATTCTTCACTAACCCTTCAGGAAGTTGATTCCCACAAAAAGAACGTACCCCTTGTGAGTAATTTACCCACGCTGAAGTTGAGGTCGAACCGGCGAGGTACCCTCGCACCACGATCTCAACTTTGAGCATTGAGAGTTTCTTAACTACCGTGACGTTCTCATCAGGAACGGCAAGAACATGATTGGGCATGATGTCTGCCACGCGCTGGAACCACCACGCACTGAGCTGATTCAAGACCTGACCTTTAAGCGGTATCGAACACCACGAGATATCGAACGCGGATTGCCGATCTGTAGCTATCAGGATGCTTCGCTCTCTCTGAGAGTATACGTCACGAACCTTGCCGACGTACCGCTCTCCTAAATCTGTAAAGTTGGTGCCTTCTAGGGCTTGATACATCATTGCGTAGAGCGTACCACGAAGCGCCGCATATTACACACACAACTAGCCCTAGCAGCTAGCTCTTAGCAGGAGTCGCTGCAGCCGGAGCACTCTGGGCGGCAACCGGCTGTACATCAGCGCTCAAGTCTTGAAGTGGCGCCTCTGCCTCGGTTGCTCTCTCGACAACCGCCGCATCCCACCCACCACCAAGGGCCTTAAAGAGGGCAACCAACGAGGTCAAAAGCTCAGTTTGGCTCTGGCTTAACTCAAGTTGAGAGGTAAGTGCTACGCGCTGTGCATCGAGGACAGGCAGGAGATCAACCAGGCCGTTCTCATACTGTGTGCGCGCGATCTGAACAGCACGGGTACTGTTGTGCACACTATCTGCCAAGAAATCACGCCGTTCACGAGACGCTCCAAACTGCGCCAGGGCTGACTCTGTATCTTCGAGCGCTCCCAATACCGCCTTCTCGTACTGCGCGAACGCAGCATCACGGGCTGCCTCTGCTTGGTCGATATTGGCTAACACCCGCCCCAGGTTAAAGGCCGGCCAGGTAATCTGCGGAAGCATGCGATACGCATCGCTCGTTCCTGTACCGAAATCGTTCGGAGTTCGCGCCTGCAACGAAACCGAGCCGTTAAAGGTCACCTTCGGAAAGAGATCTCCCTTTGCAACACCGATACCAGCCGTTGCTGCCTCAAGCCGCGCTTCAGCGGCACGGAGATCAGGGCGTCGCTGCAGAAGTCCCGCCGGATCGCTTAAGGTAATCGGGCCGGAATAATCAGGTAACGGAGCAACGGGCGAGAGCTCTGGAACAACATCGGCTGGCTGTCTGCCACACAGAACAGCAAGGCGATATATCGCTGCCTTTGCGCGCGCCTCAAGCGCGGGAACTGTTGCCATTGTGTTCGAGTACTGCGCTTTGGCCCGAACGACATCAAACTCTGTGGACTGACCGCCCTTAAAAAGAGCCTCGGCGATCTTCACTACCTGCGCCTGCGTCTTGGCATTCTCCTGAGCGACGCTGACCTGTTGCTGGGTTCCCCGTAGAATAAAGTAGTTTCGTGCAACTTCGCTCACTACGATACGAATTGCATCGCGGAGGTCGGCAACGGAAGCAGCGCTCTCCGCGTCTCGTGCTTCGACCTCCCGCCGCACTCGACCAAAGAGATCTAATTCCCACACAGCATCAAATCCCGCTCCATAGAACTCGTTATCGATGTGTGATTGCGGGCTTTGAAACGCATTTCCCGCAAAGGTTGAGGTTGGGATATGGGTCTTGGTGTACGAGCCCTGGGATGTAACGGTTGGAAAGAGATCAAGGAACGCTTCTTGGCGAATCGCGCGGGCTTGATTAACACGGGCAAGCGAGGTCTCAAGATCGTTGTTCGAGCGTACCGCCTCTTCAATCAATGCACTCAGTTTTGGGTCGTTAAAGTTTCGCCACCACGACTCAACGATCGAACCCTGCGTAGCGGCCACCTGCTGTACCGCGCCTTCACCGACAAAGGCGGCTGCGACCGGCATCTCAGGCTTCACGTAATCCGGGCCGACCTTAAAACACCCAGCGATAAAGGGTAGTAGCATAAGTGGGAGCGCATACCGTTGGAGTCGATACAGCTGCGTGGTGAGCTGCATCGCTCTTTCAGATCTCCAATTCGGTAGCTTTTTAAACTTCATGAATATGCCTTACTCGCTCCTAACCTGATGCACAACCCCTCGTGCGGGCTCCTTTGAGCCGCGGTAGTTCTCGATATCTTCAACGTTCCCCGAAGGCTCTGAAACCTTACGACGAGAGATCAGCGAATAGAGAACTGGTACCACAAAAAGGGTAAACACGGTACCGACTAGCATGCCCGTTACGAGGGTAATGCCGATACTATTTCGAGAGCCAGCTCCCGCCCCCTTGGCAATAACGAGCGGGAAGTGGCCCACAACCGTTGCTACGGAGGTCATCAGGATCGGCCGTAAGCGGGTTTGCGATGCCTGAACGACCGCTTCGAGCTTATCGAGCCCCTCGCGCTGCATTTTGTTTGCAAACTCCACGATCAAAATACCGTTCTTTGCCACCAGCCCAACCAGGGTCACAAGACCTACCTGCGAATAGATATTAAGTGAAGTCGTTCCGAGAAAGACAAAGAGGAGCGCTCCTGCCAACGCTAGTGGCACAGAGCCGGCCAGGATAATAAAGGGATCGATGAAGCTCTCAAATTGGGCGGCAAGCACCAGGAAGATAACGATCATGGCAAGCACTAGGGTGCTGGTCATGCTACTGGTCTCTTTGCGGAGCTGCCGCGACTCACCAGCATAATCAATGATGTAGTTACTCGGCAGGATCTCCTTGGCTTTCTCCTCTAGGACCTTAAGACCATCGTTAATTGAAACACCAGGTACTATCGCACCCTGAATCTTTGCTGAGTTTAGCTGCTGAAACCGATTTAGTTGCCGAGGCTGAACTGAATCTGCTATCGAAGCGACCGTTGCAAGGGGCACGAGCTTATTGTTCGGACCACGAACGTGAAGCGAGAGTAGCTGATCAGGAGTGAGTCTATCCGCACGCTTTATCTGCGGAATCACCTTGTAGCTCCGGCCCAAGATCGAGAACCGATTGACGTAGTTTCCGCCAACAAAGGTGGAGAGATCCTCGCCAACATCGGCGAGTGACATCCCCATCGCATTAGCCTTGTCGCGGTCAACGATTACCTGACTCTGCGGAAGATCGAACTTAAGATCCGTATCGGCAAACATGAACTTGCCACTCTGGAGCGCCGCGCCGATAAGCTGCTGCGCATAGCCCACGACCTCTTTCGGCTCTGCCGTCGACGAGATTACAAATTCAACCGGGAAATCACTGCCACCAGGAAGCGGCGCTGGGGAGTTCACGATCACGCGCACCCCAGGAATCCCGCCGACCTTCCCCCACACCTCTGGCTCGATCTGGGCAACCGTACGGCTGCGCTCCTCCCACGGCTTGAGTACAACTCCGGAGAATCCAAAGCCTGGGTGAGTGAGCTGAAATGCTCCGCGGTACTCAGGTATCGATGCGTACGCCTTGTACACCTGCTCTGTAGAGAGCTGCATCTGCTCAATCGTAGCTTGCGGTGGACCCTGCACGATGCCGAAGAGGACTCCCTGATCCTCGCGAGGAGCAAGCTCCTTCATTGAGAAGAGGTAGAACGGCACAATTAACAGCACGGTTATCACCGTAAAGGTTACGACCGCAGCCCTATACTGAAGCACCTGCCTTAGCCACACTACGTAGCGATCTTTTAAAGCATTGAGCTTTGCTTGAATTGCTCTCTGAAAGGCATTCTCCTTCTCTCTCGTTTCCACGAGCCTTGAGGACATCATCGGAGAGAGTGTCAGTGCTACAATTCCCGAGATAATAACGGCACCCGAGAGGGTGAAGGCGAACTCCTTAAACAGGGCGCCCGTCAGTCCCCCCTGAATGCCGATCGGTGCATACACAGCAGCTAAGGTGATAGTCATTGCGATTGTGGGAGCTATCAGCTCGCGAGCACCGCGGATTGCTGCTGCTACCGGCTCCATCCCCTCCTGCACGTGACGCTCAACATTTTCAAGCATCACGATCGCGTCATCGACCACTAATCCAACCGCAAGCACTATTGCCAACAACGTTAAGAGATTGATCGTAAAACCGCAGGCGAACATGATGATAGTCGCCCCGATGAGTGAGAGCGGGATAGCAACCACTGGCACCAACACGGCGCGCAGCGAGCCGATAAAGAGAAAGATAACCAGAATAACGATTGCGATCGTCTCGATCAGCGTTTTTAAAACTTGGTGAATAGCGCCCTGGATGTACTTGGTAGCATCGTACGGAACGTTGAGCGTTACGCCACTCGGGAGGTTTTTTGAGATCTCGGGGAGGATCGCTCGAACCCTCTCAATCACATCAAGGGAATTGGCGTTTGGGAGCACCCACACCCCCATAAAGGTCGCCTGCTGGCCACTAAACCGCACATCCTCATCGTAGTTCTCAGCTCCTAAGACGACATCTGCGATATCCTCAAGACGGATTATCGTGCTTCCTTTCCTACTGACAACGAGGGACTTGAACTCCTCGGCGCTCTTCAGATCGGTATTAGCCACAAGGCTTACAGCCTCAAGAGCCCCTTTGGTATTTCCGACCGCCGAAAGGAAGTTGTTCTTTGAGAGCGCCTGCTTGACCTCTGCTGCACTGATGCCGACCGCCGCCATCCGATCCGGCTTTAACCAGATTCGCATCGCAAAGGTTCGTGCGCCGAGAATATCTGCGCGTTGCACTCCAGCAACGGCGGAGATCTGAGGCTGCACAACGCGACTTAAGTACTCGGTAAGTTGATTCGGCTGTAAGTCAGAGGAAGCAAACCCGATGTACATTGAGGCGAATCGGTTGTCGCTGCTCTCTACATTAATAATCGGAGCCTCAGCCTCTGGTGGAAGCTCACTACGAACCTGGGCAACCTTAGCCTGGATCTGTGTCAGGGCAGCATTCACATCGAAGTTAAGGCGCAGGTGCGCGATAATCTCACTGGCTCCCTGGCGACTTGTAGACTCGATGTAGTCTATGCCATCGGCGCTGGCGATAACTCGCTCTAAAGGGGTTGATATGTAGCCGCGCACGAGATCCGCAGGGGCTCCGATGTAGGCCGTCTTTACTGTTACGATGGCGCTATCGCTACGTGGATACTGACGTACGTTTAATTTTTGGATCGCCTGGTATCCTGCGATGAGGATCAGGATATTAACGCAGATCGCGAGGACCGGTCGTTTAATAAAAATATCGGTAAACTTCATACTCGATATTCCTTATGAGTCCTTCACCTGTGGCTTATCAGAGGCAGGGATCGACTGCTCGCTCTTAATCGAAAGACGCGCACCGGGATAGAGTTTAAAACCGCCCGACGTCACAACCTCATCTCCAGGTTTCAGCCCCTGCAGGACGGCAACCATATCACCCCGTTTCGCACCGAGCTGCACGATCTGCTGACGGAATGTAGGCTCTTCCTTCTGCTCAATTACATAGACTGAGTTTCCATACGGCGCATACTGAACGCTTGAAACAGGGATCGTCACCACATCCTTGGCTGCACCGACATCAAGACGCACAGAACCAAACATTCCAGGCAGAAGCTCCTCGCGTGGGTTGGGTATCGTAGCCTGCACATCAACAGAGCGAGTGATCTCATTGATGTTCGGATTTACCGCCGAAACCTCTCCCTCAAAGGTGCGACCCGGAAAGGCGTCAACGGTGATGGAGACCTTTGAGTGCGAGTCCTGGAGAAGGGGTGCGATCTGCTGCGGAACAGAAAAATTAAAATGAATCGGATCGACAGAGTACAGCGGCACAAGTGGAGTTCCTGCGGTCACGTACTGGCTCGGATTAACAGCGCTAATTCCTGCGCGCCCTGAGAAGGGAGCGAGGATCGTCTTGCGTTCGATTACGCCTCGAATCGACTGTACCTCAGCCTCAGCCTGCACAACACGAGCTTGATAATCCTCTAAGGTGGCTACGGACATTGCGCTCTGGGTTTTCAGTGCCTGCGCACGGGCAAGATTCTGCTTAGCGAGTCCAAGCCGCGCCTCGGCTCCTTTAAGATTTGCGGTCTCAACAGAGCTATCGAGCTCGATAAGCACCTGCCCCTCAGAAACCTTGGAGCCAGACTTAAATCCAAGCCGCACTACATTGCCCGACTCCTGAGTGCTCAGTGTTGCGCCCTTAATGGCTGCAAAGGATCCGATCGTCTGGAAATTGTCGCGCCACGAGCTACTCGTAACTTTAATAGTCGTTACAGCCTCGGGAGGAGGCGTAAAGGGGGGATGTCCAAAGAAAAGGAATGCGACTCGGGCTCCAAGCAGAACGATAATGAGGAGCATCCCGGCCACGGTGTACTTGATCTGCGATGTAACGGAGGGCGCCATAGTGATGTCCGATAAAAATAGGTGGGGGGGAGTGTATAGTATGGCGGTGAACCCTAAAAGTATACGAGATCCTCGACGGATCTTGTAGTGCTCCAGCACCTGAACGTACTCGCAAACGTGCACATGAACGTCCCCGAACCGCGCATGGCTCGCGTAGCTCAAACAGGCAGATAAGCAGCGCTACCTATCAATAGCTTGAGGGTCAGTGTGCTCTGTTTGATCTCTTCAACTCGGCTCCCCAGAGGAGCACCGCGCCAGCAAGCTCTTGGTTACGAGGTTTTGAACTATTCGGTCTAGCAGGATAACTCCTGTTTCGGGCACGTGCACGTTTACGAGCACGTTCACGTTCAAGTTGGGATATGCACAAAAGAGTTCGGCCTCATAGCATAATCATATCAGGCGCTTGCACGCATTATCCACAAAAGTATCCACACAATCTACCGGTGGATATGAACCGAATCGGTTGATCTTCGCGTCTCATTCTAGTATAGAAATATACTAGAACTTAGGATATTCCCACCATGACTACGTCGCCTCGCCCCCTACATACCTTGCAGGATGGAACACACGAGCCTCCAGGCGCCATGCAGAGCCTCTTTGAGCGGGGGCTTGTGTGGCGTCAGGGAGAGGAGCCGTCCTCCCTCTACAGGTTTGGCAACGCGCAGGAAGGCGAATCGATCCCGTTTGCTATCCCGGAGATCGATGAGGCCCTTCCTCAGCAGGGGCTCCAGCGCGGCGCGCTGCATGAGTTTTTTTACAACGACCCTCTGATGCCAGAGGCGTTTCCAAGCACGATCCCGGCACTACTCGCTCACAACGCGTTCTGCAACTTCGCTCACCAGGATAGCGCATGGAGAGACTCGTCATCTCTTCATACAGGATATCTTCATGCAGGATCTCTATATGCGATACCTCTGCATGCGATCGTTTGGATAGGGCGAGGTGCTTGGCCGACCCCCTACTCTATCTCTCAGATCGCATCATCTACTACAAGTAGCCCTGATGCACTTATCAAGGCTTCCCTCTTTATCGATCCTCCAAACGATAAACTAAAACTCTGGGCGATTGAAACTGCCCTTCGCTCCCGTGCGGTAAATCTTGTTGTGGCGGAATGCCCACGCATCTCGCTGACAACAACAAAGAGGCTCTCATTAGCAGCACAGAACAACGGCACAACTGCACTCTTGTTGCGAAACATCCGCGACAGCGTGAAACCGAGCTGCGCAACGACCCGATGGATTATTACTCCAACTCCATCCTCTCATGAAACGCCCCTCTGGGATCTCTCCCTTCTAAAAATAAAAGGGAATGCACTTCGATCTTCTTCTTGGTTGGTAGGTATCGATGGCACAAGCTCGAATGTATCTATGCGCGTATTTCCCCGAGTGGTCGATCGATCTCACGAGGAGAGCGATACGCTCAAACGATACGGAACATAACGAATCAACGATCCTCCTCACGAGCAAGCACGCAAACCAGCTCGTTGTAAGCCGGTGCTGCTTGCGTGCCGCACTGGCAGGAGTTCGTCCGACGATGGCACTTCCACTCGCCGAGGCGCTGGCCCCTGGTTCCTACACCGAGCCCTTTGATCCGGTTCGGGATTGCAGAGCGCTCTACAAGCTCGCCGTGTGGTGCCTCAGATTCTCACCGCTTGTTGGGCTCGATAGCGAACTCTATAGCGCTCGAAAGCGCGGGGAATTAGGAAGTGTCGACTCACTGCACTACGGTATCACCATCGATCTCACGGGAACTGAGCGGATCCACGGCGACACACCGTCATTTTGCAAACGCCTCGCAAAGCTCTTTAAAGATCGCAGTCGCATCGCTGTTGCCCCTACTATCGGTGGAGCATGGGCGCTCTCTCGCTACGCCACGACCACTCCGTGCATAGCGCCGTCACTTCCTGCACTTATTGAAGCACTCAATCCCCTACAGACACGCTCGCTTCGAATCGAGCCAGGGTGCGTTGAACGCCTCACTGATATCGGTGTCTACACCATCAACGATCTCTTAGCGCTTCCACGACACACCTTAGGACAACGCTTCGGCAAGCAGCTTCTCTACAGACTTAACCAAGCGCTCGGCAGCCTTGAAGAGCGACTCCATACTGTTACACCATCGCAGCGCTATGCGCGTCACAAGATCTTTGAACCTCCCCTCTCCCATCGCCGAGCGATTACGATGGCAATAGAGCAGCTCTTTCTTGAACTCTTACGAGAGCTGCGTGCGAGCCAGATCTCGGCCCGATCCTTTATTCTTACCCTTGAAGATACAAACGCTCAATCTACCCATAAAGAGTTCCCTCTCGCCTCCGCAACAAACGATACGAAGCACCTCCTCGCTATAATCGAGCCGATTATCGACTCTATGCGCTTTTGCGGAGAGATCCACGCTATTCGCCTCCAGGCTCGCTTTATGGGTCAAACGACTCCTGCCCAACGAAGCTTTACGGGTCGAAGTGACGATCCGAGTGAGATTGCTCGCTCATACAAGGAGCTACTCAATTCATTTAGTATCCGGATCGGAAAAGATAGGGTTTCAATCGCCAGCCTGCACCACTCATACATACCCGAGCACTCCTTCTCGTATACATCCGCAATCACCGGCAACACCTCCGATACTCCTTCTGTGATGGAGCACGCTGCTCCCTACAATCTTAAAGAACGCCCATCCACCCTGTTTGCCAAACCGGAACGAATTACAACGATCGCAATGCTTCCAGATAAGCCCCCGTCCTTTATTCAGTGGCGCAAAAAACATCTGCCGATCATCTACGGCATCGGGCCCGAACGGATAGCACCGGAGTGGTGGCGGGGCGACCTACAACGTGAAAACTTTTCAACCCGCGACTACTTCACCGTTCAGGATCGTTCCGGCCGGTGGTTGTGGGTCTTTCGAGACCAGCAGACACAGGAGTGGTTCGTTCACGGAGTGTGGAGCTGATGGCCTCGAAAGCTACGTACTCAGAGCTGCAAACCACCACGAACTTCTCTTTTCTTCGAGGAGCAAGTCACCCACATGAGTACGTATGGCGAGCAGCCGAGCTTGGATACGAAGCGATCGGGATTACCGACCGTAATTCACTTGCTGGTGTGGTCCGGGCGCACGCGGCCGCACGTGACGCTGGGATGCGCGCCCTGATCGGCTGCCGACTTGAGATCGACTTCCAGGGCCAGATACAAACGCTTATAAGCAACCGCGCCTCTGAGTACCACCAGAGTCAAATCCTTGTATACCCAACCAGCCGAGACTCATACGGAATCCTGTGCAAACTCCTGACAAAGGGACGACATCCCGTATCAAAGAACGACTTTTTTTTGAGTCTCTCTGATTTTCTTGAAGTACAGAACGAATTTGCAACTATTCTGGTTCCCCCATGCTTTCAGACCCGGCTCCACAACTGCAACACAGCCCAGTTGGTACACGATAGAAGCGCTATCTTTCATGAGCTTTGTAACGTTATCCGAGAGAATGCTTCTAACCCCTCACAAGTATCACTGGCGCTCACACTCAACTACGGCCCCTCAAACCGCCACTTCGTTAAAGCACTGCTTGAAACCTCTCGCACCCTCGGCATCTCGGTCGTTGCTACGAATGACGTCTACTACCACGCCCCTGAGCGAAAGCCCCTCCAGGACGTTATTACCTGTATCCGCGAAGGGTGTACGCTTACTCAGGCAGGCTTTCGCCTCTTTCAAAACGGAGAGCGATACCTCAAATCTCCTCAGGAGATGCGACGACTCTTCCGCGAGCTTCCTGATGCCATCACTCGAACGCATGAAATCGCTGAGATGGCATCCGGGTTTACTCTCTCCTCACTAACCTATACCTATCCCGATGAGATCTGTCCGGCAAAGCTCTCTCCGGCAGAGCACCTGCGAGCGTGTGTTTTTAAAGGTGCTCACGAGCGGTATCCACAAGGTATCCCGGATCGCGTTCTTTCTAACATCGAGGAGGAGCTCGCTCTTATTCGGGAGCTAGACTATGAGAAGTATTTCCTAACGTGCTACGACATCGTCGCCTTTGCTCGAGGAAAAAACATCCTCTGCCAGGGTCGTGGAGCTGCCGCAAACTCAACGGTCTGTTTCTGTCTCGGTATTACTGCCGTCGATCCGCAGGAGATTGATCTCCTCTTCGCTCGCTTTATAAGCAAGGAACGCCAAGAGCCCCCCGATATCGACATCGATTTTGAACACGAGCGCCGCGAGGAGGTGATTCAATACATTTACGCTAAATACGGCCGCGACAGAGCGGCTCTCACCGCTGAGGTCGTCACCTACCGCGCTCGAAGCGCAATTCGGGAGGTAAGCAAGGTATTCGGCCTCTCGCTCGATATCATCGATACACTTGCTAAGAGCGTACACCGCTGGACCGACAACGCGATTACCTCTGAATCGCTCGAAGATATCGGGCTTAATCCATTCGATCCTACCATTCAAAACACCCTTCTCCTCACTCATGAACTCGTCGGCTTTCCCCGCCACCTCTCACAACATGTCGGTGGATTTATCATCTCGCAAACACCACTCAATCAGATCGTACCGATCCTTAATGCAGGGATGGAGGCTCGAACGATCATCGAGTGGGACAAAAACGACATCGAAGAGCTTGGAATGCTTAAAATAGATATCCTTGCCCTTGGGATGCTTACCTGTATCCGTAAAGCGCTCGCGCTTATTAGCTTACGACGAAACCAAACAATTGAGCTCCATTCGATTCCCCAGAACGATCCGGCTGTGTATGAGATGCTGTGCGCCTCCGATAGCGTTGGTGTTTTCCAGGTAGAATCTCGTGCCCAGATGGCGATGCTGCCTCGCCTTCGACCGCACACATTTTATGACCTCGTTATTGAAGTAGCGATCGTTCGTCCCGGCCCAATTCAGGGCAACATGGTACATCCCTATCTCCGGCGTCGAAGCGGATTAGAGAAGCCGTACTACCCTGACGAGCGTGTCGAACGGATACTCGGCAAGACCCTAGGCGTCCCGATATTTCAGGAACAAGCAATGCGGCTTGCCATCACACTGGCGAACTTTACTCCTGGCGAGGCAGAGAAGCTGCGGCGTGCGATGGCGGCATGGAAGGCGCACAAAGGGGTCATCGAAACCTTCAAGGAGAAGATTACGAAGGGCATGCTCGCAAATGGCTACTCAGCGGAGTTTGCAGCAACGTGCCTCAACCAGATTAAGGGCTTTAGCGAATATGGATTTCCTGAGTCTCACGCTGCCTCATTCGCACTCCTCGTGTACGCGTCAGCATGGATTAAGCGACACTACCCCGCTGAATTCGCCTGTGCGCTCCTTAATAGCCAGCCGATGGGGTTTTATGCTCCGGCACAGATCGTCCGAGATGCGCAACGCCACAGCGTCGGCGTCTTACCGGTCGATGCTAACAAGAGCGGATGGAACTGCTCCGTGACATACTCGGAAAAGCAAGAAACCCCTACGTTACGACTTGGCTTGCGCCTCATCGCGGGGTTGCGGCGGGAGCACGCAGATACGATCCGTGAATCGATCAATACCGATGGTGAGTTCGCCTCAATGAGGGACCTCTGGGGTCGCCAGCTCCCTGTTTCGCAATCGACTCTCTCTACCCTCGCCGATGCTGACGCATTCTCCTCGCTTGAGATGGGGCGCCGTCAGGCGCACTGGAACATTCAAGCACTCGCGCCCAAGCCTGCTCCTCTCGACACCTTTCTGACGGAACGGCCGATGCAATCACGCCCAACCCTTCGTGAGTCTTCGATTCAACGCGATATGTTCGCCGATTACGCAACAACAGGGCTCTCGCTTCGAGCGCATCCACTTCAACTCCTACGGAGCTACCTGCAACAACGTCGGGTTCACACCGTTGAATCGCTCTCTGCCAAGTACGGAATCCCAACATCAATACGGGTCTCTGCTGCCGGTATCGCCATCACCCGTCAGAGGCCAGGAACAGCAAAGGGTGTTGTCTTTGTAACCCTTGAGGACGAAACAGGGACCCTCAACCTGATCATCCGGCCAGGGCTCTTTGAAGCACACCACAAAGTCGTACGGCTCAGTCGAGTGCTATTGGCTTCTGGTAAACTTGAGCGGATCGGTGAGGTTGTGTACCTAGAGGTAGAGAGCATCCAATCCCTCGATCACCACTTCAAACGCATGGTGACCGATCGTTAGTTTATGTCTTAGCACCGCTGCGCCTACCCCCAGCTACGATAAGCAGCACTTTCACGCCTCCGAACAAGCACTCAATGGCATGCTTCGCTCATACATCGTGCAATCTTAACGAACCCGCATATTTCATGAAGCCTGCTACTGCGAGCACCGATAATGGTACTTTTCCGGTCCCAAAGACTATCTCAGACCGGAAGGTATCTCGATAT
>JBIJBZ010000157.1:0-8094 GCA_044344945.1 Bdellovibrionota bacterium | reverse complement strand
ACTGCTATGGATAGCTCGTTGCGACCCCGGATTCAGGTTTTGCCCACCCCAGTCTTGACTGATGATCTTCGCACGAAGGGGGCAGAGAAGCCGAAGCACCCGTGGTTCGAGGATCGTCGGGCGCCGGTGATCGTCAGTGCGGGTCGCCTCGTCGAATCAAAAGGATGGATAGACTTGCTGCGCGCACATGCACAGATCCGAGCTCGACGAGAGGCCAAGCTGATCATTATCGGAGAGGGGAGCTATCGTGCAGCGTTGGAAGCTGAGGTCAAGCGACTAGGGTTGCAGGAGGATGTCGCTCTGCCGGGCTTTCAGAGTAACCCCTTTAGCTTCATGAACCACGCCAACGTTTTTGCATTCGCCTCACATTTTGAGGGGCTGCCGAACGCGTTAGTCCAGGCGATGTCGTTTGGAACACCGATAGTTTCAACAGACTGCAAAAGCGGCCCGGCCGAGATCCTAGAGGGCGGCGCGTGGGGCACGCTCGTGCCGGTGAAGGATGCTGGAGCATTAGCGCAAGCGATCGAGCGTTCACTCGATCTCCCTAAGCAGCGTGCTGCGCAACTCCGGGCCTGGGAACGCTTCGGAGCGGCGGAGGCCACCTCCGGGTACCTTGCGGCAGCGGGCTTGCCAGAGAGTGTGTGAGTAGCATTCCGAAGATTATCAGAAATGGTCGTTGATCGAGCAGGTTGTGGCTAAAGAGGCTTGCCACCGAGGTTACAAGGATTAGAGCCTGACCGTTTCGGCAGCGACGTGCGGTGAAGGTAATAAACGCAGTTGCGAGAAATAGCAGGTAAGCCCCCACGCCGACAGCGCCGTTGTTCACCCACTGCATCAAATATAAGTTGTGCGGGAGTTCGAGCATGGTTCGGGAATATCCCGTGCCGTGCCCTACGACTGGCGCCTCCTCAATCAGTCGGATCGCATCGAGGGCGGCAGCGAGACGGGTTCCTGCCGACCCATCATCTACCTGTTTGTTGTTGAGAAGACGGGATAATCGGTTGTTGCTCTCATTCGTTGAAATAAGTGAGGCGAACACGGGGAGCATAGCCACCATAAGCGCTGCAACTATGAGAACAGCGCCGGCGCCGAGAATACGTTGCCGCATGGTGTACGAGGATCGAAAAAATCGGAAGTATACGAAGGTCGACAGTAATACCGAGAAATTAACGATTCCACTCCGGGACATCGTCATGACAACAATTGAGAAGGTAAGAACCAAAAGGAGAAGATCGACCCAGAGTCGATGCTCTCCTCGAACGGCTTTGCGTATGTGAGGGCTGGTGCTTTCGGGGCGGCGTCCGAAATTCAGCCCTGCGCTACATACGATTACTGCGACGAGGGCGCTAAAATTCGCGTTTCCTGGGAAGCCAGCGGCTCGCTTCGTTATGTCGGCGAAGCTTCCTGGATACGATAGGTCAAACCAGATTGACCATGCTAACAGGGATAGGGCTATTCCCACATACACCGGGAGGTGCTCTGCAACCTCATTACCGGTTCCAAGGTATACGCTTACCATAGAAACTCCTAGGCCGTACGGAATGATGAATATCCATTTCCCGCCATCCTCCCAATGCGCGTCAGGGAGGATTCCGAGTGCAAGAGCAACCATAGCAACGAGAAAGAATGCGCCAAGTGGGAGAGTATTTGCGAGGATCGGTTTCAGGAACGACAATCCTCGTCGGGCGCGCAGGTTTGACAGAAGTTCTCTGGCGGCAAACGGCAACAGGAGCGCGATGCACAGCGCAGTCGCGTTGCACGGAAGTAATCCCTTATGTCCGAGGGCTTGATCGGCCACGCAGAGAAACGGAGTAACAGCGAGCGCTGTGTAGATCGCCCAACACGACCTTGAAAAGCGGGACCCTCTAGTTCGTCTCTGTGTCATGACACTACGGTAGCATAGCAGCTCTGGGAGGGAGATGAGCCTGGTTCGGGATGAGTCATGAGGAGCCCCATATCCAGACACTACCTGAGCGCGCACGATACTTGCCTTACTGCTAATGTGAGGATGAGCTATGGTGGAGGGAGCAGGAGCGAACACGATGCGCTCCGAGGAGAGTCAGTGGAGTGTAAGCGGACTGCGCTGGACCTATCTGTCGGTCTTCATCCAGGGTGCGCTCAAAGCGTTGGTGCTGATCGTCCTTGCTCGGCTGTTAGGACCCCGTGAGTTCGGTATCCTTGGATATGCGCTTCTCTGCACGACCTTTCTGGAGCGAGTCGGGCAGATCGGTGTTGGGCCTGCAATTGTGCAGCAACGGGAGATCGATCCGGACTACATAAAGACGGCGCACTTGATCAGCATCGGATCGGGAGCGCTCTCCACCGTTATTATCTGGCTGGGAGCAGGGCAGCTCGCTGGTTTTTTTGGAGAGATGAGTCTGGTTCCTGTTCTGCAGGTCTTATCGTTTGGGTGCCTGCTTGAAGCGCTCGGAGTTGTCGCAGACTCCCTTTTGCAGCGGCAGCTCCGTTTTAAAGAGATCGCAGTCGCCGACAATGCGGCATATTTCGTCGGGATGGCCGTGATCGGAGTCGGACTTGCAGCCCTGGGCTGCGGCGTGTGGGCCTTGGTGGTTGCCACTGTAAGCATCAAAGTGGTTCGCTTAATCGCGTTGCGTATCTACGTTCCAAGTGCCGGGCCGGGAAGCTGGCGCGGGGTATACGCCCGTTCCCTTCTCCGCATGGGAGCAGGATTTAGTCTCGGGAGGCTCTTTAATTTCTTTTCGCTGCAAGGGGACAACTTCGTCGTTGGACGTGTGCTCGGTGTAGAGGCGCTCGGTATGTATTCGCGAGCATATCAGCTGATGACCCTTCCGGCGATGTACGTCGGTCAGATCTTTGAACGGGTGATGTTTCCAGCCATGGCGAAGACACAGGACACGAAGGAGCGGCTAAAAATGCAGTTCCTTGTGTCGCTGGAGGCGATAGGTCTGATCGCTCTTCCCGCCGGGGTGGGGATGTTCCTTCTCTCACGCGAGCTCATCATGGTCGCATTCGGCCCTGCGTGGGAGCCGATCGTGCCGGTGCTTTCATTCCTCTCGTTTGGTGTGTTCTTTCGCACGGCATATAAGTGTAGTGACACACTCGTTCGTTCACTGGGTGTGGTGTACCACTATGCTGCTCGGCAGGGGCTCTACACCGCGATGATCGTGGGAGGGGCATGGCTCGGGGCTCGCACCGCGGGGCTCTCGGGCGTTGCTGTTGGGGTCGTGCTAGCTATTGCAGTAAATTACCTCTCAATGACTCGCCTGACCACCACGGTCGTACATCTCTCCTGGGTTGAGATCGGCGTTGCGCACCTCACAGGGTTGTGTCTCTCGCTCTGGTGTGGCGTTGGGGTGTATCTTGGTCGAGAGTATCTGCGTACCATCACCGATCACGGCGCAGTGCAGCTTTTTGGAGCCTCGTTTGCGGGTCTCGTGGTGGGAGTAGTAGGCCTCTTTGCAACTCGCGACCTTATTCCGTCGCGTGTCGTGCCGACTGTGTTGAGCTTCGCGGCAGAGCGGATACTTCGGGGGGCTCATTGGGTGCGGGCTTACTTCCCATCGGTTTCGTAGCAATCGGTTTATATTCTCGTCTTGCAGAGGGGGAGGCGACCCCTTGTATGGCTCGGTGGTATGCCGACACAACCCTTTCATCATTGAATCGCTCCTCCGCGATTCTACGACTCACGTGACCAAATTGATCAAGGGTCTGTTCGCTACACTCTATCAACTGACTCATCGCGCGAATGAGCGACTCTGTGTTGTCTGGCAGGACGAGGTATCCGTTCTTCCCAGGGTCCACTGTTTCGCGGCATCCTTTCCAATTTGTTGTAATGATCGGTTTTCCGCACGCTAGAGCCTCAAGAAGTGAGCGTGGAATGCCCTCATTGTAGGTCGAGGGAAGCACTACTGCATCGGCTTCGCGGAGATAGGGGAGTACATCATCGGTGGACTGTAGATAGCGTATGATTCCCTGAGCATGCTTCGAGATGATCTGTTGCAGGAGCTCCAGTGACTCCGGTCGCTCGAAATCTGGTGCGCCCAAGATCCAGAACGCTACGGAGTCAGCGTAGCGCGCCTTGAGGTGCTCTGCCGCTTCCATGAATGCTACAAAGCCCTTCTTCGGAAGGAGTCGGCCTAACATGAGAAACGATCGGACGCCGCGACGGTTGGGTGGGACCGGAGTAAAGCGGGAAAGATCAACCCCAGAGCCCGGAATCACCTCGCTCTGAGACTTCGTCACAATTGAGTGTTCCACTAGC
Source organism: Bdellovibrionota bacterium (assembly GCA_044344945.1). Classification (GTDB taxonomy): domain Bacteria; phylum Bdellovibrionota_C; class UBA2361; order UBA2361; family OMII01; genus OMII01. The sequence goes on along the minus strand of JBIJBZ010000157.1, from coordinate 3,851 downwards.
ATGTCTCGGTCCTCGCGGTTCTGGAAGAATACGCGGTGGGTACGAGCAAGCGCGACTCGATAGAGGCTTCGTACGATTGTATTGGTAAACGCGCTCGTATCGAAGGCCTCTCCGAGTCCGGAGATATTAGCGATGTGATTAAACGATAACGTTCGTCGGCAGAGCCCAGCGTACAGGTTGCATTTCACGGTGAATGATAGGACAGCATCTGGCTTCACTGCGCGTAGCGCCTCATGAATCTGACCTAAAGAGATCGCTTCCTTGATTGGCGAAGTTCCGGTACCACTCATGGTAATCGGGATAAACGAAACGCCGAGCTGTATAACTCGTTCAGTATAGGCATCTCGCGGAGCGACAACAGTGACCGAGTGCCCCGCTCGTAGTAGAGATGCAATGAGTGTCTGCCGGAGCAGGAATACGTACCAGGAAGTATTGTACAGAATGACTATTCGCATAACGGCCTCAGAGAAAAAAAAGTATTTGTAGTGTAGATCGTAGTTGAATGACTGGATGTGATCGTTGCTACCGAGCAAGAGAGTTCGGCGTCGTTCACTACGTACGTCAAATGACCATAGACACACCCGATTGAACGAGTCTCTTCAATGAGTCTGAGCAATACCATCGCCGAGTGTTACGCATACAGGAGGTCCGAATGATGCACGCATATACCGAAAAGGCTCTTAGTGAACTCAACAATGGTGTCGAGCGCACCGGTAGCAAGCGCATACCAGATGTTGCGAATCGTTCAAGGGCATCCGTAGTCCACTCATCAATAAAGCGCTCGATCGATCTTGCCGGATCGTCCATGCTCCTTGTCGCGCTCGCTCCGGTGATGTGTGGTGTCGCACTCGGAGTGGCGCTCTCATCTCCTGGGCCGATCTGGTTTCGACAGAGGCGTTTGACGAAGGATGGTGAAGTGTTCACGCTGTTAAAGTTTCGCTCGATGGGTGAGGATGCTGAAGGTGCCTCTGGGGCTGTGCTCGCTGCCAAGGGCGATGCGAGAGTGACTCCATTTGGAAAGTTCCTGCGCAAGACTCGGCTCGACGAGCTTCCTCAGCTCATCAATGTGCTTCGAGGCGAGATGTCACTGATCGGGCCGAGGCCGGAACGACCAGAGATTGCTGATGAATTGAGCAAGGAGATCCCTCGCTTCCATCGTCGTTTGCAAGCAAAGGCGGGCTTGACCGGGCTCGCGCAGGTTATTCAAGGGTATCCCGATGGGGTACGCGGATATCGACGCAAGCTCGGATTAGATATCCTGTACATTCAAAAGAGTAGTCTTCTCTTAGATGCATGGATCGCACTGAAGACTGTATCAGTTGTTATGACCGGTAGTGGTGCTCGGTAGTATGTGTAGAGCGCTGCAGCTTCTTCTAGCAGGGTCGTGAAAAAAGACGTCGTGTTGCGCATTTCGATAGTTTGACTGTAACTGCGTTGGAGGTGCCGAAAAAATCTTCAACGTATCTCAGACCTCGGTGAGCGCTCGACCGAGCTCGCGCCGAGGTCTCAGTCGAGTCGAGGATACGCCTCCGGTCTTTTCGTCGTCTCAGCCTTGTTTCGTCAAAACTCTCAAAATGCTGACTACCGAACCTCTTTCACCACCTTGCTAGCCCTGCGAAGCCTCTACTTCGTCTACAACCTGAAGGTAGTTGGCACCGTACAGCATCGCTCCCTCGCGTAGAGATGATTCCGGCATATCGTTTACGATTACTCCCAAGACACGAGCTTTAACCCGTCCCAACTTCAGGCGGGCCTCGCGCGCAACGCTCCGGGCAGTGAACCCGTGTCGGACGACGAGCAGAACGCTGTCGACAAGACGGGACAGGAGCAGTCCATCAGCTACCGCCATGATGGGTGGCGTATCGACTAATATAAAGTCATAGCGGTCCCGCAGAGCGCTGAGGAGGCGCTTCATACTGGCGGAGCCCACGAGTTCAGCCGGATTCGGAGCCTTGCTTCCAGCCGGTAGGATGTCGAGATGGGGGACCATGGTGGGAGTTATCGACTCCTCAAGAGAGCTCTGCCCGGTGATGAAATCTGAGAGGCCATGCGGATGCGTTTGTGGGGTGTATTGAAAGAGCTTGCTGAGTCCTGCAAGTCGCAAGTCGCCGTCGATTATCAGAGTTCGGTGTTTCGCCTGCGCCAATGTCACTGCGAGATTCGCAAGGATCGTCGTTTTTCCTTCACCCTGAATCGCGCTTGAGATCGCGACGATACGCGGAGGATAGTCGGCCGAGGAGAGCAGTAGGTTCGCGCGAATCGTGCGGAGCGCCTCCGATATGGCGCTGTGTGGAGATTCGGCAGCGATAATCTGCGTGGAATCGGAGGGCGTCTGTGGAGTGCTGGGCGAGGACTGTTCCGTATCAGCAGTAGGTTCGGGCGCTTCGAGAGCAAGCGGGGTAGTTTCATTTTGTTTTGCGGGAAGAAGCCTTCGGTGAAATTCAGGCACGGAGCCCAGGAGTGGAAGGTTGAGCGCGTGCTGCGCGGCCTCCGTTGATGATATCTTATCCTCGATCGTTTCGCGCACGAACGCAGCGATTATCCCGACCGCAAAACCGATGAAGGTGAATATTGACACGATAATTGAGGTTTTGGGGGCACTCGGAGAGGTCGGGATAGACGCATAGTCTGCCACGAATACGCCGGGCGTCGCAGCGGATGCGCTGATCTCTATCTCCTGGGCTTGCTTGAGGACAGCCTGATACAGTTCACGTAGTGATGAAGCCTCTTTGCTCAGCACGTTATACTGAATGAGTTGGCGTGCAACTTCTTGGGCTTTGCCTTTTTCCTGCTCGATCTGCTGACGGAGGTTCTGCTCAGTGTTTCGCTCTGTTTCGAACTGACTTTGCAGGGTGACGAGCGCTCGGCGCCGTTCATCGTGGATAGCCTTTCGGAGCGAGGAGATCTTAGCGGTTAGTTCTCGCATTGTTGGATACTCAGCCGTAACCTGAGAACCTAAGGTCGCATACTCCGTTTCGGCTTGCTTGAGGCTGACTCGCAACTCCTTCGTCACCTCGGTATCAGAGACTGAGCTGTCGGTTTCACTCTTGAGCTTGGCTTCATTGAAGGCGCTCTCGGCGCGAATCCGCCGACCGGTCGCATCCGCGATCATCTGAGCGAGGGATTCGATGTGCCGGGTGTTGGGGTTGCTGTTGTCGGTGTCCCGCAGCATGAGAAGCTTGTTCTGAGAGGCGTAACCGGCCAGTCGATTCTCTGAGTCCGAGACCTTTTGCTTGAGGTCCGTCGCCTGCGCTCTGAGCAATTTGGCGTTGGCCGTTATGGCGTCTTGGCGTTCGCGGCGTAGATGCTCGATGAACTGGAGGGCATGCGAGTTAGCGAGTTTATGTGAGAGAAAGGGATTCGATGTCGAGGCATTAATATAGACGAGGTTTGTTTCATACACCGGCGCGATCTCGATTAGCCCAAGGTACTTGCGAATGGTGTCGGGTCGGTGCACAAAATGAAGGCCCGATTCAGGCGCATGCTCCTGGTCTGACTCTCCTCCAAATACTGGAAGGGCTGTGGCGAGACGGTTCAGAACGGAGCGCCTCGGTGTGCCCCAATACTCCTGAAGTTCACCAGCCAAACCGTTCTGGCTCAAGACCTGGTCTGCGAGCCCCGCTAGTTTTAATTTAGCAACGGTGGTTTTCTGATATTCGATCTTTCGGGAGTCGGTTACAAAGAGACTCTCGGATTGAATAGAGGATAGAATAGGTTCGTACCCGCGCAGCTCGATAGTGGCCGACGCGGTGTACGTTGGGGGGGTGAGGAGGCAGTAGAGCAGGGCAAATAGTGCACAGCCTGCTGTGCAGAGGGCGATGAAGGGAGCCCGTTTTTTGAGGCTCTGCCAA
>JBIJBZ010000139.1:0-9267 GCA_044344945.1 Bdellovibrionota bacterium | reverse complement strand
CAATACTCCTGCATGTCGGGAGCTGGAGGGTCATCGTTGGAGGCGAACGGGTCTGGCATTGCTCCACTCGTATGATGCCAGAAGTATGCATCTTCCGAATCGCGCGAAAATGGCTCAAGTGAGGTGTTGGTGGTCGACATGGTGTGACTCCGTGAACTACTAGTTGATCCGCTTATTGACGCTGACGCCGTTGAAGAGGCCATTAAGAGATTCGACGATCTGTCGCTTGAAGAATCGATTCGCTTCGCTCGGCACTCGCACGAGGTCGCCGTTGCGTAGCCGGATATCCCGCTTGCCCTGCAGTCCAATCTGTTCAAGATCGATCGTAATCAGTGCTTTCCGTCCACCGCCGGTATCTCGAATTACCTCGACGTGGTTTACATCGGCCGAGTACGTGAGCCCTTGCGCAGCAGCAATCGCGCCGAGGGCGGAGGTACGCGAGGCGAGTTTGTAGGAGCCCGGAGCAGTCACCTCTCCATCGACCTCAAACACCCCGGCTTCAGGTACCACGATAGTGTCGCCAGGGAGAACAGGGATCAGCAAAGGGCGTTGGTCAAGTTGACCAATAAGTTGCTCAAGGTCGATCTCCACACCGGCGTTCTCCTGTAGTTGAGGAGTTGCGCTTGCGAAGTGCACCGTGGCGCTTGGAGTCAGGATAGATGGCTCTGCAAGGATATGTGGAGCCGGAAGAAGAAGGATTCGGCTGCCAGCGTTTGGGTTTCTCCCTCCAGCTTCAGAGAGGACTTCGGTCAGGAGTTGGCCACGTCGCGTTAAGGGATACAGTCCGGGTTTTGCAACTTCGCCCATTACGGACACGCGGCTCGCTTGGCCGCTCTTGAGGGAGACCTGAACTTGGGGATTACGGACGAATCTGGAATAGAGACGGGTAAGTTGATCACGTGACTCCTCAACAGTCAGTCCTGCAATCCTCGCGCGGCCGATCAGCGGAGCCGAGAGGTAGCCATCCGATGATATAGTGCCCTGGGAGGTAAGGTTGCCGAACCCGAATACCTCAACGCCCAGAAGATCCCCAGCGCCTAAGGGATATCCACCCCCTGAGCCTGAGGCGGAGAGTAAGTAGGCACGTTGTGCCACAAGCTCCGCCAAACGGTCGTTGAGACCCTGTTCGTACAAAAAGAACTCCTGTTCGCCGCCGATGCTCTGTTCGCCCGTCTGCTCGTCACTTTGGTAGCGTTCCTGCAATTCTTTGTAGGACGGAGTATAGCGGAGGCACCCTCCGAGAAGCACGAGTAGGCAGGCAGAGTGAAGAAGGTTTTTCATAGATGATGCTCGTTTGCGTTGCTCCCAAATATTCCTGGTTTGCTCCGGTGGGTAGTTCGTGTGGAGGGAGCCATCCCATAAGCTACGACTCGACGCCATAATCATGACCTAAGTTGTTGTTTATCGAGCTAACTGGGATCATTCAGCCGAGCTTGAGTGCTGGCATCGTCGTTTTGACCTGTCGGGGCTGATTGCGTTATTGATAGCATGGGCGCAAGGTAGGCGGGTAATTGCTACCAGTAGTGTTTCAACGATCTGTATGAAAAAAATATTAGTCACAGGCGCGGCAGGGTTCATCGGTTCTCACGTCGCGGAGATGCTTCTTACGAGGGGCGATGCAGTCGTTGGTATCGACAACATGAATGACTACTATCCTGTTCCTTTTAAGCGGGCGAACGTGGCGCTTCTCTCGAAGCATGAACGCTTTACGATGGCAGAGGGGGATATCTGTGACAAGTCGCTCCTCTCGGAGCTCTTTGATGAGCACGGTTTTACTCACGTCGCTCATCTCGCGGCCCGCGCGGGAGTGCGACCGTCGATCATTGACCCGTACATCTATGAGAAAGCGAATGTAGAGGGTACCCTTAACCTCCTTCAAGCATGCGTCGGCCGTGGTATTGAGAACGTTGTAGTTACCTCATCGTCGTCAGTATACGGTAATTCCACTGCGATCCCGTTTCGTGAGGATGACTCTGCTACAGATCGCCCAATATCGCCGTATGCGGCAACCAAGAAGGCGTGTGAGGTATTAAGCTTCACCTATCACAAGTTGTATGGCTTGAACGTTAATGTAGTGCGCCCGTTCACCGTGTATGGACCTCGGGGGCGTCCCGATATGGCTCCGTGGCTTTTTATTGAGTGGGCTCTCTCGGGCACTCCGATCAAAAAATTTGGCGATGGCACAACCCGTCGTGATTATACGTTTATCGCTGACTTTGCCTCGGGTTTCGTTAATGCCATCGATCGGACCTTCGGGTATGAGATCTTTAATCTAGGGAACTCAGGTACGGTATCTCTGAATGAGGCGCTTGAGATCATACGAGACGTTACTGGTAAGGAGCTCGTGATTGAGCAGATGCCACTCCAGCCCGGAGATGTGCAGCTGACAAATGCCGAGATCTCAAAAGCTCGAAAGCTTTTGGATTACGATCCCAAGACCTCGTTTCGAGAGGGAATGACGCAGTTCTTCGAATGGTTCACGACTCAAAACCGCTAACGGATCGTGGCGTCTGTGTAGTGCTTGAGTAGCGCTAGACCCGTTTCGCCCAGCGTTGAAGCCAGTTTTCGAGATCGGTGTAGCCGTCTTTATTTCGGTCGGCGAAGGGGCGCCGCGGAGGCCGCAAAGTCCGTCGTTGCGCTCGAATGCTCGGCCACCCCCCGACCGCACGGCTGCACCCGTTAATGCAGTCCTTGAGGCTACCGGAGCGGTTTGCGACTTCGCGCACAATACGTGCATCGGGCTCGGCTCGATGTCGTGGGTGGCTGCCTACATCACTTCGAACGACCTGATAGGCGTTGTCTGGAGAGAGCTCGCTTCGATGGGCTCGCAGTGGCGGGGCGGGTGCTCGAAAGGGCTCTTCTGGAAGAGAGGTGATCGCCCACGGAGAGTTAATCGCGGACGGGGCGTAGCCCCAACGGTTGTTTAGGGTAAAGATCTTGCTTCTGAGGGCGATATGCTTTCCAAAGATCGGTGGTGCGTAGAAGCTAGTCGGGCCCGGAATATAGGAATTCCCGATGAAGGATAGGAGAATAGGAATATCGTTCTCGTCGTTGTTGGAGATGTTGCACAAGGACCAAGCGCCACGTGGCCCCCAATTGTAGACAACGTTGTTGATCATCTCGGTGGAGGTTCCGGGCTTTAGGTAGGGATTCCGTTCCTCGTTTGAGGCTATCAGGTTTCGAATGAGAGAGATGTTGCGAGATCCATCTCCGATCATCACCCCTTTACTGTGAGGTCCCTTCGGGTGAATTGAGTTGTAGAGCCCCTCTGCTATCAAGGAGTTACTGATCGTGACTGATCGTGTGCTCGGATCCCACGTGGAGATGTTTTCATCGATCGCCCAGGTAACCGAAACGTGATCGACTACCACGTTGTAGGCAGAGTTCGGAGCGGGAGAGCCAATTGAGATCCCATCCCGTTCTTGCGGGATAGCGCCCTCTAGAAAGTCACCGGGACGTACCGCGATGTGTTGAATGAAGACGTCGTGGGTCTGCACCTGAATCCCTCCGTGTGAGATCGTGATTCCGGGTGATGGAGAGGTCTGTCCTGCGATCGTAATGAATGGCGAGCGGATCCGCAGGGGACGGGAGACCGAGATCTCGCCGCTGACTTCGAAGATACAGGTGCGAGGTCCCTGCGCGTCAATACATGCGCGTAGACTTCCGGGCCCGTAATCAGCCAGGGAAGTAACGCGTATGATCCTCGTTCGGGGTGGTCGGAGGTGGCGTCCACTTCCAGCTTTTGTAGTGGTTCCGAATCCTTCAAGTCCAGGACTAATGGGAAGAGAGTGACGTCTTCCGCGCTTGATAGCCGTTACGCTTTGAGCCGATGCGGTTTTTATCTGCGTCGATCCTTGTACGGGGTCTGACGCCTCGGTGCAGGCGGGAAGGGTTATCGAGAAAAAAGTTGCGAGCGCAGCGCAGAGCGTAACGCGCGATATGAGGGTGTTGACCATCGTATGATGGCAACACCATAGGAGCTATCGGGAGATCCTTTAAATGACGCGGATCATTACCCGAGGCGGCGGATCATATTAGCAACCTTGGTCTTTAGGTCGCCCTGGTTATCGCTGTATTGGAGCATCTTCTTTCCAGAAGCGACACTGCCGGCCGTGCTTGAAGCGCGTTTGGCGCTTGACGAGGCTACCGGTGTATTGCCGGACTCTTCCAGACGTTGTTGTACTAGGCGCGTTCCCCGTTCTGCAGACACAACGGCTTTGGTCTTACCGTACGAGTCCCACAGTGCATCCTTCTTGTCATCTATCTGGGCGAGCTCGAATGCGGTCTTACGGATAGCAGAGGCATCCTCCTGCGTCATGATCGTAGAACTGACGAAGAATTTGAGGGTGTCCTTGATAGCTCGCTCGGCTGAGGGGAACCTCTCATTAGTCGGTTTATCGACTAAATTTAGGCGGAAAGCGGATCTGAAGTCTTGGGCAAAATTGGACCCATACTTGTTCTTCACAAGTTGGAAGACCGCGCCGGCAAAAAGTTCCTCCTCATTGACCTTATCGTTCGGGGCTTTTCTGCCTATGATGTTTTGGAACGTTTTGCCGAAATCGGTGGTCGGTTCGGTCACCTTTGACGGCCTGCGTCTGCGATTACTGGCAGTTACCGCTGCTGCGGCTTTGTTAACGTCAACTGCCTGGGCACTTTTAACACGGTTAGTCATACTCAAGTCCTCAGTCCTTAGGGACGAACAGCCATCCTAGCTCAAAGCGGAGCAACTATGGTGCCAAGCCGCCATGTGCGGACTGGAAGCGCTGCTGGTGTCAAAGGGCCGTTAGGTGGTAGCCTCTTGATCTGTGGTACGGTTCGCCGGATCGGTGTTTTGGGCCTCGGGAGCTTCTTAGTTATGTGTGGAATAGTCGGATATGTTGGTCAAAAAGACGCGTTGCCTATCCTTTTAGGGGGTTTAGAGGCCCTCGAATACCGAGGCTACGACTCCGCCGGACTCGCGCTGTGTCAGGGACCGCGCGTGGAGATAACGAGGGCGACCGGCAAGTTAGCCGAGCTTAAGAAGCTTTTCCCGCAGCAGGAGAGGCCCCGCGATCTATGGGCTCACCAGGGAATAGGTCATACCCGCTGGGCAACCCACGGTCGTCCAACGGAGACGAACGCCCACCCACATTCGGCTGGTCGCGTCAGCTTGATACACAACGGCATCATCGAGAACTACCTGGAGCTGAGAGAGTCGCTCGAGAAAGAGGGGTGTGTTTTCCGGTCTGAGACCGATACTGAGGTTGCCGCGCACCTCATGAACTCGCTCCTCAAGAAGGGGCTCGCCCCTCTGGAGGCGATGCGTCAGATGTGCGCCTCTGTGCGAGGTAGCTACGCCTTCCTAGTGATCGACGAGAAGACCCCTGGCCACATCTTTGTTGCGAAGAACTCAACCCCGATAATCCTCGGTAAGGGCTTAGGCGAAAACTTTATCGCGAGTGATATTCCGGCGCTCCTTTCGCACACTCGTCAGATCGTGGTGCTTGAGGATGGCGATCTAGCTGATGTAACGGCCGGCTCCATCTATATCGAGAACGGTGGCAAGGAGGTGGCTAGAAACGAGGAGCGGGTAGCCTGGGATCCGATCACCGCTAAGAAGGGTGGCTTCCCACATTTCATGCTGAAGGAGATCTTCGACCAGACGCAAGCGGTTGCGGATACCCTTCGAGGTAGGTACTCGGTTGAAACCGGCTCGGTGATCCTTCCTGAATTGACGGCCCTTGAGGCGATTGCGCCTCGGCTGCGACGGGTTGTTTTGGTGGCGTGTGGAACTGCGTGGCATGCGTGTCTTGAGGGTAAGTTCTTCATCGAGAGCTTTGCTAAGATTCCCTGCGAAGTGGACTACGCGTCCGAGTTTCGCTACCGCACCCAGCTATTTGACTCGGATACCCTTGTTATTGCGGTGTCGCAATCTGGAGAGACACTCGATACTCTCGGGGCAATCGAATTAGCCAAAGGCAAATCACCGACCCTTACCGTATGCAACGTTGTCGGAGCCTCGATCTGTCGCCGCGCTGACATGGTGCTCTATACTCATGCGGGCCCTGAGATAAGCGTGGCCTCAACAAAGGCGTTTTCAACGCAGTTAATCGCCCTTGAGCTCTTGGGGCTTTTCCTGGCCGAGCGGCGAAATACGATGAGCGCTGATGAGCGCAGAGCTGTTCTGCAGACGATGATGCATGCGCCGGTGGCGGTGTCAGAGGCCCTTAAAGCCGATTCCGCCGTGCTTGAGGCCGCTAAGAAGTTCTTCACCGCACGGGATTTTCTCTTCCTCGGTCGTGGTACGTGTTATCCGATCGCCCTTGAAGGGGCCTTGAAGCTTAAAGAGATATCCTACATCCATGCCGAGGGGTATCCAGCCGGAGAGATGAAGCATGGGCCAATCGCCCTTATCGATGAGCGGATGCCGGTCGTGGTAATTCTACAACGAGATAAACTGCTCTTTGACAAGACTCTGTCGAATCTACGCGAGGTTGAGGCGCGCGGGGCTCAGGTGATTGTGATCACAGATGCTCCGGAAGAGAAGACGGTAGGTATCTCCACGGAGTCGATTATTCGAGTTCCGTTCGTGTGCCCCGAGTTGAGTCCGCTCCTTCTTAACCTTCCGCTTCAGTTATTGGCGTACCATGTAGCGGTTCTCAATAAGACCGATGTCGATCTGCCCCGCAATCTGGCGAAGAGCGTAACGGTAGAGTAGGGGTTAGCCACTCGGAGTCCGTAGCAACGCCTACCCCACGCGCACGTGCTGGCGCTCGTGTTCGTAAACGTACCCCCCTGAAGGACCAGACTTGGCAGGATAACAGGCTCATCTTGCTATCGCCCCTAAAAAACACGATGTTCTACCAAATATTCCTGGTTGACTGGACCGCTCTGCCCGCTGTAGGGTGGTATGAAGTGGGTCATAGTGGTACAAAAACCCATCTACGGTTCGTTTAGGTTGTTCGGTCTCGGTTGTTTTCCCCAAAGCGACGGCGGGCATACGGATGAATGAAAAACAGGAGCAAGACACCCCTGAAGTTGTGGAGCGCTCCGCTCCATTAGCTCGTTCATCCAAACGCCCGCCGTTCGTTTCTTTTCGCGGAAATTGCATCCATTCACTCGATGAGAAGGGCAGGATCAGTCTGCCGAGCGATTTTCGTCGCGTTCTGGGCGAGCGGGAGCAGCGTGGGGTGGTTCTTACGAACTACATCTCAGAAGGCGCGCGGTGCATTGAGGGCTTCAGCCTCGATGTGTGGGAGGACTTCGAGGCTAGGTTGCGGGAGAAGAGCCGGTTTAGCAGCAAGCTGCAGAGGCTTGAGAACTTTTATCTGAGTAGGGCCTCCGAGTGTGCGATCGATGGGAATGGGCGGATCTTAGTGCCGACCTATCTGCGGACGTATGGTGGTTTCGATCGAGAAGTGGTCTTCACCGCATCAATTCACGGATTTCGAATGTGGGATAAGCGGGTCTGGGACGGAATCTTCGCAGCCTCAGAGCAGGCTCTTTTAGAGGATCCGGACCTTTTTTCGGATGTTGATATATGAGTTTTTCTGGCGGAGATGCGGTGCATGTCTCCGTTTTGTTGAAAGAGTGTGTTGAGCAGCTACGAGTAGGGCAGGGGGGTATGTTTCTCGATTGTACCTTCGGTGGTGGTGGACATACGCGGGCTATTCTCGACGCCAATCCCGATGCCTGGGTGATCGCCCTCGACCGCGACCAGCGAGCCTTGGAGCGGGGAGCTCAGTGGGCGGGGCGTTATGGCGATCGTCTCGAATTAATCCATGCGCCATTTTCAGACGTTTTGAGTTCGGTCTCGTTTCGGGGCTTCGACGGGGTTCTTGCGGATCTCGGGATGTCCACCGACCAGCTTCGTGAGGGGCGAGGGTTCTCATTTGCCGATGAGGGGCCTCTCGATATGCGCATGGACGAAAGCGTTGGACCTTCCGCGCAGGACTTCCTCAATACGGCCTCGGAGCGCGAGATATTTGTGGCTCTGGCGCAGGGCGGAGTGGGGGTCATGGCGAAGCAATTGGCCCGTATTTTGGCCGCAAAAAGACCATTTTCAAGTGCGCGGGAGCTCGCTGATGTGGTCAAGGCGTCGCAGCTTGGAAAACGTAGTGAGTCTCGGGTTCATCCAGCCACGGTAGTCTTTCAGGCGCTTCGGATCTGGGTCAACCAAGAGATAGACCAGATTGAGAGCTTCCTTGAGGCGGTTCCGCAGCTCGTAAAGCCCGGTGGGCGGCTTGCAGTTATCACTTTTCATTCAATTGAGGACAAATTGGTTGCTCATCGGATGCGTACTTGGGAGTCGGCGGGAAGCTATCCGGCTTCGTGGCGAGGCCCTCGAGAAGAGCGAAAAATCGGACGAGTTTGGCCGAAAAAGCCGATCCTTCCGAGTGATCATGAAGTGGAGATGAACCCTGCATCGCGCAGTGCGCGATTGCGAGTGTTCGAGTTCGACGCGTAGTTTTTGTGAAGTAAAAAAGTTAATCGGTTTGTCACTTTTGGTAGCGACAGAATAACAAGAAGGCAGTACATTTTCAGAAAGGGATGGGTTTTATGGCAGTGTGTTTGCAGTATCAGTCGGTTTACGTTAAGCGCGAAGCAGCAGCAGTCTCTGTTCGAATGCAGGTGATTGCGGCGGTTGCGCTTCTCTTGGTTCTCGGTGCTCGAGTCTGGACGAAGATTGAAGCCACTGACTTGGGCTACCAGCTTGCGCGTGAGCGCAGCAAAACGGTTGAGTTGGATATGGAGCGACGAGAGCTTGAGCTACAACGCTCAGTGCTGTTACGCCCGGACTCCCTATCCAAGTCAGCTCGTCAGATGGGGCAGCTCCAAGAGCACAGCCCTCACAATACCCTTCGCATCGCCTACTGAGGCGGTACTTGTTAGGTTAGTCAGTAGAAGAGCAGCGGCGCATGCTTTCGCAAATAAAGCTTCCGTTCGAACACCCCAAGAAAAATGCAACTCAGCCGGCCAATAATGACCGCTGTGAAGCGGCCCCGACACCGCAGTCAGGGCGGGGGAGTCTTATCGGGATGGACTTTGCGTTGTTAAAGCGTTCGCCGCTAGTCTCGTCCTCCCTAAGTCGCCAGCGGCCACTACGTTTGCGGTTGATCGGCGTGGTTGCCATCGGCTGGTGCGCTCTGCTCGTGCACCGCCTGTATAGCCTCCAGATTTCGGACTTTGAGACGTGGCAGGATTGGGCAGTAAAGCAGCACGTGGCTGATGTTGAGATCGCCTCTGAGCGAGGTCCGGTTCTTGATCGTAATGGCAAGCTGCTCGCGG
>JBIJBZ010000050.1:0-18843 GCA_044344945.1 Bdellovibrionota bacterium | reverse complement strand
GAGTGCGGGTGTAGCTCAGTTGGCTAGAGCGCTTCCTTGCCAAGGAAGAGGTCGAGAGTTCGAATCTCTTCACCCGCTCCATTTTGCTCCTATTCGAACTTGGCTTCGCCAAGATTCGAATGACGGCCAGGGGTACCCCCCTGGACCCCGGTTCGCGATATTCGTTTCTGTTCCAACTTGGTGGGTTCCTATTCGAACTTGGCTTCGCCAAGATTCGAATAGCGGGCAGCGGAGGGCGGGGCTCTAAACCCCGTTTCGATCTGGTTTTCGCCCAGAACTAGTTCCGTAAGCATTTCCTATCCGAACTTGGCTTCGCCAAGATTCGAATAGCGGGCAGCGCAGGGCGGGGCTCTAAACCCCGTTTCGATCTGGTTTTCACCCAGGACTAGCAGGGTGGTGAAAAAAGGTTCCGTAGTGAGCATTTTGAGAGTTTTGACGAAACAAGGCGGAGCCAACGAAAAAACCGGAAGCGTATCCTCTGAGATACGTTGAGGATTTTTTCGGCGGCTCCAACGCAGTTGCAGTCAAACTATCGAAATGCGCAACAGGAAATCTTTTTTCACCACCCTGCTAGGTCCGCAGTTAGAGAGCACTACAGGCTCGCTGTTATATGAGCGCAGGCAGTGGTATCATCCCTGAAGATGGAAACCTTACCACGACGACGCGCCGCGCTATTTGATTTCGACGGAACTCTCGGACGATCCCTGCCGCACTGGATATCTGCATACTGCGAGACCTTACAGCACCACGGAGTTTCGATGAAAACTGAGAAGGTCATCGAGGCGTGTCTTACTCGAAGTCAACGCGAAGAGCTTGAGGAGCTTGTGATTGCAGACCGCGAAACCTTCAAAGAGGGGGTGTGGAGCAGGGTCAAGGATCGCATGCACCTCGTGGAAACCTACCCCGATATCATTGCAACTATCAACGAACTTCGCGCACACTCATTCGCTATCGCAGTAGTGACAAATTCCCGACGTGGTCACGTAGGTCCAGTCTTGAAACGATGGGAGATTGAGAAACAGATCGATGCGCTGGTTGCGATCGAGGACGTTGCAAGCGGCAAACCTCACCCGGAACCCCTCCTGCACGCACTCCAACTTCTCGACATCGATCCATCGCATGCGTGGATGATCGGAGATTCCATCGTCGACATCCGTGCTGGCGCCGCTGCAGGTGTTAGGACAATTGCATTCTCACCTACGGAGAATCATCCCTACGTCCCAACGCAGGCACTCAAAGAAGCAGGCCCGACCCACGTAGCACAATCATTCCGGGAAATAGCGCGAATCCTGATTGGCGATACAAGCAGGGTCAACGAACTCTGATACGACACAGGCGCTGATACGAGATGCATGTCGTTGAGCGTGCGCTCTATCGAAACTGATTGAAACAAAAGTGAAGGAATATCTCGGGATGAGAAGAGAAGTCGTTAGCGGTGCGCCCACTGCTCGTAAACGCACCGCTACGAGGAAGCAAACCAAAGAACAAGTGACCGGAACGCGATCACAAACCTATAACATCAAAAACCCTGTCCTGATAAAAAGCTAGACACTCCTCACAGCGTGAGGCACCTCTTCACCAGTCTGACAGATTTATTTCCTATAGCCGACATGGATCACCTCCCTTCAATGACGAGCTTCATCCCTATAGGAGAGATGATTGGCTCTTACTAGGCGCCCAGAATGCGATCCTTTCATGAACAAAGGATCGAAAGCATAGCTTTATAATGAGGATGAACGGGATTTTGCGCAACTAGCAAAATCATCTTACGATCGTTTTGAGTGCAGTACTGTCGCTCTTACTTATCAACGAACATATTGGAGCGAACGTAATATCCGATCTGCCCAGCGATCAGAATCGTGTAGGCGCGCCCCTCTTCGAGCGTCCGGTTTGTTGAGACTACAGCGCTGCCATCAGCACTACGACTCGCTGAGATATGAACAGAGCCCGATGCAGTTTGAATGTACCCTGAATTCTCACCGAACCCTACCTGAGTTACCTGACCAGAGCCCACCGCTACAACTAGCGCCGATGCTCCGGTGACCCCATTCACCACTCTTACAGCGGAGCCAGTGATAGAGGCCGGAACATCATCCGCGATGAGCCGGGCGCGCAATCCAAAGGTGAGATTGTCGCCATACAGAAGGATTGAATAGCGATCACCTGAACCGACACTAGTGTTGAAGGACGCAATAACATCACTCGGGCTAAACGGTCTGGTGAGCGCTAAGGTTTGTTCTCCTCTCGGAATCGATCGGTACCCCTTCGTGCCCGCGAAAACTGCTTGAAGAAGTACGGGTTCCGCCCGTAGAGACGATCGCACATCCACCGGAGAACCATCGATAGCCGCATGAAGCACTCGTACGCCGTAAGCATCCGAACCACCCTCACCACCACTCGAACTTCCACCTCCACCCCCACATGCAGAGAGCAGAAGCGAGCAGACCACACCAACACAAGAAAGACACCTACGAGCCATCACACAGCTTCCTCAACCGAACACACCATCCAGAGCGGCCTCGCTCGGCCCCCTCGACTCACTAGTAGCTCCATACTGACCTCAGTTCCCGGCCCGAGTAAAGCCCCACCAATCGAAGCCCGCATATTTCATGAAGCCTGCTACTGCGCGCGCCGATAATGGTGCTTCTTCGGCCCCAAATACTACCTTCAGACCGGAAGGTATCTCGATACGATTCCGCCCTGCAGATACTTAGTTGAATTCGCCCTTCGCACCCGAACAATCACCACTCTCGGCGCTCTCGCGACGCAGTTTCATGAAAAATGCGGGCTAACGAGAGCCGCCCCTGACAATGACACAGCTCCACACGGCACTTCCCAAAAAGAGGATCGAGGCTCCCACCATAACCGCTTGAAGGCCAAAGTATTCTGCGACGAAGCTTCCAAGATACGCCCCTGCCATCATTCCAACCGAATAGGACGTCGATAAAAGCGAAACCCCCACGGCGTAATGAGTACTCTGTTTTGCGTCAACCACCGAGGCCATTCCCGGTTGACACGGCGCAAAAACCAGGTTGGAGAACAGCCCCAGAAATACAAGCACAAACGCCATCTGCCACAAGGAGGAGGCAAGGAGAGGCCCCATGATGAGCAGCGCCGTAAGGACGTGGCCCATACAGAGGGCCTTGGCATACCCGAAGCGATCCGCAAGCCTTCCAATCATGGGGCTCGTAAATACGAACGTGCTCCCGAGGGCAACGAACAACGCCCCAATCACATCCGGCGTGGCTGCGAAGGCATCATGCAGGTAAAGCGGAAGCACCACATCCAACATCGCAAAAGCCGCAGCCCCAAGCCCCATCGAGCACACCAGCAGCGGCGCGGATCGCTCCCGAAGCAGATCTCGCCACGAAATATCATTCGGCTCTGGGTGAGCATGCACCTCGGGCAGAAGAAAATAGCGCGCGGCACCATCGATAACGACAACGATAATTCCGAAGATAAATGGTGCTAAATATCCAAACCAGCTAAGAAGGAAACCTCCGATAGGAGGCCCCAAGAGATAGCCAGCGTTAGCAACGGAGAAGGTCACACCAAGAGCAGCCCCCCGCTTATCGCCCGGAAAGTAAGCGATTACCAGTGCAAGACCCAATACCCAGGTGAATCCAGCAGCAACACCCTGCACGCAACGAGCCAAAAGCAGCACCGCAAAATCCGAGGACAGCGCAAATAAAATAGTCGCGATCCCGAGCCCCGCAATCGCCAGCAGCATGGGCCGCCGCTGACCTGAGGAAAACTGCAGGCGACCTGCAAGAACCGTCGATACTATGAGGCAGAATGCGTAACTTCCGAAGAGGGAACCGATCTGCAGCTGGGTTAGCGAAGCGCGAACAGCCAGCTCCGGGATGAGTGGAACCAGCATGTAGTAGAGCACCGAGTCGACGAAAACGGCGAGACTACAAACCAACAGTGCTTTCGTCGCTACCGACATACCTACTATCGGCTCAGTCAAACTACTCGACTACCATCATCAACCCCTTCAGGTACTCACCCTCGGGGTGGAAGATGCTTGTAGGGTGGCATGGCGCTTGATGGAGCGTTTCAATGATCCGCACAAACCGACCGGCTTGCACAGCAGCCCGCATAACCGCATCACGGAAGAGCTCCCGCGTGATAAGCTGCGAACACGAAAACGAAAAAAGAACTCCACCAGGCTTAATCTTTTTGAGAGCCAAGGCGTTGATGGCCTCGTATCCACGCAGTGCGCGTTGAATCGCCCGCTGATGTTTCGCAAACGCTGGGGGATCCAGTACGATAAGATCAAAGTTGTCCGGAATCTGCCCCAGATACCCAAAGCAATCAGCGACCTCAGGATGGTGATCGACATCCGCAAAATTAGCCACCACATTTTGTCGGCAGAGATCGATTGCCGACTTGGAAGCATCGACCGAAACAACCGATGCCGCACCTCCGGCAAACGCGTACACCGAGAAAGCACCGGTATAGCAGAATGCATTGAGCACATGCTTTCCTGCCGCATACTGTTTTATCTTTTGACGATTATTGCGCTGGTCGAGAAAAAACCCCGTCTTCTGACCACACGTGACATCGGCTAGAAATCGCAGTCCGTTCTCAGAGAACGAAACAACGCGCGAGGGTTCCGGTATCTCAGCCTCTGTTGGCTTGTCGCTCTCCTCGCCCCCTTCCAAGGACTGTTCGATCTGGGATTCGACTCGACGAAATGTCACATCAGACACCCCAAGACGCGACTCACTCTTTAAAAACGAGGCGATAACATCCCGCAAGCGCCACATACCGGTGGAATGGCATTGAACTACCG
Source organism: Bdellovibrionota bacterium (assembly GCA_044344945.1). Taxonomy (GTDB): domain Bacteria; phylum Bdellovibrionota_C; class UBA2361; order UBA2361; family OMII01; genus OMII01. Next base: position 14,045 of record JBIJBZ010000050.1, on the reverse strand, counting down.
CCACGTCAGCGTAGATATCAACCACTAACCCCGGCAACCCATCGCCCTCAGCGTGAACCAGCCGAAACCCTGTGGTATCCCTATTGCCCACCAAACCAAGCGAAGCTCGAAGCTTTACAGCCGCCGCTAATCGCTCCTGGATGATCGCGCCTTCATCGTATACCCCGCCAAATGAAAGCATCCGCACGGCGATGCCTTTTGTGCCCCAATGACCACAACCGAGTGTGAGACCATCTTTCGCTCGAACCTCAACGAGGCAGCCGCGCTGCAGGGTTCCGTGCCTCTCGCCGATAGCGCCTGAGAATATCCATGGGTGCCGCCTTCGAACGGAGACTTCGCGCCCCTGTTTGAGCGTTACAACGGGAATGGGGGACTTTAAATTCATAGAAGCCGAGCACCTGCACGTTAACTCCTTTGGATGCTATCCCTACCTCGGGTGTGAGTAAATAAGCTATTCCTGCGCTGCGCTCCTCCCGTATCGGGAACGCGGAGGTTTAGGGAATTGTTGTGGCTCCTCCCCGGATCCAGTTGGCACTAGTTGCTGGTGTCCCTTGTGCCCGTGCTCATATACGCAAACGTGAACGTAACCGCACAAAGAGTTGATGTAACTACTCAGCAAATGCAGCGACTGTAGCATTAGCCCCTCGCAAGGGGCGGCTTTGCGGAGCAAAGCGGGGTGGAAACATTAACTACTCACCAGAAATACTGCATCCCCGATTAAGGGGATAACAAGAAAGGCTCTTCGTGGAATCGAGTGGGTAACATTGGTGTTTCCGGACGTGAACATGCTCGTCCAGTAAACGTGAACGTACCCGAAAAAGTGTGGTCACACGCCCTGAAGGCAAAGTAAGGATGCGCGCTTGACTTGCATTTTTCATGAAACTGCGTCGCGAGAGCGCCAAGAGTGGTGATTGTTCGGGCCCGAAGGGCGAATTCAACTAAGTATCTGCAGGGCGGAATCGTATCGAGATACCTTCCGGTCTGAAGGTAGTATTTGGGGCCGAAAAAGCACCATTATCGGCGCTCGCAGTAGCAGGCTTCATGAAATATGCGGGTTACACTGATCTTGGAGTTCTCCGTCTTGTTTCGTCAAAACTCTCAAAATGCTCACTACGGAACCTTTTTTCACCACCCTGCTGGAGCAATGCGGTAAAAATCCAATTTTTTCGTAATCCAGCATACTACTAGATATCGGTCGGCGGGGCAGAAAGTTGCTCGATCGGGTACCTTCACGCTCACGCGGAAATACGTGATGTATCGCAGAAAACAATGGGTTATGCCCCATCAGCAGTCATTGGCACCCACTTGATTCCCCGATGAGCCCTTTTTTTACCACCGTGCTAGTACTTCCCTGCCCTAAGATGGCGCCGTCCGTATGGGCGACCAGCGCAGGTAATGTCGCTTTCGATATTTTTAAGTCCTTCCTGCATAAGCGCTGTTGCCAACACCTGGTCTACCTCCCGATGTGACCGCAGGTTGCCGGAAAAATACGCAGTTCCATCCTTCACCTCAATCTTGATGTGACGACTTAGGGTTGGATACTCCTTATCGATAGTTGAGCGGAGCTGCGAGGCTATCTGATCATCAGTGAGCGTTGGTCTAATTCGCAACTCGTCTTTGATGGGTTTCGTAACAGCTGACCGAGCCGCTGCAACTACGCGTTGCCGCCCCCGCTCCGAATCAACCTCTCCTCGCAATACCACAGCATCTCGCTCATTTACGATTGATACCTCAAACCAATTATCCTTAACTTGGTCATGAATTGCCTGCTGAACCTTTTGCACCTCTGGACTCACCACTCGCTGTTCCCTACGCGGCTCGGAGGCAACGCCCGGATTTGCATAGGCCGGCGCGAGCGACAAAACCCCGCACAACCCCAAGAAAGCCAGAGCGAGTACTCCTTGAGAGGAGGTAGGAACGATATCGCGAAAAAGTTGAGCGTATAGATAGTTGGTCATAAATACCCGTAATGGTGAACGTTGTAGTCGAAAACCGACTGTGCTCCTGTTTGTAAAACCTGACCATGAGAGGACGCATATCTCTGCATGCGAAACCGCCTTTGACGACTGGGTTTGACTGAGGCATCGAGCCCAGAAATCAGGAGTGAATTCTGATCCTGCAGCGGGGGCACTCAATACCCCCCTAGTGAATTGAATTTATTTGCTTTTTATCCCCTCTTCCTTGATTGTGTTCAGCTCAGATAAAGGGGATACTGGGGAGCGTTGTTCCTGTTGTCTATCACCCTCTCTCGGAGCCGAACCTATCCTATGGAATCTCGCGCAACAAAATACATCTTCATCACCGGCGGAGTAGTCTCTTCAATCGGCAAAGGCCTCACGACGGCCTGCATCGGAGCCCTCCTCGAAGCGCGAGGTCTAAAAGCAACGGCAGTAAAGCTTGATCCCTACATCAACGTAGACCCCGGAACTATGAGCCCGTTTCAACACGGTGAGGTATTCGTCACTGATGACGGCGCCGAGACCGACCTAGACCTCGGTCACTATGAGCGCTTCATGGGCACCCGCATGTCGAAGCTCAACAACTTCACCTCTGGAAAGGTCTACGAGACCGTTATTGCAAATGAGCGTCGCGGCGATTACCTCGGTGGCACCGTTCAAGTAATTCCGCACATCACTGACGAAATAAAGCGCCGCATTAAACTCGCAGCGGATGGCTTCGACGTCTGCCTCGTTGAGGTTGGGGGCACTGTAGGCGATATTGAGAGCTTGCCGTTCCTTGAGGCAATTCGTCAGATGCGCGCCGACGTTGGGGCGCAGAACACGCTCTACATCCATGTAACACTCGTCCCGCACATCGCAACAGCTCACGAGTTTAAGACCAAACCAACGCAACACTCCATCAAGGAAGTGACAGGCTACGGAATCGTGCCGAGCATCATCATCTGCCGGTCGAATCAACCCCTGGACGAGAAGATTAAAAACAAGATTAGCCTCTTCTGTAACGTAAGTCCTAACTGTGTCATCAACGCACCAGACGTAAAGACTATTTACGAACTCCCGATCGTGCTTCACAACGAAGGGCTCGATCAACGCATCGTTGAGCTGCTGCATATGTGGACTGGGGCTCCGAAGCTTGAGCCGTGGACAAAGATCGCTCGCTCGGTAACTAGCGAAGGGCGAACCACCGTATCGATCGCGATGGTGGGTAAGTACGTCGACCTAACTGAGAGCTACAAAAGCCTCAGCGAGGCTCTCATTCATAGCGGCGTCGCAAACGACTGTCGGATTGAGATTGTGTATGTGGACAGCGAAGAGATAGAGAAATCAGACGTCGAGGGTGCTATTCGCAAGGCCAACAACGGCGAGATGGTTGATGCAATTTTAATCCCTGGCGGCTTTGGAATCCGAGGAAGCGAGGGCAAGATCGCAGCAGCTCGCTACGCACGAGAGAAGAAACTCCCATTTTTCGGCATCTGCCTCGGTCTGCAGATAGCGACCATTGAGTACGCTCGCCACGTCGCAAAACTCCCAGAGGCAACGAGCGCGGAGTTTAACTCTAACTCCTCATGCACCGTTATCGACATCATGGAGAGCCAGAAGGGTGTCCACGTCAAGGGTGGCTCCATGCGCCTGGGAGCCTACCCGTGCGCACTCAAAGAGGGCACCAAGGCTCGCGAAATTTATGGCAAATCTCAGATCAGCGAGCGACACCGGCATCGATTCGAGGTAAACAATACCTTCCGTGAAAAGCTTGAGAAGGCCGGTCTCATATTTTCTGGAACATCTCCGGACAACGTGCTCGCGGAGATAGTCGAACTTGCTGACCATCCTTGGTTCATTGGAGTTCAGTTCCACCCTGAGTTCCAGTCCACCCCGAAGACGCCACATCCTCTCTTCGCCTCTTTTGTTTCTGCGGCGAAGACCCATCGGGCTCATTCTAAAGCGACCGTTACCAAGGTTGAAAAGATTTCAGCGGAGCCAACCAAGCGTGGCCCCGTTGTGCAAGGAGCCGGTGCTGACGAAGGGGCAGTGGTTGGGAGCCACACGTGATTGTCGAGATCTCCCCGAGCGTTCGAGTAGGAATCGGTCAGAACCTCCTTCTGATTGCCGGCCCCTGCCAGATTGAATCGCTAGACCACTGCCTGATGGTTGGCGAGTCTGTTCAGAGGGCGATTCGCGACCTACCAGTATCCCTCGTTTTCAAATCGTCTTTTGATAAGGCGAATCGAACGAGCCTCAAAGGCAAACGTGGCATCGGAATGGAAGAGGGCCTTAGGATTTTGGAGCAGGTGCGCTCGTCTCTCGGAACTCCGGTCCTCACTGACGTACATACCGAGGAGCAAGCGAAAACAGTCGGCAAGGTTATCGACGTGTTACAGATCCCTGCATTCCTGTGTCGACAAACAGACCTTCTCCTCGCTGCAGGAGCAACGGGCAAAACGATCCACGTTAAGAAGGGTCAATTCCTGCACCCTGCGGACATGCAATTCGTTGCCGAAAAGATAGCCTCGACCGGCAATTCAAAGATACTGTTGTGCGAACGAGGAACCTCTTTCGGGTATCGAGATCTCGTCATGGATCCGCGGAATCTTTTGATTATGCGCGAAACAGGCCATCCAGTAGTTTTCGATGCTACCCACAGCGTCCAGCAACTCGGAGGTGGAGCTGGCAGCTCCGGTGGGGCTCGACACTACGTTCAAGCACTCGCCCGTGCCGCTGTGGCAGTCGGAGTCGACGGAGTTTTCGTAGAATGCCACAACGATCCCGACAACGCCCCATCAGATGGACCATGCATGCTGCCTCTCAATCAGGTAGGTCCTCTGATAAAGACGTTGTGCGATATACGAGCCACTCTATCCTAAGCGAGACACTTCTGTGCCCTTGATACTGACCCGAAAACAGAGCATGTGGATCGGATTAGGCCTTCTTGGCTCATTCTTTGTGGCGAGTGGAGTCATCATCCACGAGCGTAATCAATCCCGAATCCCCGAGCATGAGGGTAGCCTGTCGAAAGAAGCGATTGAGGGCATTCAGACTCCGCTCCCTCAACTTAAGACTGTGAGCGAGTCAACCCCGGAGGCGGCTGGAAACAGCGCTTTTGTCTGGAACGAGTTTCATCGTAGCCTTGTTCAAAATGGCAAGATGGTTTGGGAGATATTCGGAAAACGCGGAGAGTATAATCCGATAGCCGGCGTTGCAACGATTGCCGAACCAGATCTCACAGTCATCCGGGAAAATGGAGAGAAGGTTCGGATTACCGCCGACCGCGCCGAATTAAAGATACAGGGCTCGGAGCTAACCACCGCCGACCTCTTTGATAACGTCATCGTCCGGTACAAAGCCGACACAACAGCAACGGCATCTCGCGCAACATATGACCGCACTGCTGGTAGAGTCGATATCCCCGTCCCTGTCGAACTTGAAAATCCGATGTTTTCCGTCCAGGGCAACAAAATGGTGGCGCTCATCGAAACACAGGAGGTGACGATCTCGGAGGGAGTTCGCACAATTATCAAACCACGCACGAAATAAACCTATGAAACGATTTTTTTCACGGCATCTTGTACTCGCGCTTGGACCCCTCGTTGTAGCAACCACCGTGCACGCACAACCTTCAACGGGCAGCGGCTCACTCTCTGCGCTGAGCTCAAAAGGCTTGCTCGGCGATTCGGCAAACACCAAGGACTTCGGCAAACTTCCAACTAACATAACTTCTGACTCGTTGACCGTTAATTCAAAGACCCGTGTGTTTACCTACAAGGGGCATGTCGTGGTCACGCAGGGAGACCTTATCCTTACGTCAAAAACCGTAGATGGTTCATACTCTGAAGACAATCAGATTCAGAAGGTAGTTGCTCGAGGTGATGTTGTTATTACCAAGCAGGATATCAAAGCGACGAGCCAATTAGCGGCCTATGACGCGATCTCATCGATTATCACCCTAACCGATAATCCACAGCTTCAGCAGGGTGAGAGCTTACTAATCGCTGATCGCATCAAGGTATACCTCAAAGAGGATAGAAGTGAGGCGGAGGGAAATGTCCGTGTAACATTCGTCAAGAAGGACGGGACGGCCCTACTGAATGGAGCTCCAAGCGTCCAACCAACTGCAACGCCGACTCAATCCACAACCTCTCAAGTAACCCCAGGCACAGTCGCATCACCTATGGACTCGGACGGTTCGTCACAGCCAAGCACAACCTCTGGCTATATGGCACCAGGTGTAGCAACGACCCCAAAGCCGGAAAAAACTCCCGTCGCCAAAAGCGAGAGTAAACCGAAATCCCCAACCAAACCGAAACCAACGGTCAAAACAAAAACAAAGACGCAGAGAAAGTCATCGAAAACAGGCGATCCGACATAACACCATGCACATGAAGTATCCTGCGCCGCAGCTAGTTATTCCAGCTAGTGCAGCGAGGATACCCCCCTGCCGACATCGAGAGCGCCAGCCCGAATATTGCACGAACGTGCAATGTTCGGGGCTAGCAAGTGCATGGATGCAATTGCAAATTGCGAAGCGTAGGAATTTGGAGCCTACAGATTGTGTAGGCACTTGAGAATCCTACTCAAACTGTGGACGAAGAGAAAACAGGCCATAGAGCGCCTGTTTTCGGCCATCGTTCACGGCGAGCGCAGCGACCTTCGTGAAAAACACGGGCTACCCCCGTTTTTCATGAAACTGCGTCGCGAGAGCGCCAAGAGTGGTGATTGTTCGGGCCCGAAGGGCGAATTCAACAAAGTAAAATTCAGGGCGGAATCTATTTGCAGGGCGGAATCTTATCGAGATACCTTCCGGTCTGAAGGTAGTATTTGGGACCAAAAAAGTACCATTATCGGCGCTCGCAGTAGCAGGCTGCATGAAATATGCGGGCTAGGATCAGCGGGCGAAGTATTGCGCCAATGACTGATCCACGAACCACGCTAGCCTCTCATGCGGGTCATTAAAGTACGCGCGTTCTTCGTTCAGGTTCAGCGACGCAGCTAGCCATTTCATATCTGCCTCGCAGCCCAGCGGAATAATACGGTGCTGCAACATATAGTATATCAGCCCGTGAGCCACTTCATGTGCCACCGTGACAAATGTCTCAAAAGCCGACTGATTTTGCGCAAGCTTGTCGCTTAGGATAATTACCCCCGTGCTATAGGCCGTTGGTACGAAGATCAGCGAGCCAAGCGTTTCGCCCTCCAACGCCATCGATGAACCTGCGCTAGGATCGCGATCGAAAACAATTGAGAACGGAGCCCCCTGTCCATCCGGGCAGATGGCTTGCTGACCAAGTTCGCGGTTGAATCTGATCCATATGGCATTGAGGAAGAAATTAGCGACAACCGTTTTCTCTTGAATCGTGAAGCTGGGCCATATCCGATCAAATTCCCGCAAACTATCTGCTAGTCCATCCTCACGGTACACCGGTTCGAAGGTGCGGCGCATTAATGTGATGACTGCATCACTTGGGGTGTACACATCCAGCACACTGTTAATAGCTTCATACGCGCGGGAAGCATATGTAGCATCGGCGTTAATCAGTACCTTCATATCATTCCGAAGCCGTTCATGACGCTCAGGCGTCAAATCCTCTCTCGGAGTTGCAGCAAGTAGGGACTGAACCCGCGATGCGGTACCCAAGATCGCCGCAGAACCGGCGATCTCGGAGGTGCTAGAGGTCAGAACGTACGGATCAAGCACTGCTAGACGCTGCCGAAAGGTGTTCATGGACGAGGCAACCAGTACGAGTGCTGCATGTATCTCCTCGACAGTCTGTGTAATGAGGACTGGCGAGTATGGGAGCCTCTGCTCTATCGGGCACGCGATGGCGTCTAGGGATGGTTGGTTTCTAAGCCAACGCTGACTGATAGCAGTGTGAGTATCACATGCACGTAACAGGTCTTTAGCGTTATACGTGGTTCTATCGAGATCATCCCGTATTTCCAGAAGTAGCCGCTGAGAATTGCGAAGGAGTTCGTGCATATCAGCAGGAGGCACCAACAATCCCAACAACTTTGCCACATCTTCACGCTGCACATCGGGATGCTCTCCAGGCCGTTTCGGCAAGGTAGCCTGCTCAGCAGCCAAGGAATGTGGAACAAGTCGAGACGTGGAGCTTCGAACCAAAGAATCTGCCATACAAAATTTCCCCTCTAGAGGCTCCTAGTGGTATGGAGAAAACACGGGTATGCGTGCGGTCAAACGCGGGGCCTGTCATGATAGATACGGCGCTACAGAACGCAACTAGCTGTATTTACATCAGATCAACCAGATAGAGCGCAGCTCACCAACGGATGAGGTTCCCTCCCCACGTGAACCCTGCGCCAAATGCCACCGTCATGACAAGCATCCCGGACTTTAATACCCCCATCTCAACGGCCTCCGATAAGCAGATTGGAATAGTAGCTGCCGTCGTATTCCCGTAGCGTTGTATATTGTTGAATACCTGCTCCGGGGCAAGCCCGAGCTGTTCCCGAACCATCTCGTTAATCCGGAGATTAGCCTGGTGTGGGACAAGCAGCCCGATCTCTTGCGGAGAGATATTATTGCGCTTAAGAAGGGTCATTGCTGTCTCAGCGAGGCGCGTAACAGCATTCTTAAAAACGACTTTTCCATCCATGTGTGGATGAACACGAGCCTCTGATAGATCCGCCTCTCGCAGGAATCCTGGCGTGGCAGTACCAGGAACTTTCATGCACAACACATCAGCACCAGCACCATCACTACCAAGATACGAATCGAGGATTCCGCGCCCCTCGGCAGCTCCACTCTCAACAGCCTCGATACAGAGAGCCCCTGCTCCATCACCGAAGAGCACCGCCATATCTCGACCGCGCGTCGTAAGATCAAGTACCGGCGATTGGACCTCGGCACACACCAGAAGTATCCTCTTGGCTTGAACGCTCTTTACGTATCCATCGACACACGATAGTCCATACACCAAACCGCTACACTGTGCCCGGATATCGAGTGCCGGCACTGTGCCACACCCGAGACGGTGCTGAAGCATAACTCCGATTCCCGGAAAGTAGTAATCAGGCGATAAGGTTGCCGCCACGATGAGATCAACGTCTTTTGGCGCCCATCCCGCCAACACCAATGCACGCTGCGCAGCTTCAACACCCAAGTTTGTTGTTGAGACTGTGGAGTCCTCGACAAAGCGACGCTCCTTGATTCCAGTGCGCTCTGTTATCCAGGCATCACTGGTATCCATAAGCTTTGATAGGTCATCGTTGGTGACTCGACGGCCTGGCACATAGTGAGCTACCGACCGCACAACTGAAACTACACTCATTGGACCTCCTGAAGGCTGGCAGGGTGGTGAAAAACCTGCAAAGAGCCCTTGGGCTCCCTCTTACAAAACTATCCCGAAAATACCGCAAGGGAAAGGCGCAGCTCCGCCGATACCCACTCCCAGGTTCAGCCCAGGCATTCTATACTAGTCCGGTACCAATAACACGCTAGGCGTAACAGCAACCTCCCTTATGAGCCCTCAAAGACTTACAAAATTCCGTGTCGCGATCTACGGCGTATTAATAGAGGACGGCAAGGTGCTCCTGACCGACACCGTCGTACCCTCTGGCATTATAACAAACTTTCCCGGGGGCGGCCTGGAGCTTGGCGAATCCCCAATTGAGGCGCTTGTTCGAGAATTTCGAGAAGAGACCAGCGTAGAGGTATCGGTCACCGAGCTACTCTTCTGCTCGCGCTGCTTTCAACAGAACCCTGAATATCCTCACGAGCAGCTCATGCACATCTACTACCGAGTTCAACGAACCGGTGGGACGATCCAACAAGGTGGGAACGATGACGATGTAGCGAAGGTCTCTTGGGTGACACCGGCCGAACTACCTTCAAAGCGGATCCTCGCTGTTGACCTCGAATTCGTACAGAATCCAATTTTCAACTCACTTTTCAGGCATGAATGAGTAAAGCGGCCCCGCGTAAGCTCAAACGCGGCACCCCAGCCATGGAGCAAGCTGAATCGAGATGAAGATAGTCCACAGTCTACACTACGCATGCGATTTTTTTGTTCTATGGGCATTCGGGAGGCTTGCTCTACTCGGCCAGAACAGCTACGACCAAATAGCCCTCAGAAGCATACTAGATTCTCTCGGAATAGGGTTTTCCTCCGATCCCTTGAGCGGACATGTGCCGTGGATTATCTGGTTGTACGCAATATTTTCAATTTTTCCATTTCCCATATCTCGGGTGTTGTGGCTTGCGTTCTCGATTTCATCTCTCACCTCGTACGCATGGTGGTCCATCCGTTACAACTACCTGCGCAGCAATCTTTCAGAGGTACAATGGTGCCCCATAATGATAGCCATCTTTTCCTTCTCTCCCTTGCTGTACACGGTTCACTTTGGGCAGTCTAATTTTCTGATGTGCCTGGGCCTTATGGGGTTTCTATACTACCGAGGTAAGAATGATTCTCGCTCGGCAGGACTCTCCCTATCTTTCATGTTGGTAAAGCCCCACCTATTCGCGCCCCTGTTCGCATTCTTAGCGACACAAGCGGTGTATCACCGTAAGTTCACGTTATTGGGCTGGTGCGTTTTTGCGGTAGTTTTTCAGCTAGGCCTTACTGGACTGTTATCTCCCGCAACGGTATCTGCTTATCCTGCTGAGGTGTATCGGGCCTGGTCGGCAACACAAGGCGCGTACATGCCATCAGCCTCCTTGCTAATAGCTCATTTTACCAATATTGCCTCCCTGCGACCCGCTCTTTTGCTCTTTGGAGTGCTGGCTGGCGTCGCACTAGGTATTAGGAATAAAGATACCTTCAATCGCAGCATCTCTATTTTGATGCCCCTAGGATTTCTTTGTGCCCCTTTTTGTTGGGGCCATACGTTTGTGGTGCTACTTCCGCAGTATTTAAAACTGTCCAGCGTCCTATACTCCCGAAATAAAAGAGCATACCTACTTTTTGCTACGCTTTTTTTCTCTTCTCAGGTCTGGATCTGGTCTGACTCAAGCATGTCCAAGGATGCATATAACGTCATCATCCCACTTGGTATTTTTTGGGCAAGTATCGTGATGTGGAGGAGAAAACTCGATGAAGATCTCTCACCAGAACTGAGAGGTTCCGCCTTGAAGCTCTCATGAGACTCACCCAAGTCGACAGCAGAGAGTTACGGATGCAAGACATGGCATTGGATGGGCATATAGGTTAAAGACCTCCGTGCCTCGGGGGGTCTGCCGTGCAGGTCCTCAACTCTCACCACACTTCCGCCTTGGAAACTCGACGAGCCGTCGACCACACAAGCGAAAAGCGGACTAGACACTCAACAAGACACTTGATAGCAATCAAGTATGACCTTAGAAAAATTTATCGCTTCTTTTTCATCCTCTACTCCTCCTTCCGGACTCTCCCCTGCTCTCACAGCACTCTGGTTCGATAAACAGGACGATTGGGAGAAGGCTCACGATGCAATCCAGCATGAGTCAGACTCTATGAGCGCAGCGATCCATGCCTATCTCCATCGGAAAGAGGGAGACGCCTGGAATGCAAACTACTGGTATCGCACTGCAGGCCGCAAAGCCTTCAGCGGCGCGCTAGAGAATGAGTGGGACGCGCTGGTACAGGATGCGCTGAAGCAGTCGTAATAGGTCGGTCCGCCCCTCCTCTTTATCCTACTTCTTCTCTTAATCCTGCACCTGCACCGTTTTCTTAATTCTAATCTCGTTATTTCGATGAGGCATTGAAGATTGATTTGAGCTTAGCTTTAACGAGTTAAGTTTGTGGGAACTTCCTGATGATGAGGAGGAGGACGACTTGCGTCCACGGCACTTACGCCAAAGCAAGAACAACCCCTACCAGCGCCACACCAAGCAAGAGGATGCAGATTCCCTCTTTCTGCCCCGTCTCTGCAAGCACGAGACGAGCCTCAGGGGCGAGATTGTACCCGCACGTAGGACACGGCATCACCTCCCACTGGGAGCCTATAAGATTGACACTGTACGGGCGTGGGATAGTAATAGAGTTTTTACACTCCGAGCACGTCACCGAGATCTTCGACGCAAACATCGCCATAGAGAACCTACCGTAGCTCCATCTTCATAACAAAGCGACTGAGAGTTACCATAATTGCACGCGGAAGGAATCGAGTGCCGTGAACTAAGAGCTTATTTAGAAGGCCATCCACCACAATCACCTTGCGTCCAAGCGCTGAAAGCGCGGTCTGCACCACTTGCTCTGCACTTCGATACGGCGAATGGTACTCGCGAGAACCGGCGCCAGCATGGAACTCTGTACGCGTAAGTCCTGGCAGAACAGTCAGAATATCAACTCCACTACCCTTACACTCTGCATGGAGCGCCTCGCCAAGATAGAGATCGAAGGCTTTCGTCGCGGAGTATACCGAAAACCATGGAGCGGGGATTGCACCCACTACACTTGAGGTAATAATCATAGCACCCCGCTGGCGCTGTTTCATACCTGGCAGAAACTGCGCTGTAATATCAACGACGGCTCGGCAATTCAAATCAACCATTCCAGTCAGACGCGCTTTCTCTACCGATTCGAGGGCCCCTAACAACCCAAAACCCGCATTGTTTACTACAAGGTCAATCGTAAGGCCTTTGCGAGATATCTGTGAGGCGAGATCATCAGCAGAGCCGTACTTTTCCAAATCAACAACTATCGGCTCGATACGCGTTGAAGATCTGGCTTCAATCTCTCGCTTAAGCTCTTCAAGACGCTCTGAGCGACGAGCTACTGCGACTACGGTGGTGAAACCCTCAATGGCGAGACGCCGGCAGAATGCAGCTCCAATCCCCGAACTTGCTCCCGTAACCAGCGCCGTTGTTCCGTATCGAAGAAGAGAGGATCCCATGGTTAACCGAGCGCAACCATAATAGCCACCTGACCAAGCCCCACCAGAAAACCGAGCACCCCACCCAAAACTTCGATAGTCTTCAACTCACGCGAGGAGACCTCGTAGATAATAGACTCAAGTTTGGAGAGATCGAACCGCTCTATCTTCGTGCGAACGATCTCGCTCACATCGAGACGATGCTCAACGTTTTCAACTACACGCCCCATAAACTCGGGGAACCGCTGGGTCATCTGCGTAGCGAGCATCCCCTTTACTTGCTCAAGGAGCGGGCCCTGCACGAACATGCCGATCATGGGATTTTGCGCGGCGAGGTTCTGGATGAAGAGATCAATCTGCTCGTTAAGAAATGCTGTAGCCTCAGCCGTAGTCTCAGCGCTCGCCAGAGCTGCCTGAATATCTTCGTGCGAGAACAGGTCCCGCTCGATCATAGCTCCAAGGCTTGCAGCAATCTCCTTCTGTCGCCGTGGAACCAGACCGTGCAACGTGAGCCCCATACAGCGAAACGGCCTATGAGGACGGAACAGCATCATAACGGCGATGTAATTGGTTACATAACCGATAAATGCCGAGATAACCGGTATTGAAACAAGAACGATTAGATCAGAACGGGATGTCATCGTCATCGAACGTCACTGGCTCATCCGATGCTGCAGCAGGACGACGCGAGCCGCCATTTGCTGCGCGAGGGAGAGAGTCCGCCGTCGGAATACCTGCAAGAACGTTATCGTTCGCTGCCTCTCCACCGTAATCGGCATCCATACCTTCGCCCTTACCGCCCACGAACTGTACAGTATCAGCGAGGATCTCGGTAGTGTACCGGTCCTTCCCCTCTTTATCCTGCCACTTATTGGTGCGGATACGGCCCTCGATAAACGCCTGGCGGCCCTTCTTGAGAAAACGTTGGCAGTTCTCAGCGGTGCGACCGAACACAACGATGTTGTGCCACTCGGTGTGATCAACCCACTGACCACTCTGGTCTTTCTTGCGCTCTCCAGTAGCCAAGGAGAACCGACATACGGTCAATCCTCCCGGTGTCGAACGAACCTCTGGATCCTTTCCTAAATTGCCAAGTAGAATGACTTTGTTGATACCCATAGTAAGACTCCTTAAATGTTACCAAGGGGAATTCGGAGGGAGACCCCAAAAGGTTGCTGAGACAGAGGGTTATAGATCACTTTTTCCCCGACTCAAAGAGTTGTTTGATTCGAAATTTCGAGCCAGTCTCTCTTGCAAGACGAGCAAAAGAGACTCATA
>JBIJBZ010000077.1:0-14383 GCA_044344945.1 Bdellovibrionota bacterium | reverse complement strand
CGCGACGCTTTCCCGACGGCAAAAGGAAGATTTGGAGAATTCATTCTACCCTTTTTTGCCGTAAACGACGTCAACACTCGCGACGCTTTCCCGACGGCAAAAAAGGGTAGAATGGAGGTGACGGGAATCGAACCCGTGTCCTAAAAGCGTCACAATAGATCCTCTACATGTTTAGAGCGTTGTACATCTCATCGGTATCGCATCAACGCACACAGCAATATCCGACCAGCTCCTGTTTGTTTCGAAAGCACGCCGCAGCGCGCGCACTTTCAGAGCCCGAACAGTTATAGCCTTTAGGGAATTACGGGCGAGCTCCCTATCGGCCGACTCGGCACTTGTGATGGCGAGTCTAGGTGCTACTTACATTACGCAGCCATTGCCATTGGCATGGAAGGACGTGCGAAACGTGCAGCAGCGTTAATAACATTGCTTTTAGCAGTTATTAGTTTCCGCTTTTTTACCAGGCCAGCGGAACCTGGACATGCAAACCTATCGATCCTGAATCTAGTCGAAACCTTTACACCCCCCTATGAAATTGTGAAAGAACACCACCAAGGATATCCTCGGTGCATCTCTCTAGTATAAGGAGCTTTACAGGGTTTTTCCACCAGATAGCGTCATTTGAGATGGACGAGCTCGATTTAGGGCTAAATACCCCAGGGAGACGCGGCTAAACACCACGTGCTCGTGCTCGTAAACGTCCCCGAAAATGGGACATTTTTTGTTTCGGGTGCGTTTACGTTCACGTTCACGAGCATGAGCACGTTTACGTGGGGAATTCCAAAGTGAGGATACTAGTAGGCTTTACCTCGCTATTCCAGCGAAGCCTTATTTGAGCCGCTTAGACATCTCGCGGGAGATTTCGCGCTGGCTTTCGCGCTTCTTAATGTCCTGGCGCTTATCGGGCGCAGCTTTTCCTTTGCCGATGGCGATCTCGAGCTTTGCGCGGCCGTTTTTTAGGTGTAGTTGCAGGGGAACGATCGTTGTGCCCTTTGTCTCAAGCTCACGAATGAGCTTGGCGATCTCCCGTTTGTGCATGAGAAGCTTGCGAGGACGGCGCGGGTCGTACTCCTTGTCCCCACTATGGGTATAGGCCCGAATATGGGCATTTAAGAGGAAGAGCTCCCCACCCTGCGGGCGCACGTAGGCCTCGGCGATATTTACCTCGCCGGTACGGATCGACTTAATCTCAGCGCCGGTCAGAACAAGACCCGCCTCGAAAGAATCCATAATATGGTAGTCAAAGCGGGCCTTGCGGTTTACCGCCACGACCTTGATAGCGTCATTCATTGTCGTCTCAACTCATTAGCGCGGCCGACTGTAGCACGTTGGGCCAAACACCTGAAACTGACCTTTCGGAAGAGGATCGCCACGGTACCGAGTCCAGGAACTCCCTTCACCTTCAACTCCATGAAGGACTAGCCCCGTTCAGCCCCCTTCTGCAGCGCGCAGAAGTCAGAAAAACGCGCGATTACAGCGATTTAGCCCAACTCAATGATTTACACCGATGCGCATTCCGTACTATGAAAGAGTACCACTGTCTTATCTTATTGAGTCGGCTCGTATGTATACGTCACGTCAAATTCGAGAGAAATTCCTTCAGTTCTGGAGTGAGAAGCCACGCGGTTGTGGCGTGGTTCCCAACCTCTCCCTTGTACCGAACTTAGACTCGACACTTCTCTTTGTTAACTCAGGCATGTTCCCGTTGGTGCCGTACCTGACCGGACAGCCTCATCCACTCGGCAAACGGCTCTGTAACATTCAGCGCTGCCTACGAACTAATTACGACGAAATGCTTGAGATCGGCGACAACCGCCACACCTTGATGTTTGAGATGGTCGGCGACTGGTCGCTTGGGGACTTCACCAAGGAACAACAGATCCCATGGATTATGGAGCTTTGGGTGAAGGTCTACGGCATGGACCCCAATCGTCTCTACGTCTCGGTGTTCGCCGGTGATGAGACTACGCCACGAGATGACGTAGCGATTCAGGCGTGGAAAAAAGCTTTTAGAGAGTACGGCGTTGAAGCAGAGTTTTCAGAGGATATCTACAGCGTCCCCCCTACCCTTGAACAAAGCAAAGGCTGGAAGTACCACATCTTCCCGTACGGCAGGAAGAAGTGCTGGTGGCAGCGCGCAGATGCTCCGGGTGAACTCGGTGGCCCCTCGTCTGAGATGTTTTACGATCTCGGCACTCCAGAGCGCATTCAAGATACGTACGACATCAACGATGACTCGGGTCGCTTTATCGAGATCGGCAACAACGTGTTCATGGAGTACAAGCTCTCCGAGGATATGAAGTGGGTGCCGCTTGAGCAGAAGAACATCGACTTCGGTGGCGGATTCGAGCGTATCTGCATGATCGTGCAGAACAAGTCTGACATCTTCGAGAGCGATATCTATTCGCCGATTATCGACCGCGTCTCTGCTCTGTGTGGCCGATCGTATAAGACGAATGGTCAGGAGAATTCCGACACGGCAGCATTCCGCGTGATTGCCGACCACGGCCGAGCTGCGACCTTTATCCTGGCAGATGGCGTTTCGCCGTCGAATAAGGACCAAGGGTATATCTTACGCCGATTCATCCGACGCCTCGCACGATTCGGACGCAAGCTGGGGCTTGAGAACGAGTTTACGCGTGAAGTAGCTGCCGCAGTTATCGACACCCTTGCACATGCCTATCCTCACCTAGAGGAGCAGCGTGCAGTCGTTCTGCAAAAGATCCACGACGAAGAGGTGGCGTTTAACCAAACTCTCGCCAAGGGTCTACGCGAACTCTCGAAGATTCAGTCGCAGCTTGAGCCAGGACAAACGATCTCGGGCGAGCAGGCGTTCTTCATTTACGAGACGTACGGATTCCCACTTGAGCTTACACTTGATGAGCTTCAGGTGAATGATGACCTCGCCAAGGAGATCAAGAAGCAGTTCTCAGAGGCCGAGAAAAAGCACCGCGAGCTTTCACGAGCCGGTGCTGAGCAGAAGTTTAAGGGCGGACTTGCGGATCAATCGCGCGAGACCACAAAGCTCCACACTGCTCACCACCTACTTCTAGCGGCTCTGCAGAAGGTTGTGAGCCCAGAGATCCGCCAAAAAGGAAGTAACATCACCGCTGAGCGTCTCCGTATGGACTTCAACATCGAACGCAAGCTAACCCCGGAAGAGGTAGCAAAGGTCGAAGAGATCGTGAATGAGCAGATTAATGCAAACCTTGAGGTTGCGCGCGTTGAAATGGCTCGCGAGGAGGCAGAGAGTATCGGCGCTCAGATGGAGTTCGGAGCGAAGTATCCGGACCTCGTCAGCGTGTACTTCATCGGCGACCAGAAAGACTGGATCTCTGCAGAGTTCTGCGGCGGACCACACGTTGCGTCAACTGGCGAGATCGGCGAAGGCGCGAAGCGCTTTAAGATCCAGAAGCAGGAGAACGTCGGAGCGGGCTTAAAGCGTATCAAAGCTGCGCTCGTGTAGCCGCTACCGATGGGACCGCAAAAGAAAGCAAAACTTCTTTCGATCCTCGCAGAGCTGTATCCGGATCCGCACTCAGAGCTTGATTTCAAGGACGAATATCAACTTCTGAGTGCGGTGATGCTCTCTGCGCAGTGTACCGATAAAAAGGTGAATCAGGTGACTCCGATCCTGTTCGGAAAGTACCCGGATTTTAAAGCGCTCTCAAAGGCAAAGGTCTCTGATATTGCAGAGATAATTCGGCCAATTAACTACTATAAGACCAAGTCCGCTAACCTCGTTGCAACAGCCATAGAGGTGACATCCCGTTTCAAGGGGAACGTTCCCAAGACACATAAGGAGCTAACATCACTTCCAGGGGTTGGAAACAAAACCGCCAACGTGGTGCTAGGCGAAACCGGTGCAGTCCCCTCCCTTCCCGTTGATACACACGTGTTTCGAGTTTCAAATCGGCTTGGACTCTCGTCGGGTAAAAATCCGGATGCTGTTGAGGAGGATCTCAAGCGAGCATTTCCATCGTCTGAGTGGCGAAACCTGCACCACCGGCTCATCTTCCACGGCCGTCGCGTATGCAATGCGCGTAATCCCGATTGCGAGCACTGTGAGTTGCGGCCTCTCTGCGAGTTCGGCGGTTCAAAAAGGTAGGAAATCTCAGAGTCTCTCTGTCATGCCCATGTCATGAGGGAGGGCGAGCAGCCTGTCCCCCATGGCCTTGGCGGAGGGGGATGCCGCTCGTCGGTAGCTGCGTTGAAGGAAACCGCCTTCGGCCGCAGGCTGTATTCGTTAATGCAACGATCGGCGGGCAACATGCCCGCCCTCCCTTTGTTGCGCGTGGTCAAGTAAAAATTTCACCTCCGACACTGCCAAATATCATATGAAATCAATTAATTATCATATACAACCCCACTAGCAGGCGCTCCCCGTTTAGTTGAAATATCTAAAGGCATGTGGTGCAGCTGCCGACATTCCCGTTATGGTCGGTCACCGAATCCACCAACGCGGGGCGAATCTTATCGAAACAGGGGTCGTACTTGCATTGATTGTTGGAGTAGTAATCGCCTCTTCTACGCTCCTCACAACACAGCTCACCAGTACGATTTCAACTGCCGCTGGAGGGTTCGATCTTGCTTCAGCTGGGAGTGGAAGTGGCGATCTGGGGGTCGACTCTGGCTCGAATGATGGCGATCTGGGGGTCGACTCTGGCTCGAATGATTACGCCAGCGTGGACCAGGATGTGCCGGCTGGAGAGGGCGCATTGCCCCCTGTCGATCAGATTTCGACGCCACCTCCAACCATCGCTCCTAACGGCCGCGGGAAGAACAAAAATCGTTAAGTGGTGGTCGAGCCGATCGCTATACCTGCCCCGAGACGGGCTCCGATAGCCGCTCCAGAGTAGACAGCCGATTGACGGTAAGGCGTATTCCCGGCCCAACTCGGTTCGCATGTTCCACGGCGATCTACACTCCTTAAAGTCCGCGGTCCACTGCGCATCGCCTCCTATATGCGACGTCCATCTCTCAACCAAACCAACATTCCGAATATGCACCATTTTTGGGTTGAAATAACCGCCAATCATTCCTACAAATGGGGAACGCACGGCAACCTAAAATCTTTTTCAGGACAGTGACAATGACAACCCTCTTTGACCCTCTTCAGCTCGGCGATCTTACACTTAAGAATCGGGTCATAATGGCTCCCCTTACCCGTATGCGCAGCAAGCAGCCGGGTAACATTCCCACCGAGCTGAACGCTCAGTACTACGCGCAGCGAGCCTCTGCGGGTCTCATCATCTCCGAGGCAACGCAGATCTCACAACAGGGGCAAGGATATCCGGCAACCCCCGGCATCCATTCTGCAGAGCAGGTAGCTGGTTGGAAACTCGTTACGGATGCCGTTCACGCCGCTGGCGGAAAGATATTCTGTCAGCTCTGGCACGTTGGTCGTATCTCTCACAGCTCTCATCAACCCGATGGGCAGCTTCCGGTTGCGCCTTCCGCAATTAAAGCATCCGGGGGCACCTTCTCCGCAACGTGGCAGCAGGTGGCATTTGAAACTCCTCGCGCCCTTGAGACCCGAGAGATCCCCAGCCTGGTTGCCGACTACGCACAGGCAGCACGCAACGCAAAAGCTGCCGGCTTCGACGGGGTAGAGGTTCACGGCGCAAATGGCTACCTCCTCGATCAGTTTTTACAGGATGGTTCGAACAAGCGAACCGATGCCTACGGCGGTTCGCTTGAGAATCGGGCCCGACTCCTACTTGAGGTAGTGGATGCAGTAAACAAGGTGTGGGAGTCCTCGCATATCGGTGTGCGGCTCTCGCCCTACGGCACCTTTAACGACATGAAGGATAGCGACCCAGTTGCACTCTTCACCTATGTGCTGCAGCAGCTCGATGCTCGTAAAGTTGGCTATGCGCACCTCATTGAGCCTCGATCCTCGTCAGCAGGCAGCTCAGATACTAATCTCCCGAATACTCCGGATACCGCGGAGATCTTTCGTGAAGAGTTTGGCGGTGTACTCATCTCTGCTGGTGGCTATGGGCGCGAGGACGCGATGGAGGTTGTCCAGGAGGGAATAGCGGATGCGGTTGCATTCGGACGGCTCTTTATCGCCAACCCTGATCTTCCGCACCGCCTCCAGATTGGGGCAGATCTCAACAAATACGACCGCAGCACTTTTTATGGCGGCGCAGCGAAAGGCTATACTGACTACCCGTCCCTGTAGTTCGCACTTGCGGTAGCAGATTGAATCGCAAATGATGGCGGGGTGCCTGATTCGTATAGAGCGGGCACACCGCTCTTTTTTACGCATGCTCGGAAGAATTCTGGCCACGATATGGATGCTCTGTAGCCTCAGCATACTGATGGCGTCTAGCTATTTTGCTATCGCAACGGCGCTTAGCTACGAAGGTGACTTCCTTCTCTTTGTTTGGCGCGCATTTGCTCCAATAACAGTGCTCGTACTGAGCGCCTACCTTGGACTTCGTTGGCTCATTCTAAAAGCAAGATTGGGAGCCTCATCGCATCTCCATACTCTTACACTCGGATTGCTCTTACTTTCTGCCCTGCTACCGATTGCCCAAGGGCTGCGATACCTCCGCAACGATGCCCTTTCGCTGCCTGAAGAATATTCCTTCACCCTCTTTGATATGAATCTTTTAGGACACCGAGATATCACGCCACGAGTGATTCCTGAGATTCGGGCTCGGAATCCAGACATCGTTCTTCTGCAAGAGGTTACCCCTGAGATCGCGGCAAAACTGCACACAGAGCTGGGGGCTACGTATCCGTGTCAGATAACGGATCCCCGGCCAGGGTCATACGGAATGGCGACCCTCGTGCGGCATCCGTGCAAGAGAAGCACATTTGAATCGAAGGGCTACTGGGTTGGACGGCCACAAATTACCCGGGTGACGCTGCCAGACGGGCGCAGCGTAGTGGCGGTAAATGTGCACGGTATCCATCCGCACGCGTTAATTGACGTAGCAGGAGATGAAGGAATTGCTGGAGAGCTTAATAACACCGTTGCTGCGCGCGAAGGGGCAATCGCGGAGTTGCTGCAGTATCTCGCGCAATTTCATGACGGACCGATTGTTATGGGAGGAGATCTCAATGCGACGATGCGCAATCGGGTATATTCGCTCATTCGGGATGCTGGATACGCGGATGGTTGGCTCAGCACACATTCGCTTGTGGAGACCATTTTTCAGGGTGGTACGTGGCCATTTGCGGAGAAAGGGATCCCGGAGTTCTTGGCGTGGACCTTGAGAATCGATTTTGTTTTTTATTCGAAACAGTTGCGGCCTATGGTCGTTGAGATGTTGCCGGCAGATCTTGGGTCGGATCATCGCGGGTTGTGGGTTGGTTTTGGGCGGTGATTGGGGGCGGCGTAGATTGTCGCGCGTAACAACGCGACGTTCTCGAGGATCACCGCCCCGCAAGCACAAACTGCAGCGCCCAGACCTGGAGTTCGTCTAGTTCATCGTCATTTTCGAAATCGAATTGTTCGCCGTCAGGCCAGACACCGACACCGCGATACCCGCTCGCGGTTTTTTCAACCGAGACGATCTTCGCTTCCTCACCAAAGCCTAAAGAGCCGAGAAGGATATCCTCAGCCCTCACCTCCGGCGAGAGATCGTCTCCGGTTTTTTTCATCCCTTGTACGAGCGAAATACGAGCGTCGCGTTGGTACCACCGAAGCCGAAGCTGTTCGACATCGCAACGTCTACCGTGTGTTTACGCGCTTTGTTCGGAACGTAATCGAGATCGCACCCCTCACCTGGGCTATCCAGATTAATCGTTGGTGGAACCACACCATCACGAATTGCAAGAGTGCAGAACGCAGCCTCGATCGCACCAGCAGCACCGAGTAAGTGCCCGGTCATCGACTTAGTAGAGCTTACAAGCAACCCCTTCTTTGCCCAATCACCAAACACAGCCTTAATCGCTGCTGTCTCAGATGAATCGTTTGCGGGAGTAGAGGTACCGTGTGCGTTAAGGTAGTTCACCTGCTCCGGCTTCATGTTAGCCCACTCCAGCGCATTCTTCATGCAGTTGATAGCACCCTCACCATCTACCGAGGGAGCGGTCATGTGGTATGCATCGCACGATGTTCCGTAGCCAACTACCTCGCTGTAGATCGGAGCGCCGCGCTTGAGAGCGCTCTCAAGCGACTCAAGCACCAGGATCGCACAGCCTTCACCGAGAACGAATCCATCGCGATCACGATCAAACGGTCGCGATGCTTTTTGTGGCTCTTCATTGCGCGTCGATAGCGCCTTCAACGCATTGAATCCACCAATACCGATCGGACATACGGTACTCTCAGAGCCTCCGGTGATCATCACGTCTTGAAGTCCATCGGCTACCATTCGGAACGCTTCGCCGATCGCATGCGTTGATGACGTACACGCACTCGTCACTGTGTAGTTTACACCCTTTAAGCCGTACTTAATCGCAACGTTACCCGGGCCAAGGTTGCTGATCATGCCCGGAATAAGAAATGGAGAGATCTTCTTCGGACCACCTTCAAGGAACGCGGCATGGAACTTCTCAAGGATATTGAGACCTCCGATACCGACACCGAGTACGCATCCCATCTTGGCAGCTTCATAGGTCGTCGTATCGCCAAGGAGCTTGCAGTCCTCAAGGGCCTCATGCGTTGCTGCAATGGCGTACTGCGAAAAGAGATCTTGCTTCTTCTGATCTTTAAAGTCGATGAAGGGATCAGGGCTAAAACCCTTTACCTCAGCGGCAAAATGAGTTGCGAATGCGCTCGCATCAAATCGGGTGATCGGACCAACCCCGGATCGTCCCTCTTTAGCCCCCTGCCACGACTCCTCGCGAGTAACTCCGAGCGGGCTAATTATACCGATACCGGTGACAACAACTCTCCGTCTTTGCATGCAAACGTCCCTTCTAGCGCCTTGGTTAGCGATTCAATCCAAAACCGTTCAATCAAAAACCTCTACGCCACGGGCAAAGAAAGCCACCCGTCTGGCGAGACCTCTAAAGGGGTATTCTTACCATAGGCTCCCGGTCGGGGAAAGCAAACCTATCTATATGGAATGATTATTTTTTAGCCCTTTTATGGCTTGGCTTTTTAGCCCTCGGCGTGGATGAAGCTGTTTCGGCCAGCGCCCGCATAGAAGTGCTAAGCGGCGCCCCTTCTTGGGGGCCTTCAAGCCTATTGGCGTATTCTACTAGGGCTGGCAGTGTGTGCGCGATCCGTTTAAGGATGTATGCACGCTTGGATTCCGTGAGTTTAAGTCCCCGTTGGCGGGCGATGGCAGCCAAGAGGCTATCAGCGAACTCTTCTTCGGGCGCAGCGACCGAGAGACTTAGCGCAGCATCGAGGGGGCTTCGACTTTTGCGAGTCCCCTCTGCAAGTTTTGAGAGCGGCTCAGTACCCAACATAATCAGGAGCCCCTTGTGGCTCTGAAGCTGCTCAATCAGATCCCCCAACACCCGAGAGTCCCCCTGACGAGAGGCAAAGAGATCAGTATCGTCGATCAGAATTACCTCACCCTGCTGTAGCGGAGTTTTGGGGAGACCCTCCAAAAACCACTCCCCTAACTCATCGGCGGATACGAATCGAACTGAGCGGCCAAGCTCCTGCATACGGCCCGCGAGATAGACTCCAAGGTGCGTCTTTCCTGAACCTCGCTCACCATCGATGTACAACATGCTGAATCGGCGTTTACTCGCGAGTCGCTCTACCGCCATTACGATCGGCGCAACCCCGGCATGCACAATAAATGAATCAGACGAGAAACGGAGAAGGCTTGAGAGCTTCAAAGTCAACTGCGGACTCATGCTCGGTACCGATACGAAACTTTAGCAACCTGCAAAGATGAAGTCTTCAGGATCGCTGACACGACTCCAGAGTCGTGCTCCCAATCCACTCATCTTGCGCTCGAAATGCTCATAACCTCGGCGGAGGTGGTGAACTTCGTGAATCTCACTCGTGCCCTCAGCAGCAAACGCCGCCAACGCTACGGACGCGGCCGCTCGAATATCGAGCCCGTCAACTGGAGCACCATTTAACTTCTTCACCCCTTCGATCGTGACAACACGATCGGCGATGTGAATCGTGGCTCCAAGCCGCGCCAGCTCCGATGCGTGGCCGAAACGGCCTTCGTAAATAGTCTCTTCGATAGTGCTCGTGCCCTCAGCAAGGGTAAGCGCTGCCATCAGGGGAGCTTGAAGATCAGTCGCAAAACCTGGAAACGGTCCGGTCTTTACGTGGACGGCTTTGAGTGGGCCGTTTCGCTTCACAGTTACCGAGTTATCAGTACACGAAACGACGAGCCCCATCTCAGCGAGGATATCGAGAAACGATCCGAAGAACATCGGATCGATACCGTTCACTGTCACCTCACCACCGGTGATCGCTCCAGCAAGAAGATAGGTTCCTGCCTCGATTCGATCGCCGATCAAATTCGATGATGTGCCACCCAACTCGCTGCGACCATGAATCTCGATGACAGATCCGCCAGCGCCTTGAATATCCGCGCCCATCCCGTTTAAGAAATTTGCGAGCGCGATAATCTCCGGCTCGCGCGCGCATCCTTTGAGTACCGTAAGCCCTGGGGTGAGGCTCGCTGCCATGATTAGCTGGTGCGTCGCGCCTACGGACGGAAATCTTAGATCAATTACTGCTGGGCGGAGCCCCTGTTCTGCCGTCGCATACACCACGCCGTGCTTGAGGGAGATATCGGCTCCCATCTTAACGAGACCTTCGAGGTGCAGATCCACCGGACGAGCACCGATCAGATCTCCACCGGGAAGAGCAACACGGGCCGCACGTCCCCGCGCCAAGAGTGGCGCTAGAACCCAAAAGCTCGCCCGCAGTGCTTTTACAAGGCTGTAGCTCGCTTCGGTTGCCAATAGTCGTGGAGTTTTAACTGTCACGACTGAGCCATCGTAGTGGACGTCCCCACCAAACTGCTCCAACAGGTGGATAACGAGGCTGGTATCTGTGAGGTTGGGAACGTTGCTGAGGATGCACTCCTCTCCCGTGAGGAGGGTTGAGATAAGCAGAGGAAGTCCGGCGTTCTTAGCTCCGCCTACTGTGACACTCCCTGAAAGCGGCGCGCCGCCAACAATCTCAATAAATTCTGACATCTAGCCCTCTACTAACACCCCGAGCGTGGTTGGCTTCCACAGTATGGCAGAACTGCCAGACAGAACAAGAGCAACAAAAGGAGAAGATTAATCGAACTAGTCAGTAGCAGGTTGGGGTGTCGAAACGGGTCCGTTTTCAGCCCCATTCCAATTCACAAACGGAGGAATTAATGGCAACCACTACGAAACAGGTATACGCATCAGACGTCGATAAGGCAGCGGCCACGCTCGGCTACAACTTTACCAAGACCCAGAACGACCTCCTTTCGGCCTATAGCCTCAAAGAGGGGGCGACAACGGCAGATGTCAAAAAGATCGCGGATTCCTTAAACATCAAATTTGAGAACGGCAGCCAGGTGAGTGCTCGCGCCGTGCAGCTCATCGCCGAGCAGCGATTTCAACATTCATCGCAGCTCTTAAGCCTCTTCTCAGCCCTTGTGGATAAAGTCGACCAGATGAAGCAGCGAATTATTTCGAAGTTCTCGAACTCGTAATAGCAGCGGCTGGAGCGCTATTATGATCGATAGATCTTCACGACCGTGAATCGATCGTGGGGCGAATCGTCACCGAGGAGCTCAAAACGGTATGGATGGCGTGCGAAGTATTCGGCAAGCAGCGAGCGCTTGCCCGCCCCTACTTCACACAGCAAAACACCTCCAGAGCTGAGAAAGGGTACCCCCTTTTCAATGATATCTTTTGTGTCGCGTAGACCATGATCGTCACTGAAGAGCGCTCCGTGCGGCTCGAATGATAGTTCAATAGGTGTCTGCTCAGCTCGGTCGATATACGGCGGGTTAGAAACGATCAGATCGTACGGTGCTGAAAATGCCTCTGGGTTACTAAACCAACGGCTCTGCGAAAACCGGATCTGTTTAGCGACGTTGTTCAGCGCTGCATTGGCTTGCGCAACTCGCAGGGCTGCTTCGCTACAATCTATCGCATCACACGAAGCTTCTTTGCCCCGCGATTGAAGCTCTCGTACGAGCGAGATAGCTATGCAACCACTTCCGGTTCCGAGATCGAGGATTCGAGGAGCCGTGCACGACGCGAGAACACGAAGCCCCTCTTCGACCAGAAGCTCTGTTTCAGGTCGTGGCACTAAGACATCCGGAGACACGTTAAAATCGAGCCCCCAGAACTCCTTTGTGCCGATGATGTATGCAACCGGCTCACCGGCAGCTCTGCGTGCAAGATAGGAGCGAACGAGGATACACAGCTCTTCAGGAGCAGAGTCTCGAAGCGACACAAGTAAGCGGCTACGCGACATCCCGAGGGCGTGCGCAACCAGCAGTTCACTATCGAGTCGAGCCGATGGAGATGTTGCAGCAAGCATAACCTCCCCCTCGTGGACGAGGTCTCCCACACGGAGCTGTCCGCTCGTGGACGAAGTTACTGATCCACTACTGGACGATCTTTTTGGTCCACTACTGGACAACTGTCTCTCCCTTGAGAGCCTCGGCTTGGTAGTGCGCCACGGCGGGATCGATCAATTGATCGAGGTCGCCGTTCAAGACGCCATCGATATCACTTACCGAGAGCTTAATGCGGTGATCGGTGATACGAGACTGCGGGAAGTTGTAGGTTCGAATCTTCTCAGAGCGATCACCGGTGCCCACCTGACTTCGGCGGTCTTGGCGCCGCTCTGCCTCAGCCTCGGCCTGCTTCAATTCGTATAGACGGGCTTTGAGAACGCGCATCGCTTTCTCGCGATTTTTGTGCTGCGACTTCTCATCCTGCATGGCGACAACGAGCCCCGTCGGAATATGCGTAATACGCACTGCTGAATCGGTTGTATTGACGGACTGTCCACCCGGTCCGCTCGATCGATACACATCAACCCGTAGATCCTTGTCGTGCATCTCTACTTCAACGTCTTCAGCTTCTGGCAACACTGCAACGGTTACGGTTGATGTGTGAATTCGTCCAGCGGCTTCTGTTTCGGGAACACGCTGAACTCGGTGTACTCCGCGTTCGTACTTGAGGCGACTAAACGCCCCATCGCCGTTCACCATCGCAATAACCTCTTTAAGCCCCTTTGGCCCAGCATCGCTGTAGCTCATCGTCTCTACTTTCCACCCGCGAGTCTCGGCATAGCGCGTGTACATACGGAAGAGTTCGTACGCGAAGATTGAAGCCTCATCTCCGCCCGCACCGGCTCGGATTTCAAGGATAACGTTCTTGTCGTCGTTTGGATCTTTAGGCAGGAGTAGGATCTGAAGCTGTGCCTCCAGGTCATGGACCACTCCGGATAATACCTTCGCCTCTTCGCTCGCCATCTCGCGGATCTCAGGATCGGTGCTCGATGCGATCAGCTCCTGGCTCCCGAGCAACTCCTCTTTCGCCTTCGTATACGCGCGAAAAGTCGTAACGAGGTCCGTGAGCGATTTGTATTCCTTTGAATACTTCTGGAATATCTCTCGATTTGAGATAATCTCTGCCTTCGAGAGCTCTTGCGCTAATTGGTCGTAGCGCTCTTCAACTTCTTTTAATTTATCCCACATACAAAAACGCTCTATATAAAAACTACTGCATCCACTATGCACTCATCAGAGCCGCATGAATATCGGCCCGAAGCGCCGCGAATCGTCGTGAGGTATGTCCCGAGAATCCAGCATTGGTTAAAAATACGATCACTGTCTGCGTCTCAGGGTCGAGAAAGACCGAACACCCGGTGCTTCCTGCACTCACACAGGCATGCGGAGCGATCTTGCTATCCACAAACCCAGCTTCCTTTGATGGAGCGTCGAAGCCTAGCTTATGATCATTCTTGGCTCCCATTAACTCCGGAGCCATAAAGGTGCACACCAC
Source organism: Bdellovibrionota bacterium (assembly GCA_044344945.1). GTDB lineage: Bacteria > Bdellovibrionota_C > UBA2361 > UBA2361 > OMII01 > OMII01. Next base: position 487 of record JBIJBZ010000077.1, on the reverse strand, counting down.
CTCTGCTGGAAGAAACTGAGACTCACCGCGATAGCTGCGCACGATCTCTTGGCCCCAGGTGAGTACATCCGCCGCAGTTCCAAAGAGTCCGCTGTGCCCGGAGACTCCACCCATCGCCCACGCGTTTTCATCCCACACCTCACCTGCAAGGAGGCGATCGCGACGTGGACAGTTACCGGATGGAGCAAAAAGCTCAACGACGGGCTCCAATCCTTTGCGACGAAGGATCGTGAGATCGATAAAATTGAGACTTGCAGTTCGAAGCGGCGCTGCCACGTATCGGCTATACGCTTTCTCCAGCGGCAGCCCGGTGATTATCTCACAGATCTCACCCAACACGATGTAATTTGCGTCGCTTGTGAGCTCACGCGCGCCGGGCTCAAACTTTAGCGGTAAATTGTGAAACTGCGTGTACGTGTACTGCTTAGCACCACTACTCGCCATGATTCCTGGGCGTGGGCCTGCGTTAGCCTTGACCAGATCATCG
>JBIJBZ010000219.1:0-4723 GCA_044344945.1 Bdellovibrionota bacterium | reverse complement strand
CTCCGAGCGCCTGCAAAAAGCGAGATGCCCGATCATTGGCGGATATCTTGCCGGATGCCACTAGGCGCATAACAAGGGTCGCCGTACAGATTGACTGGGTGAGCCCGGCGAGGTCGAATACCGTCTCCGGCTCAATCTTCCCCTGCACGGCACCTTCGGCTTCGTGAGAGAGGGGCACCTTGGTTCCTAGCGCCACCGATGCAAGCGGCATTCCCGCCCGAGATGCCAGCAGAACGCCCCCTGAGAGGGTGCCCTCGGCGATAGCCGCTTCCAAGAGTTCGGAGATGATCGGGGTCAGGGAACGTGGGGTCTGCATAGCGGTCGATGTGGACACGGGCGTAACTCCGTTAACTTATGGAAGCGAGGTGTTAAATAGACGGGGACTATAGCCTTTTTTGGTGAAATAGATCCACAAAACCGGGGTGTCTCTCCCCTATTCCCGGCCGGCTCAACAAAAATAGCCCCGCCCCTTGAAATCCGCGGTAGCGATGCGCATAAACAGGACGCACACCGGTCCGCCTTGTATACCCTGCTAGTTAGGGTATGCTCGGGCGGCCACCTGCCCAGGTATCTGGCCCCTAACACGGTCAGTTTGGCGGCGGGGGGTGTTCGCACAAAAGAAAAGGTAAAGAAGGGCATCTCTCAATCGACAGTGCCTACCCTTTTGAACATTCGGAGGTAAGAAGGTAATGAGCAGCAAAAAGAGCAAGATTCGGCCGTTACAAGACCGCATCATCGTAGAGCGTTTGGCTCCTGAAGAGAAATCAAGTGGTGGAATCATCCTTCCTGACAACGCGCAAGAGCGTCCTCAGCGAGGTCGTGTGGTCGCCGTTGGTAAGGGCAAGGTTCGTGAAGACGGAACAGTCACCCCTGTTGATGTAAAAGAGGGCGACGAGATCCTCTTTGGCAAGTACAGCGGCACTGAGGTTAAGGTTGAAGGCGCAGAGCTTCTCATCATGCGCGAGGACGATGTTCTCGGCGTGGTTCTGTAAGTTTCAGCAAACGTTAGATATCAATTAAATATAAAAGGAATAAACAATGGCTAAGGTATTAGAGTTCGGCTTCGAAGCTCGCGAGGAGATCCTCAAGGGTGTAAAGAAGTTGGCTGATGCAGTACGCGTAACGATGGGCCCTAAGGGTCGCGTTGTTGTTATTAAGAAGAGCTTCGGTGCTCCAACCGTCACTAAGGACGGCGTAACCGTTGCTAAGGAGATCGAGCTCGAAGGTTTCGAGGATATGGGCGCTCAGATGGTTAAGGAAGTTGCTTCCAAGACCTCTGATATCGCTGGAGACGGAACAACGACAGCTACAGTTCTCGCTGACGCTATCTACCGCGAGGGCTTGAAGCTCGTTGCGGCTGGTCACGATCCAATGTCCCTTAAGCGTGGAATCGACGCTGCAGTTAAGACTGCTGTTGATACCCTTAAGAGCATGAGCCGTTCGACCAAGGGCAAGGAGGAGATCGCTCAAGTTGGAACTATCTCTGCAAACGCAGATCGTGAGATCGGCGGAATCATTGCTGAGGCGATGGAGAAGGTAGGCAAGGAAGGCGTTATCACCGTTGAAGAGGCTAAGGGTCTTGAGACTACTCTCGAAGTTGTCGAGGGAATGCAGTTCGACCGTGGATACCTCTCTCCGTACTTCGTAACGAATCCAGAGAGAATGGAAGCTGAGCTTGATAATGTTCTTGTACTCATCCACGAGAAGAAGATCTCGAGCATGAAGGATCTTCTCCCGGTTCTTGAGCAAGTTGCTAAGTCTGGCAAGCCACTCCTCATCATCGCTGAAGAGGTAGAGGGTGAGGCTCTCGCAACACTTGTAGTAAACAAGATCCGTGGAACGCTCAACGTGTGCGCTGTTAAGGCTCCAGGCTTCGGCGATCGTCGTAAGGCGATGCTTGAGGACATTGCTACCCTCACCGGCGGCAAGTGCATCACTGAGGACCTTGGGTTGAAGCTTGAGAACATCACGCTCCAAGATCTTGGTAAGGCTAAGCGCATCGTTGTCGACAAGGACAACACCACCATCATCGATGGTAAGGGCGCTGACACTGACATCAAGGCACGCGTTACTCAGATCCGTGCACAGATCGAGACCACAACGTCTGACTACGATCGTGAGAAGCTCCAAGAGCGTCTTGCTAAGCTCGTCGGCGGTGTAGCAGTTATCCATGTTGGAGCTGCTACTGAGGTTGAGATGAAGGAAAAGAAGGCTCGCGTAGAGGATGCCCTCCACGCAACTCGTGCCGCTGTAGAGGAAGGTATCGTTCCTGGTGGTGGAGTAGCTATTATCCGCACGATTGAGAAGCTTGATGCCCTCAAGTTGAGCGACGAGGAGCAATCCTTCGGCGTAAAGATCGTTCGTCAGGCTCTCGAGGCTCCGCTTCGCCAGATCGCTACGAATGCTGGTGCTGAGCCAGCAGTCGTAATCGAGAAGGTTCGCAGCAATAAGGGTAACTTCGGTTACAACGCTGCAACTGACGAGTACGAGGATATGGTTAAGGCTGGAATCATCGACCCAACCAAGGTAGTTCGCACTGCTCTGCAGAACGCAGCTTCCGTTGCTGGTTTGATGCTCACCACTGAGGCCCTCATCGCTGACAAGCCAAAGGACGAGTCATCAGCTCCTGCCGGCGGAATGGGCGGCATGGGTGGAATGGGTGGAATGGGTGGAATGATGTAATCCGTCCCCTAAAGGGGCCGAGATTACCCCTCGCAGCTCGAAAGAGTTGCGAGGGCGTCCAAAACCTAATAAGCCTCGCGCGAAAGCGCGGGGCTTTTTTATTGGCCGCAGGTCTATTAACTGTCGGAGCGTTGGCGACGCTGAGGCGCCAAAAACCCGCTAGAATCTGGCGCGAAAGCGCGGAGCTTTTTTACTGGCCGCAAGTCAATTAACCGCGGGAGCGACGGCGAGGCGTCCCAAACCCGCGACAATCTGGCGCGAAAGCGCGGGGCTTTTTTATTGGTCGCACGTCGATTATCCGTTGGGGCATTGGCGAAGGCGACTCGTTCCGAACCCAACCTCCCTCCTCTATCTTTAACACCCAGTTCGTCGCGTATGTACCATGTCACCTTGCTTCCTCGTTTTCTCAGTAGCAAATCAAGCGAAGCTGCGTCACACTTTTCGCGTATGAAGATCGTCGATGTTGCTCGCCGTGTTCACACCGTTACAGAGACTACGATCCCTGGCTCTATCGATGCGCTCGCTGCAAAAGCTGAGCTTGCAGAGCTCGTAGTAGCACATGGCGATCTCTTTCGATCCGCAACTTCAACGAGTAGCGCCCACAAACAGCTCATCGAGATCTTTCACCAACTCCAGAGCCTCACACCTGGATGTGCAACGCCCGCGTTAATTCTAAGCGACGACCCGTGGCTCAATGATCCAAACTCTCACTCGGAAACAACTGATGAACAGCTTGCACAATGGCACCGACAGAGCATGAGCTTTGATTCCATTCGTCACACGCTACTAGCAATCGAATGTGTCGGTAAAAATGCTGAATTTGAGCTCTCGGAAGAGGAATAAGCTCCTGACAAGAATTTCTCGATATGAAGTAGTCCGCTAAGCGCAAGAATTTTCTTTAGTGTGGTTAAACTTTCACCAAAAAGCACCCTTCTCCCTCCCTTGGCCCCACCTTTCACGGGCGTCCCGGGACCCCAAACCGCTAAAAAATAAGACCGGGTTCTAATTAGCCCGCCTGATGCGGTCTCAAGAAACCCTGGAGAATTAGGTACCTACGTCGCCTGACGACCTGAAACCAGCGGTCTACATAATCGGCAATTCTAACCGAAACAACTATTTACGACCCCGCATCTTAACCAGAGTCGGCCGGAGTTGGTTTCCGGCGAATGCAGCTTGTGCAGTTTGCAAACTGAAAAATTGAAGTGTGTTACGCGCAGCAGTTGCGTGCAGAGCCTCTAGAACTCTTCACGCATATCTACGTAGTTCTCGCATTTCTTCGTTCGCTCCGGGAAACAGTTCAACCTTTTTTTTTGAAATGCCGATGTTAGGAGCGAGATGTACGAGTGGGATGGGCCTCATGGCTCAAACATACTAGTGGACGAACGTTCATCGTCTGCTATTCATGGCGCTTGTAGCTCACTTGAAGCTACAAGGCGCCATCCGTCTATCTACAGCTCCACTTCCTGCAAGCACAATCACAACAATCAATTGGAATGCGCGACAGCACTTCGCTCCTGTGTTGTCGCGCATTTACTTGCGTTTATGGTGTGCGTGCTTGCTTCGTTGTTTGTAGGTGCGGCGAAGTATGCGCAGTCGTGGGGAGAGTGCAAGTGCGATAGACGAAAGCCTCGATCGCACCGATCCTCGCTTCTCATCCAGGGGCTTGTGCTCGTGTTGTGTGTACTTTTTGGTGTGGTGGTAAACGCGAACGTCGCGGTAGCGCAGTCCGAAAATTGCACCAACTCCGTGGATGATGACAGCGATGGCGACATCGACTGCGCTGACTCTGACTGCACCGGGACCGAATATTGCAACTGTGGGGATTCGACAGACAACGACGCTGATGGCTACACCGACTGTGCGGATTCTGATTGCTTTGGCAACGGCACCTACTGCACTTCCGAGACGGCTTACTCTGGCTCCTGCTCGGATGGGAATGACAATGACGGCGATGGCAACGCCGACTGCGCTGACTCTGACTGCAGCGGGATAGAATCTTGCTTCTGTGGAGATTCGACAGACAACGACTCTGATGGCTACA
>JBIJBZ010000099.1:0-12231 GCA_044344945.1 Bdellovibrionota bacterium | reverse complement strand
ACTCTCGGCGCTCTCGCGACGCTGTTTCATGAAAAATGCGGGTTAGTTCCGCGTACGCGACGCTGGGGCAACTCCGTGCTCGGCGTAAAAGCTATCGAAGTTGAAGACCGCCTCGGAAAACGACTCTAAAGCGCGTTGATTGTCCCGCTTGTTGAGCGCGTCCAATCCCTCCGCTAAGCGGGTCTTGAGAATTTCAAGATTGCCGGGTGCAAAGGAGAGGTAGTGAGTTCCATCGTTTGACTTGCGAGCCTCATAGCACTGCAAGCTCGAAACCAGATTGGCAACTGCGCCGAGTGTCTCTCCTTGGGCCTGTTGAATGAGACCCTGAAGCGCGAAGTAACGAGGGCTCTCTTCAAGTTGCTCGCTACACGCGAGGCACTCCGCAGCTGAAGCGGGATCAGAGAAGCTCAGAAACATTGCGGCCAGCGAGTGGTACGAAGCTGCAGCACTCTCTTTGCTATAGGTCATCCAATTGTGTTGGGGGAAAAGTTCTTCGACGTTCATCGAATCAACCGCTGCTTTCAGGCACCGTGCCTTGGCCGCGGCTGAAAGAGTCGAAATGGCCGCGAGCGATGCTCCTTGAGCAAGTGGGCTGATGCGATTCGACAAACGAATCGTGTCACCTTCTGCTGCTGCCCGGATAAGCGCCTGAGTTATTAGTTCAGTCACAGTTTCCGCAGACTTCGGGGATATTGCGGCAAGGGCATACCGAGAGGTAGCCACGCAGAGTAGGGGCCACATGTCGTAGCGACTCAACGATTGGATGATACTCTCGCTTGCGATCTCTGGTACTTCGAGGGGCGCACCGTTAGCTGAAGGAGCTACGATGATGTGGTCGAGAATCCGACAGTTTTCGATCTCGGCTGTGAGCCTCGAAAGGTCGGTGAGGTTAAAAGTTAAGCTTGAGCTCACAACGAGGACTCGCTTGCTCGCCGCCATGTTTGCGGCTTGCGACATTGCCTCAACGAGGGTTTCCGCTGAAACCCAAATTCCGAGCGAAAAGCTCTCAGGTCTAGCCTTGGTGCTGACAACGATTATGTCCGCAAAGGTATTAACGTCGCTGAGGAGCTGGGCTGTATCCTGAATTGCGGATTGTGTTCCAGTCTCGTCTATTACAATCGCAGTGTGCATAAAAACCTCAACTAACCTTTTACTGAATATTCCTTTTAAACAACCTCCGGTTATCGTCCACGCCGAAGCGTGGATGCGTTCAGCCACTTGGGCCACTGTTTTGATAGGATGCGGGGTTATCGAAAAGAGTTCCGATATTTTGGGTTGCGGAGGATTTGCAGCACCCTGGCTGCTTTTCCCTTTGATTACAGTGGGTTGTCGCTTAAGCGAGGTCCCTCAACTGGCAGCCTTGTGCATTCGACCTTGCAATAATTGAGGATCACTGGCGCCAAAATCATACCCGGAACTCCCCCGAGACGCTCGCCGACGACCAGCGCCATCAGGGTTAGCCACATCGGATTTTTGATCTTTCCGCCAATGATCTTGCTATTCAGAAAGTATTCGAACTTATGCAGAACTATGAGGTATCCGAGAGCAAGAAAGCCGAGATTAACCGACTGTGAGAGTCCCACGAAGAATATCACGGTGTTGCTCAGTAAATTGCCAATGATAGGGAGGAGTCCGCATAAAAATGTTACTCCCACGATAACTATCGAATATGGAAGTGAAGCATCGCAGAAGTAGAGAACCAGGAGAAATAGTCCGGTAAAGAAGGTGTTGATGGCGGAGATTACCACCTGCGCACCCATAATCGTGTAGAAGCTCTGATAAAATCTCTGGAAGCGGCGAGCCAAAGCTTCCGCGAATTGTGAGTAGAGATTACTCTGAAGTTCATGACCTTGGCGACCAAGGTCTACCTCACTCCTTATATAGACGCTGCACGTCACCACGAGACCGACAATTATATAGACAAACTCCTTAGTGAAGAGTTGGGCAAACTTCGCAAGTTGCATCAATTGAGGTTGGATTTCATCGAGAATGTAGGACTTGAGAGAGACAGTGTCGCTAAAGGGTACATTAAAGCCCATTCGATCCGCATGCTGAATGATGTTCGGAATAGCCTGCTCAACGATACTCGGCAACCCTCGAATCGCCTGCTGTACCGAGTGAATGAATAGATACAGAAGCCCGACGGCGATGATGCAAAATACAACGACTGCACCCGGCTTCGGCAGTTTGTGACCAAGGGCAGAGACGATCAGATATCCAAATAAGATCGTTATAAACGGGGTGCTGAGCCCGAAGTAGATCAGGCCTACCAGGATCGCAACGAAGGCGAGGTACGACCTCTTTTCTACCGTGCTTGCCGAGATAGGAGTAACAGTGTGCATAGTTACCGAGATTGCTGGGCCAACTTCGCGCTTTGAGGACTCTCATCAAGCGGCCCCGATGGTATTGCAAACCGTCTCGCGTACGTACGGTTTTTTGCGCATTAGCAACAGATGCTACCGAATAACGAAAGGGATTACAAAGAAATGGGGGTCTTCGACGTTTTTAGTGGGTGCTTTTTGATGATATCGGGCCGTTCACGTGCACCTGCTCGTGCACGTACCCGAAAACATGAACTCGCGCGCGCTCAACATAGCTTATAAACAACGCTAGTAAGCAGGAGCTCTCCGCTCTCGTGTTCGTCAGATGAGATGTAGGTACGTGGGTGAATAAACCAACAGTAGTACTGCAATCCCTTGCGGGTACGTTCACGTTCACGCGCACGAGCACGTGCACGTAATAACCTCGTTTTTAGCTGGAAACTCAGCGGGTTATGCCGTAGCTCTGCCCCGCTACTACCCACTAATTCCGTCGATGAGCCAGAAATGGCAAGGTGAGGGAGTGCTGACTAGCGAAGCAAAGCCTCGGAGGCCGGAGACGCACTGTTTGCAAACAAACGGCGTTGTGGTGGCGTGCGAGTCTCTCGGCCGCTGAGTGTGCGCGTTCTCGCGGACACCCCTCTTAGAACATGCTTCCAACATTAAAGTGTACTCGAAAGGAGGACTCCCCCTCGTAGAGCTTGAGTGGATGGCCGATATCGAATCCTATCGGGCCGATCGGGGAGCGATATTGAAACCCTATGCCCACACTTGTTCGAATCGCGGATAGGTCAAACTCTCGGTGTCTAAGCCACACGGTTCCCCAATCGAAGAATGTATGTGTGCTAAAGGAGTCCGCAACCAGGTATTGGAGTTGGCTTTTCCCGTTAACCATCGTATCTCCCCCGATCACTGCACCATCGCTTCCCAGTGGACCAAGGGAGTTCTCGCGGAATCCTCGTACTGTTGTTCGACCGCCAAGGTAAAAGCGCTGAGTAATTGGAATCTCGCTCGTGTCTCCCCACGGTTGTGATAATCCCCCTGAGAGGCCCAGTCCTAGGGAGTAGCGGGGGGAGATGAAGTCCAGCGGAACGGTCTTTGTGCTGCGTGCTATCGCAGAGGCAAAATTCGCCTCTGAGCCGATCCCAACCAGTGAAAGCTTAGGTTCAAGAGATAGGGTGTAGCCTCGACGTGGAAGAATTGAATCATCTCGTTTGTCGAGCTTCATAATACTTGAGAGGAAACTTAAGCGAACGTGCCCATCATCGAGGGGCGAGATAATAGCTCCGGGATCAACATCGAAGAGATTATCCCACAGGATCGAGTGTCCGGCCGATACGGTGAGGCCGTAGTCGTATTGCTTAAAGAGATAGGAACCAAAAAGAACACGGTCGATGTTGAACTCTTGAGTGGTAAGTTCCTGTCGCTGGTAGCGAAGCTCTTCCGTTAGGGTATACTCCGAGTCGAATATTGTAGGGTCGACGTAGCGTAAGCTCGTAAAACCCTGGCTAATCGCACCGGAACCATTTGGGTTGATCTGAGCCTGATCAAAATACGTATCAACGCGCAGTGACAAGCTACGTCCATCGGCAAAAAATGACTTGTTCACTGCTTCACCGAAGGTATGCAATCCAAACTCCGAATTCGCTCCTAATCCGACCTCAAGGGTTTCTAACGGACGCTCTACCAAACGAATAATGACGGATTCCTTGGCGCTATCAAACGCCCCATCCTGCGCTACGATCTCAACGCGAGAGAATAGTCCGGATCGTAGCAGCTTTCGCTTGCTGATGTTCACATCCTCAGCACGATAGGGGTGGCCAACTTTAATCGTGGTGTCACGAAGCGCGGTCTTTTCTGGTATAACCGCCAATCCCTCATACGTGATCGATGAAATGAATGTGCGAAGACCTGGATCTACGCTTATTGTGAGTGAAGCAAAATTGTCCGATGGATCAAGGTCTACCGTGGGGAAGAGATATCCCTCATTTCGTAAGGCTTCGATCAAGTCCTCAACGAACACGTTTACCCGCGGAATGGATGCTGGAATGGGTGGCAGCGGTAGGGAGGGGAGATCCTTCGGGTAGCCAGTCACTGATATTGAGTCCGTTCGACGCGGGGTGCCCTCGCGTACTTCATAGGCGATAGTAAGGTTTTCCCCGGTTTTATCTGGAACGATCAGGTAGCTCACGGATGCTTCCGGAAATCCTTCCTCCTGGTACGCGGTAAGGATAGCATCTCGCAGCGTGTCGAGTTGGTTTGGCACCGCATAGGTTGGATTGAGTAGTCGAGTTTGGTCTGCGAGTCCAAGCTGGTTCATAATCTCGACTAATCGCTCCCGCGAGATGCTTGAATTCCCCGAGATCGTGACCTCTTGAACTTTCGTCGGAGCTTCCTCTGCGATGGTAACCATGTACGTGAGTCGTTCGGGGTTCGATCGGTCCTCAGTGTACGAGACCTGCACAAAGAGGTACCCGCGCTCCTGATACATCTGTTCGATGTTTTGGACCAGGAGCTTAATGGTGTTGTTTCCAAATGAGCGTCGCCGAGAGAACAGATCGATAGAGTCGAGGAAGTCCTTTGCAGAGAACACGGTATTTCCCTTAAAGACAAAAGAGATCGGTTCCCGTATGTCTGCAGATACGACGAGCGTAACGTTAGAACTTGAGCCGTGCATACGGTACGAGGGAGCTATTCGAGCAGAGATAAAGCCGTCGTTTCGAAGGGCCAAAACGACTTTTCGTTCGATCGTATCGGTGATCGTGGAGGTCGCGAGGGTGCCCAGAGGGGCTGTGTCTTGAACCATCTTTATCAGCGTCTCTGGGAGAGGATCTCGTTCAAAGACGACGTCTGTGATAGTCGACGGATCTCTTTCATCAATCCTCATCAATATCTCGTAGCAATACCGCTCACCTCGGGTACACGAAACCGCAGCCGAAGCCTGCCGGTAGCCCTGATCCTGCATGTAGTTCTCGATCTGGCGTTCAATCGAGCGAAGCCCCTCGTCTGTATTTAAGATGCGGGAGGCCGTTCCGAGACGAGCCGATGCTAGGATGCTCTGTTCATCAAACTCTTTGAGCCCTTCAACCTTAAACGTTACGAACTCCGATTGCTCGGAGAGAATCGTGTAGGTGAGGTCGGAGCTTACAATCGAGCTGCGTTGGGTGCTCACAGTTTGAAAGAAGGCATTTACATTAAGCCTCGGCGTGAGGCTGTAGACACCTCCGGCTCGTGAGTTGGACACTGAACTAAATAAGCTTTCCCCCAGCAGTGTAAGGCGGGGAGAGACGTTTTTACGGGCAACGACAGCCGGCTCGATTGTTCCGGTAAATTGGTTGTACGCTGGCTCAAAGGAGAGGGTATCGATTCGGGTCAGGTTGCGGAAGAATGATTGAACGCTTGAAAAAGAATCTTGAGAGATGAAGTATCGCTGATCAAGGTTGAATTGGCTCCCTAATTTGTTTGCTTGCGTGCTTCCGCCCAAGCGGCGTGACGAGGTGAGGAGAAGTAGGATGTCTCCTTGAGATAATCCCCGATCGGAGGAGAGCTCAATCTTGGGGTTCTGCAAGGGACCAGAGGCATCGAGTGTCACGAGAATGTTCTCTCCGGTTGCCGTGCGAAGGGTACCTTCGCTCGCAATCTCGATAGTTGGCATGATTGAGCCCGGCTTGAACGTGAGTCCACCCGAGGTGATGTCGAAGCGATTGCCTTTTACTCCTACCCAACCGCTCAAGACCTGCATCGATCCAGCAAGCGCGGGCTCTGATATCGTTCCGCCCGCGTGGATCTGACTGTTCAGCTCAGCGCTGAAAAAGGGAGTAAGCACGAAGATGTTTCGCGGTGCGGATATGCCTACGTTAAGCTCAATATCCATCTTCTTTTTTACCGTCGTAGGTTGGGCTCGAGTTGGCAGGAAGTAGCCGGAGATGGCGTTAATCAGGATCTTATTAAGGTCAAAATCCTTCGCGACCTCGGCGAAGTTAATTATGAGCTGGCCTGAGAGCATCTGTCGTTTCAGGTTGCTGAGGCCAAGCCGCAGATCGCCGGAGAACGTGATTGAGGCGTCCTCCATCGGCTCGATCGTTACCTCGTTGAGGTTGGCAGTCAGCTCAGAGTGGGGCCAGTCAAAAGGAAGCAAAGACCCTTTGATTGCAAACGTTCCGTTGTTCACCGATCCGATGAGTTTGTCGATCTTCACATGTGAGCCCGCTAAGGTGAATGCACCCTGGATGTCGTGTGCGCCCAGATCCGGGGAAGATAATCCGAATTCTCCATTCGAAAGTAGCGCCGTTCCGTTAAAGAGAGGAGCTCCAAGTGGCCCCTTGATTGACATGTCTGCTTTGAGAATCCCATTTAGGTCGTCAAGCGAGGGTAGAAACGGGATGAGAGAGCTAAGTTGAAGCTTTCCTTTTGTTGAGAGGTCAAAGCCGCGCGCTATTCCCAGTTCCCCGTTGAGAACCAGGGTGCTCTCAAGGGTCGAAATGGGAAGCTCTCGGATTGCAAAGGAGCCGTTTCGGATCGGAATCTTAGTATTCTTGGGCAGGACAAGTGCGTACGGGGCGCATCCCAGCTCAAACGACTCAATACCGAGCTCCCCGGAGCCTAACAGGATCTGTTCGAGTGGAAATGAGTAGGAGAGGTTTGCGCCGAGGGATCCGCACTCATCCTGCGGGAAAAGAGCACTGGCTTTTTGTGGTGGAAGGGTAAGTCGTAACTTGCCTCCGCGAGTTTTGATGAAATCAACGTTCAATTCTGCTGACCCTTTGTAGCTCGAATCAGGAAGGAAAACTTTGAGTAGCCCATCTTTGAGAGTTGTTTTGCCTCGGAGTGGAAAGCCGGAAGCGGTATCAGGAAATGAGACTGTTGTTTCTCCCTCGCCACTAAGCTTGGCAAGATCGAGGGGCCCCTTCAGCGACATCGACGTCGTCACGGCAATCGGAGCAAGACGTTCGTCATCTACGGGAAGTTTTGTCGGGTAGCGGTATGATTCAAGTCGTAAGAGCCCGCTCTCTAGAGTCGCTTCGGGCCCCGAAATATCGACCGTTCCCTTCCAGTGAAGGGCTCCTTGGCGCGAATTCGTTGAGTCAGCGGTGACATCGACCGCCGTCGGATCGAGTCGGATACTGATTTTATGTGGACCAAGAGAGAAACCCTGGAGTTGCAGATCATCGCTTGTAATGTCAAAGGCTGTTGTCGTTCCCGTGGATCCCTGTTTTACAGAGATGCGTGCCTTGGCATTCTGTATCGTAAATGGACCATATGTGAAGGTTGGAATTGAGACGTCGAAACCGGCTGATAATCCGGCATCTGAAAAGACGAGTGGTTGGGTGCCCTTTAGTGACGTTTTGTCTCCTGCTCCTTGAATTTCATCGAGCGATACGACTGGCGAGCCATGATTCAGGTCAACTGAGAGCTTTGCGGTCATGGAGGAGAGGGGGACATCCGATGCATTCGGAAAGGCAAGGGTCATCGGATGAGTGGGTGAACCAGAAACATTACCAGCGAGTATCGGGCTGCCGATTGGGCCGGTAATTGAGGTCTCACCGGTGAACGAACCTTGGAGCCAATCCGGCAAACCGATATAGGACGGTGTCATCTCAAAGGTAGTTGAGCCGCTGAGTTGATCACCGTGATCGGTATCAAGATCCGCTTTTGCATCCACTCGAGAGGTGTTTCGACCCAACGAGATCGAGTTAAAGACGGTCTTTGAATCTTCAATCACGAGAGATCCAGAGAGCGAACCGAGAAATAATTCGGAGGGTGGTTCGCCTGATTTTGTGCCGTATGAGGTGTAGCGTAGGTCTTCTATTCGTGGAAGTAGGGAGAAGTTCTCGCCGATCCGTTTTACAAAGAGAGAGACGCCTGAGCCTGATATCTCACTCGTATCAAACGGTTCACGGAGGAAGGAGTCCTGAACCTCAAGGGTTTCAAGCACAACATGCCACCTGTCTGGTCGTTGCTTTTCTGGTGGAAGAGGTGTTGTGAGTTGATCAATGAAGCGGAAGGTGACTGAATCGGGTCCAACGCCGTCTGCAATACCCTGCGACAGAAGGACTCGAGTGAGCGAGACTCTCCTTTCACGGATCTGCCGTAGGTCGACCTCCGCGGTGATATCTTTGAAGCTTAGTTTTGGTTTTCCTTTCTCCAGGATGCGGATGTTTCGGGCGCGGCCGTTCAGTTGCGAGAATGAGAGGTCAAAGCTATCGAAAGCGAGGGAGCAATCGCAAGCAGCGTGCACTTCATCCTCAAGGGCACTCACGATTTCGTTCACGAGCCACTGCTTGAAGAGCATGAGAGAGAGACCGACCAGCAAGCCGAGGAAGAGCCCGACGAGGGCCAAGGTGTTTCCTGAGGGTCTTTTCATCTGCTCTGATGGCGGTTACGTGCCGTGCTCGTACTCGTACTGCTCCACTGTGGAACACGGAATGATTGCAATCGACCTCAAAACTATACTGTTCGATGGGTAGCGAGATGTGGACTTCGCCGGCCTCCAACAAGTTTATTTGAGAGGTTAGTTTTGCAAACGTTTCAAGAGGTTAGCATATAGTTTCCAGTGATGGCTATACGCCAAGGGGTGTCCAAGCGCTTGATTTCTGGGGCGTAGGTGGGAAAAAGCTTTAGAGCTCGCGGTCCAGTTCCGGATCCGTATCCTCATCAAGGTGAAGATGTGGAGAAGGCGCAGGAGTACCAACAGCTATTCAGAGGCTATCAGAAACCCCACGCTGACACGACAAGAGACTATCGACCGATCAAAAAGAGGGTCGGGATCTTTGAGAGCTCGACTTGTTCCTGGCGCCACTCTGCAATCGACGCCGTCCGAATGTATTCACGCGAGGTTGTTAATTCTTGGGCTACACAGAGCTGCGTGTCTGGGTGGCACGTTTCAAGAAGTTCAACAAAGAGTCGCTGGGTGCGATATGGGGTGTCCATCATTATCTGTGTTTCATGTGCGCTCTGAACGGTGCGATCGAGGCTCGTAATCTCGTGTTTTCTTTGGGGGCCTTCGACCGGTAGGTATCCGACGAATCGCCACCGTTGACCGTTGAGGCCAGAAGCCATGAGTGCCAGCACCATAGAGCAGGGGCCAACCAAGGGAACAACTTGAGCGCCCAGGTGGTGAGCCCTCCGCACGACATCCGCTCCAGGATCCGCAATCGCCGGGCATCCTGCTTCGGAGATAATCCCGATATCTTCGCCGGCAGTAAGTGGCGCCATAAGGGCCTTGAGCTCGGCAGGTTTTGTATGCTCGTTAAGCCGTTGAATGTTGAGGGATCGAATCTCGGCTGTGGGGACCAGTTGCTTAATTAATTTACGGGCACTTTTCTCATCTTCGACGAGAAAATTTTGAAGAGCGCCTACCACACGAGCTACGTATGCAGGGAGAGATGTGTCTAGTGAGGTCTCGCCGAGAAGATTAGGAATGAGATATACGGAGCCCGGAGTAGGGTCGCTTTCCGACAAATTCATCACTCGTGTTCTCTGAGAGCAACATCGGCGGTATGCTTCCAGGCGTGGTACGAGCTACGCACAAACGGACCAGACTCAACAAATCGAAACCCTCGTCGCAATCCCTCTTCCTCGTATGCCTTGAACTCATCTGGGGTGATAAAGGCGCGCACGGGTAGTTGCTTCGGTGTTGGTCTCAAGTACTGTCCGATAGTCATTACGTCGATTCCGACTGCACGCATGTCATCCATCACGCCGTGAACTTCTTCCGTGGTCTCTCCAAGTCCGACCATGATACCCGATTTGGTTATGACCTGCGGGTCAATCTCTTTGGCCCAACGGTGGATGGAGAGTGAACGCACGTATCCAGCTCCCGGCCGTACTTTTTTATACATCCGTGGAACCGTTTCGATGTTGTGATTGAGCACATCAACCTTCGCACTTAGGATCGTTGCCAGATCCTCTCGGCAGCCCTTGAGGTCTGGAATGAGAAGTTCAATCTTGCATCCGGGAGCGTGTTTCCGAATCGCCGTAATAGTCTTTAAGAAGTGATTCGCTCCGTTATCCGGTACGTCATCTCTGTCGACGGAGGTAATCACGGCGTGTCTAAGGCCAAGCTCCTTGACCGCGATACCGACGCGCTCTGGCTCAAAAGGGTCGAGAGCAACCAGCGTATCTTCGGTTCCCTTCTTGACGGAGCAGAAGTGACATTTTCGCGTACAGAGCTCCCCCATAATCATGAAGGTGGCAGTGTGGTGTGACCAACACTCACCGATGTTCGGACACATTGCCTCTTCGCAAACCGTATGGAGCTTTAACTCCTTAACTATCTTTTTGGTTTCTAGGTATTCCGGGGAACCGGGTGCTCGCACCTTAAGCCACGCGGGCTTTACGAGGTTCGTTGTATTGCGAGGCACATCCACCGACATACTGAGGTTCCTAAATGTTACGCCATGAGGAGCGCGGGTAGCTCAAGGGCTTCTTTAAAGTGCTTGAGGAACGTCGCCGCCATCACTCCATCTATAATGCGGTGATCGACCGATACCGTTACCTTCATAACAGACCCGGGCACAATCTGTCCGTTCTTAACAACAGGTTGCTGCTTAACCGAGCTGACCGCAAGTATTCCGCCCTGACCTGGGTTGATAATCGCTGTAAAGTTCTCTACGTCGAACATACCCATGTTGGATATGCTAAATGTTCCACCAGAGAGGTCGCTGGAGCTAGGGCGTCCGGCCTTGGCGCGGTCGATAGCAGCACGAGCTTCAAATACAACGTCCTTAAGGGACATCGTATCAACTTCCTTCAGTACCGGGATGATCAGCCCGCCTTCGAGTGCAGTTATAATACCGATATTAATCTGTGCCGGCTGATAGTGTTGTCCATCGCGCATTGCAGCGTTTACTTCTGGCGCATGCTTGAGCCCGTAGGCTGTTGCCTTGATAACCAGGTGATTGACCGAGATACCTTTAAACTCCGCCTTCTCTTTAAGCACTTCGCGCAATCTGATTGCTTCACCCATGTCAACCGAGGTTGTAACGTAGAAGTGCGGGGACGTAGTAACGCTCTCCTGCATCCGACGAGCGATAGTTTCACGCATGCGGTTGAGTGGAGTAAGGGTACCTGCAGCCCCTGTAGTCGCAGCAGGCGTAGGTGTGTAGGCTGGCGCAGCCGACGCGGTTTGTGGTGCTACTACCTCCCCGGCAGCCGCCTCGACATCCCGTCGAACTATACGGCCGTGAGGTCCAGTTCCCTGAACGCCAGCGAGGTTGACTTGAAGCTGTTCAGCAACCTTTTTCGCCAGCGGGCTAGCTTTGACTCGGTCGCTCGCTGAAACCAAGGTAAGAGCAGCCGCAGGTGTTGCTGGGGTTGGGCTTGGTGTGGCACTCGCAGCAGCGATTGGAGTTGGCTGTGCTGGAGCAGGAGTCGCAGGCGCAACCTGGGTTGTGCCGACAGCCTCTCCTGGTTGACCAATTACTGCGATCACTTCGCCTACTTTAGCCATCGATCCAGCAGGAACCATCACCTTCAGAAGAGTACCGTTGAAGAATGATTCAATCTCAAGATTCGCCTTGTCCGTCTCAACCTCAGCAAGGATATCTCCACGCTTAACGGTAGCCCCTTCGTTGAGTCTCCAGGTGAGGATCTTTCCAGAGCTCATTGTATCGCTTAGTTGGGGCATCTTAATCTCGGTAGCCATGCTGAACCTTTTCCTTGTGACAGACCTTGTACAGGCGCACAGTTATAATCCAAAAGCAGGTGGTTTTACAATTCGGGGGAGTTCCTCAGAAAGATTCACAACATGGGTTGATAGTTGCGTTGTGTTTAAGGTACATATCAGGCCTCTGTGAGTTCGGCAGCGGTCTGCATGAGACGCAAAAAAGTGAGTGTAACGAATTAGCTACGCCACCCGCCGCCGATCCCTGACGCTGAGGACTGGGTATCTTGACGCAGCCGGTCACTGGTA
>JBIJBZ010000173.1:0-6979 GCA_044344945.1 Bdellovibrionota bacterium | reverse complement strand
CGGGGACTCCGAAGACCTTGGCTACAAGACCCGTAGATAGGGCTTGAAGAGACTGAGAAGAGACATTAACGAGCCGGCGTATTGATTGTGCGAGCCGTCGTGGTGGGCTCGATGACGGAACGAACACAGGTAGTGCGAGTCACATGAACGTGGTTGAGAAGGAAGAACTTGATAATGAAGCCCACGGGCCCACTACGATTGAGTCCGGCACCGCGCTCAAGGTGGCTCCCAAAAACGGACACGCAGCTACTTCGAATAGGCTCAATCGCCTCCCGGCCTTTCGTGACAATTCACCTATATCTCCGATTGAGATCCGACGCTTTATGGGTGAGCGCTCGCGAGATCTCCAGAATTTTATCGCTCCGCTAGAGGAGCAGATTCGGAAGGCCCACAAGTACCGTAGCCGCGAGCGCCGTTCCTCTGTTTCTGCGCAGGGAAAGGTCGCGGAATTAGTTTTGAAGGTCATTCGCGACCTCGCGCACCGTGAAACTGGGGTTTTTACAATCGAGCCTCATCTTCCGCAGCTGTTGAGTGCTCTATATGCGGGCTCGGTCGAGGTAGGGATCGTCGGCGGGCTCGTGCGACGTGCCCAGAAGGCTCTTTCTGCGCGGGATGCGTACGAACGAGAGGGCTATCTGCGGGCAGCAAATCCATCTCACATTGCGCGCTCCGTTGAATACGATATCAGCCGTGAACTCGATGAACTTACGATGCTACTGAAGTGGTATGTACGTCGAAAGATGAGTCTAGCGAGCCTTGAGATTGAGCTCAGCAGTAATGTCTCGTTCGTAGATACGGATGGGCGATTGACCCGTGATGACCAAGACGCCATCTACGGTTTTGAGATCATGCACGATCATCAGATGTTTGGGACAAAAGGGTGCCTGATCGCGTGCGGGCTAAGACTGATCGGACGTGACGGGCAGCCGTTGTGGCTGCGGGTTACGGTGCTCTCGAATGGGGAAGCTGTGTCGGTGAGACCTGAATGGTCCAGTTGGACGGACCCGGGAAATGGCGACTCTGTGGAGGTGCTCGCCGAGAATTCGCCATTCTGTTCACTCGTCCCGATCCGTCCCAACGCGCAAAGACTTGTGATCGATGAGATCCGAGCGTTCGTTCCGTATACCGCCCTTGAGCTGCCGGTGGGGCGTTGCGATGTTGAATTTGTAGTCTCAGTCATGGATGGGGATGCACGTGAGATCCTCGCGGTCTCAAAGTCGGAGAGTATATGTGTCCCGCGTCGAGAGAGTGCCTCAGTGCCCGCGCCTCACGCCGCAGGGATGTGGCCACACGATGTTGTTTCGGGTGATAAACTCTCAGAGCTAGCTGTTTCAAGCGGTTTCGTGGTTGTAGCAGGATGGGAAAGGCACTCGGTTTCGGTACAGTTTGATCTCTCGCTCTTTATGCATGCCGGTGAGAGTGTGATGCTCGAGTGTCGATTTGTCGACAGCAAGGGCAATATCGTGGAACTTTCGTCGCTCGGCATACCGTTTGTTGCTTCAGAGCTAAACGTCGCGGTTGAATCTGTCTCCTCGTACCGGTATCGCCGCGTTCTTCATCCCAAGGGAGCCTGGGCATTCTATCGCGGATTATCAATAGAGATTCCAGTTGAGTTCCTCTTGTTAACGCCCGGTCAGCACGACCTCACATGCGAGATAGTTATCGTATCGGAAGATGATCGAGTGCTGTGTGGCGATATGGCGAGCGTACGGGTCCAGGTTCCTGATCGTACGGGTCGCAAAGCCGTTGCATCGCTGGAACAAGCGCGTGAGGCTGGGGTGAATGTACCGGCGGTGCGTCACAGAGTGTCCAGTGTTGAGCTGGAGTCGATCGATATCGATTCTGCATGGTTGTTTGGTGGCGATGAAGGGATTCGGGTGCAGGCAACGTTTTGTCCCCGCAATGCCGGTAGCCAGCTCGCTGAGTTAGCAGCCGGACGGGTGGGGGAGATCGTTTCGCCCTATCGAGTTGAGGTTTCGCTTGAACGAGAGGATGGCCATGTGTTGCTTCAAGCTTATTCTGACTCGCTTGGCATGAGCTTTAAACCCGTTACTCGTGCGGTGTGCATCGAGGGACATTCTGGGTTCCTTGAGCAGACAGTTGTTGCAAATTTCTCGAAGGAAGAGGTTCTTGGATGGTCTGTTGGTCTTGAAGGCGCACGGGTAGGTTCCAAGGTCCGATTGTTTGCTCGTGTGACGGCGCTGACCCCAGAAGGGGATGTGCTGCTTTCCGAGCAGAAAGAGTGCTTCGTAAAGCCACTCGTTTCGGGTGGTAAGCGAGTGATCGATGTGAAGAATCCCACTCCGGTTCTCGTTGATGCGGTAGGGTATGCATACCTCCAAGCCGCGACAGTATCGACGCGGGTGCTGGTGAACATTCCCTTTGGGGAGTTCTTGGAAGAAGGGATTGCAGTGCAGTGTACACTGATTCGACATGCCGGCGAGCGAGAAGTGATCGGCAAAAAGTTTATCCGCTCGCAGCAGGGCGCCGTGTGGACCCGCCAGCATATCGGACTCAGCCAGTTTGCGGTGGAATTCGAGAAAGTGCTCAAGGGTATCGTAGAAGGTTCAGTGATGAGCCTCGAAGTCGCACTCCTCTCTGCCCAAGGAGAGGTGATTCAGCAGCTTTCGCAGCAGGTGCTTGAGACGGGAGTTCTGGCGGATACGACAGTATCAGGTGACGAATCAGCGGAGTTGTCTGGGCATACGATCTCGACCTCGGCTGATTTCCCGGATCACGATAGTGCGCTGGCGCCGAGATCGCCGAAAAAAGGGCTCCTTAGTCGGCTCTTTGGCGGCATCAGTGGAGGGTCGAATTAGGTAGGACCCTTGAGGCGAACGGGTGGCGCCTCATCGGGCGCTGGTTTCTATCTTCTCCAGAAGTGTTTCATCGCACCTGGGACAACTACCGAACTCTACGAAGACAATCGGAACTGGGTGTTTACACGTTCGGCATACACCAATAAAGCAGGATATTTTCGGCTTTAGCATTAAGAGTAGTACGCCACTCGTCAGAAGCCCCGCGCCACACCATCGTAGTGCATCAGGTGCCGTGCTAGCCGCGGAGAGGAGGATGCTTATGGCGCGCGCAGCAATAATTGGGAGGAGGAAGATTACAACGAGCTGCATCTGCCACTGGTCGATCTGCATTTTTGGATTGTCGCGATGTGTATCGCGCACCGCTTTGGTTTCCTTCACAGCTTGTCGTAATGCTTTGAGCACTCCGAAGATGACACAGAGAAGAAAGATGATCGCAATAACGTTATCTAGTCTTGGGATGAGAAGAGCCTTCACAGATGCCATCAGCGCGATTCCTCCGACTATCATCCCAGTTGTCCATGTTGAGGGTGACTCTAGGAGCTTCTTGTTGTGAGTTCGTAGCTTGGCGACGACCCGACACACGGCATCCTGTTTGAGAAAGGGAATGGTCGCCACTGCGCAGAGTATCGCCATTCGGAGTGCTTCCTCTTTGGGTATTTGTGGGGATGAATATCCAGCTATGAGTGGGTCTACGCAGAGCGAGGCCACACAGACCCTCCAGAGGATAGAAAGAATAGCAAATGGCCCACGCCGTGGTCGGGGACCCGGGCGCGTATTATCATTCACCTTGCTTGCTTTTCGTAGTAGTGTCACCGGTGTGGAACCTTCATCTCGTATGCGGACAAACGGGTCAAAAGAGTCGGCTGGAGAACCGTTGTACCTCTCGGTCTCAGATGTCACGCGTCTGGTTAACGATATACTTGAGCTTCAGTTTCCGCAGCTTCTTTTTAAAGGCGAGATATCGCAGATGACGGTAGCCCAAAGCGGGCATATCTACTTCACGATTAAGGATGAGGGTGCCCAGCTTTCGTGTGCGATGTGGGCCGGCGTTGCTCGGACATTAGGCTTCAAGCCGCGAGTAGGAATGTCGGTTCGGTGTCACGGCCGCCCCAACGTGTACGCCCAGAATGGGCGATTTCAGATCGTTGTTCACCGGTTGTTCGAAGACGGCGAAGGGGAGCTCCAGCGTCGATTTCTTGAACTTAAGCAACGACTGGAGAAGGAGGGGTTCTTTGCGACTGAACGCAAACGTCCGCTCCCCTTTCTGCCTCGGGCAGTTGGTCTTGTGACCTCTCAGACCGGAGCCGTAATTCACGACATGATGGTCAAGATACGTGAGCGATTCCCTTCAATGGTGGTGTACATCGCTGATACGAGGGTGCAGGGAGAGGGTGCTGCAACGGAGATCGCAAGGGCGCTACAGCGCATGGACAGGTCAGGGTTGGTTGATGTCATTATCGTTGCGCGGGGAGGTGGTTCCCTCGAAGATCTCTGGGCCTTTAATGAGGAGGAGGTGGTTAAAGCCGTGTTCTCATGCTCTTGCCCCGTTGTTTCGGGTGTTGGCCATGAGGTGGATATCACCCTTTGCGATTTAGCGGCGGACGTCCGTGCACCAACACCAACAGCAGCAGCGGAGATGGTTGTGCCGCGCGTCAGCGATCTCTTGCAGCGGGTGGCAGAGCTTGAGCGTCGATTGGCTGATACCGATCGGTGGTTACAGCCGAGAGTTCAGCGAGTTGATGAACTCGGTATGCGGTTGGAGTCACGCCTCGTAGCCCTGAGCAAGGAAGCGAGTCTACGAGTTCGGGCTGCAGAGCTATCACTTGCCCAGATCAGGCCGGATAGGGTTATTGAGTTGCTCCGGACTCGCTGCGATTTTTTCGAGACACGTCTGCGGAAAGCTGCGAGTAGCTTTTACAAAGGGGCCTCCGAGCTGGTGCAAGGGCATGCTGAGCGGCTCCAGAGAGCTACCCCGCAAACCGAGCTGCTACGTCTTTCGGATGTCGTAAGTGGCTTGTCGGAGCGGATGGTTGTAGCTGCCGGTCGAAATGTGGCAACTGCTTCCACGGCGGTTACTGCAGTTGAGCTGCGACTTCAGGCTGTTAATCCTCAGTCGGTATTGGATCGGGGGTATAGCATCGTGCGCGTCAGAGGTACGCACGTCCGATCGGTTGAAGCTGTTGGGGTCGGCGATACGATCGATGTTCAGGTATCAGATGGATTAATTTCGGGCACAGTGACGGCCCAGAGGAGGCTAGATGGCAAAAGCAGGACAAACTGAAAAGTCAGTAACTCTAGAGGCGTTGATAAAGGGCGAAGTCGGTCCGAAGGAGATCGAGGCTCTAAAATTTGAAGATGCTCTTCGTTTACTTGAGGAGGTGGTTGCTTCAGTTGAAGGAGGAACGCTACCGCTTGATCAGGCGATCGGTTCGTATGAACACGGGACACGGCTTGTTCAGCATCTACGGAAGCTCCTTTCAGGCGCTGAAGAGAAACTGCGCGTTTTGAATTCTGCCGAATAGAGCACTTCGTCAGAAAACGTGAATTTCGAGGCTCATGCGGGTTTTTGAGGAAAATGCCCCGCGCTGCCTGCTGCGGATGTTCTGCCCTCGAACGTTTGCCTACCGAGGGATTAAGTCTTGGGGATCTACGGTGCGCAAAACTTCAGGAAGAATCGATTGCTCAACACCCGCTGTGTGGTGAAATGCCCCCGGATTGTAAGGGCAGAGATCCGTCACTGAATTGTCGGTATCCCACTGCTTCCATTTGTTTTTGAACCACTCGGGGTCAATTTGATGTGAGTGGCTGAAGGTAGAGATCTTGCGGAGGATCTCTTCGTCGCTCCTGGCATAGCTCATGTGATGACAGAAGAGGACCGCTGGGGGAATAAGTGCGTGCGATGTTGCCAGGCAGTTACGAAACTCTACGAAGCCTCCAGTTCCGAGCTTTAGAATAATCGGTGGATGATGCCGATCTACCGGATCGATTCGATGGAACGGTGATTTCCAGTAATGCACGAAGCAGCAATGCCAGCAACCAACGTCAGGTCGCTGAGACACATGATCAAGGGCTCCGCGAAGTTGTTGTGTTTCATAAATTTCATCGGCATCGATTATGAAAGCATAGTCGAATCCAGCCAAAGTTAACTCGGCCAGAGCGTTGTTACGCTGTTCAACCTCTCCCTTCCAGGAGCCTCGGAGTAGACGCAATTTCCGATCAGGATCGGGGAAGTTTTCAATGCAGCGCAGTGTCTTAGAATTATCTTCAGGCAAACCTCGCCATGGCTCGTCGGCAACGAGGAAGTAGATAGCGTCGATCACGGGATAAATGGATCGTATTGAATACTCAAGCCACCTATCATCATTGTGGACGCAATAAAATGCAGCAAATCGCGCTTTGGTCATACGCCCCTTAGGATGCGATGACGCTACCGTGGGATTCGCGGGAATAACCAAGCTAAAAAACGGCGGTGTAATCGGTTGTTTGTAACCTCCGAGAGGACTTGCAGCTTTGTTGGGGGCACAGTTGATACGTCTGCCGTGTGCCCTACAGACTGCGTGGGTTGAGCGATGCGCGTAGTCTGTCTACAATCTCAGCGGGGAGAACTTTCGAGAAGATCGGGAGAAGCTCTGTCATAAGGGTAGGATAGAATAAAAATTGCTCTGAGCGTTGTAGATCCTGAAGGAGTTCGTCAACTCTTTGAGCTTCGCATAACGCCGCGCACCGATCGACGTACGCCATTGGATTGAGGGGCCAGACGTGTATCGCTTTGTCTATGAGGACAAGTGCCTCGCTATACAGACCTTGCTCGCGCAGACGTTTCGCTTCAATAAGGATTTCAACCGATTCAACAGCTCGCTCAAGGCGCTCGGGCTTCGTTTGGGCTGGCGGGCCAGGCCACTGCTCATCTTCAAGGTGCCAAAGGTAATCATCGAGAACTAGTGATTGGCTCTTCCATCTCTCAACGAAATCAGTTGAGGTCGTCTCTGGGCAGGAGCCGGGAGGGCTATGGGTCAGTGTAACGGAGCCATGGTGATGCACCACGGAGCGCGGAACATAACGACACCGCAGTGATTGACCCCTTACCTTGAGGCACAGGTCGATATCCTCAAGGCCGTCCAGAGAGAACTGACCAAGTGAAAAGAAGAGATCCCGCTTTA
>JBIJBZ010000191.1:0-5816 GCA_044344945.1 Bdellovibrionota bacterium | reverse complement strand
CTCAGGGTTTGTGCGGAGGATTAATCGTCGTGCGAAGCTGATACCCTGCTGGTCGCACCCGAACATGTCGGTTAACCAAACCGGCTGCTTCGAGATCGCATAGTCAAGGCTCGCTGCAAGCGAGTTGGCGTCACCCCTAAGAAGAGCTTCCATAGGCACTGCCTTAGTCTTGATCAAGAGAAGAGCAAGGGCCTTTACTGCTGAGGTCCACTGGAATGAACCCGCGGTCCGGAACGGTCCGCCGGTTTTACCGCGCACCGAGCGACGAAGGTTGCCATGCACACTGTCTTGAAATTGTACTTCTGTTAGCTCGCCTAGTTCGAAGTTTAGTGTGAGGTTTCTCATAGAGGTCCTTTCGTTCACTCAGCGTCTCGTCTCGGTTTCCCATCTTGAAGACGCTTCGTTGTTTGTTTGCTCCCTTGTCGCCGACCTGCGATCAAGCTTGCATGGTCAGAGATACGGGAGTTCGAATAAGTCGGCAAATCAACGTGATAAACTACGAATCTCGACGTTGTATTTTGCGGAATTTGACAAAAGAGACCCCGAAACCCGGGGTACGGCATTCAGAGTGCTTTCCAGAGGCCAAAGCATTCCAAGCTGTCGGAAAAGCCCCAAGTAGCTGCCATGACAAGTTTTTTAGGTGTTTTGCCCGATTTGCGATGGACCCTTGGTCTGCATCTCACGCAACAAAATACCCAAAATTGAGCCTTGTTTTTGTAACAAGTTTTTTGGAGAGTCGAATTCTTTTCTGAATCCATCCTGCAGCACCAGGATGCAATCTGAGTCGAGAACGGTGCCAAGGCGATGTGCAATCACCAATAATGTCGCGCCCTTAAACTCTTCTCGTATAGTTTGTTGAATTGCGAAGTCGGTTTCGACATCGATAGCGGCAGTTGCCTCATCAAGGATAATGACCTGACTTTTTCGAAGCAGCGCCCGTGCTAAACAGATCAGCTGGCGCTGTCCACAACTGAAATTAAATCCGCCTTCTCTCACAGTTGTTTGCAATCCGTGGGGAAGCGAATCAAAGAACGATCCGAGGTGGACGCGATGAAGAGCTGCGATCACAGCATCGTCTGAGTATTCGCCAAAAGGATCGAGAGATTCGCGCAAAGCGCCTGAGAATAAGATCGGTTCCTGGGGCACCACAGCGAGAGCATTACGGACGCGCGCTAGCGCCACGTTTGAGAGGCTCACTCCATCCACTTCTACGTGTCCTGAACTCGGCTCAAGAAGTCTCATGATCGCCAAGATAAGGGTGCTTTTGCCAGAACCGCTCCGGCCGACGATACCAACTCGACTTCCACTGGGAATCGTACAGTCAATATCGGTAAGAGCCGGCGGAAGTTCAGGACGGTACCGAACCGTGAGGGAGGAAATCTTAATCTCGCCCGAGTTGGGCCAGGTAGCTGGGGGAAGATCCCCGTTTAGTCGCTCCGATGGTGTGTGTGCGTACCGTTCGATCCGTTCAAACGATGTGAGGTTGCTCTCGACGATGGAGACGCACCGGATAGCCCAGTTCATCGTGCTGGTCATGCTACTCGCATACGAGAGGAGTAGCCCGGCGAAGCCCACGCTGAAGGCAGAATCGAGCGAGAGGGCCGAAAATACCCCGAGCGCCAGGATCAGAGTTGATGCCAGGGCTTCGAGTCGTAGCCCAAGCCAGCGATTGGCGGCAATTTGAGTGTGGATCACGCGGTTGTGCGCATTAAAGAGCCGTATGAAGCGAGCCTCAAACAAGCTGGTCAGCTTTGATGCCCGGATTGTCTCGACTCCAAAGAGGGACTCGGAGAGAAGGGCGAAGACAGGTGAGAGTGTAACCGAGTAAAGCCGCTGGCTCTCGCGAAATATCGGTCGATACATCTTCTGTAGGAGTAAGTACCCGATAGCAATGGGAGCCACAATCAGCAGCATAACCGGAGCGATTACGACAACGAGGATAAAGATAGCAGCGGTCTCGAATAGGCAGTGTCCAGCATCAAGCAGAGCACTGGGGAGATTTAGTTCAATAGTCACTAAGTCGTTGCTAAAGCGATTAAGAATTCGCCCCACAGGGTTCGACTCAAAGAATCGCATTGGGGCGTGGATGACCCCTTTGAGCAAGGAATCATGAGACTGCACCCCGGCGGCGAGGCCTCGGGTAAGGAGGTACATAGCTCGGTAGTAGGCAACGATACATAGCACCATGACCAGACCCAGGTAGGTGAGCACAAACGAGCGCATGTGAGACATGTCCACCTGCGATGCGCGCGCCAGCCAAAGGTCTGCACCCACCGCAGCTGTTTGGCGCGCTATAAAGAGCCCGATCAGTATCAACGCGGTGAGGCCAGGTGCTAAGCGACGGAGGTACTCCCGGATTGCACGCTTCTCGATAGCTCCGGTGCGACGGTCCTCTGTTGCGATAAAGCTCTCAGCTGGAACCTCCTCATCACCTGCGATATCCTGTTCAGTTCCAGCCTCACCGAGTGCGGGCTTGTGTAGAGTGTCGAGATCGTGGTGATCGCCGGACACCTGGCCATGAAAGTGCAGGAGTTGGGAGAACCGAGTCCCGGGGGTACTGAGCTCAGCAGGAGTGCCTGACTCAATAACTCGACCCTCCTCAATTACAACCACCCGGTCCGCGCGCAGCGCAAATTCTAGCCGATGGCTAACCAGAATTCGTGTTGCACCCCCAAGTTCTCCGCAGATCAGGTTGTGAAAGACCTGATTGGCAACCCCAGGGTCAAGTGCGCTTAAGGGATCGTCAAGTAGAAATATCTCTCCTCCGCCGTACATCGCGCGAGCCAGTGCTACCCTTTGGCGTTGGCCGCCGGAGAGGTTGATGCCCCGTTCACCGATCTCCGTTCGGTCTCCAGCCGGAAAGTTCGCAAGATCGGCCTCCAGAGCGCTCGCCTGGATGGCACGTTGGTATCGTGCCTCGTCAAATGGTCGGCCGCAGGTAATATTCCTCCGGATTGAATCGCTCATGATCCATGGGGTTTGGGGAACAAACGATATTGAGCCGGTAGCTGAAACCGAGCCACCCTCATGGAGAAGTTCTCCGAGTAGCCCGAGTAGCAACGCCGACTTTCCGGAACCAACGCTTCCGACTACAGCTACAAGCTCGCCAGCGCGGACGTTTAGACTTGAAACGGTGAGCGCGGCAACCTTCGAGGACCAGAGAAAGGTTGTATCGTGAACCTGAACTGGATACGCCGTGGCAGGCGACTCCGGCCGGGGAGTAAAGTCAGGGGTCTCTAAAAATGACTGAATACGCTGTAGAGAAACTCGGGCCTCAATCAGGTTGAAGAGGGTGTTTGGCAGATTGTTAAGGGCAAAGCGCAACATCATGAAGAGTGCAAGCATTGGAAAGATGGTAGCAGCGTCGAGCGTGCGGCCCTGAGCAACTGCGGCTGAACAGGTAATCGCCATCGCAATAGCGGGCCCACTGTTTGAGGCTAGAGAGCTAACGGCCGAGAGTCGCGCGATGGCACGTGATAACGAGACCTCTTCCGTTCGAATATTCGATATCTTTGCAGCAAGATTATCCTCCCATCCCTGGAATTTCGCCGCTTTGATGTGTGTGAGAGTTTCATGGGTTAGTCCGACTCGTCTATCTGATACCTTCGAGAGGGCACGACGAAGAGACGTTTGTTTTTTTGAGATCGAGATTGAGGCAGTGAGAAGGACGGTTAAGCTAGCCGCTCCCATGAGCGCTGGTGCTCCTAGAAGGGAGTAGAGCAGAATTACCGATGTGACAAGGAGCATCGGATGGAGCCACGTAGCGTGCAGAAATCCGAAGTAGGTTTGTACTTTGACGCAATCCGATGCGAGCAGGTTTACGATGAATCCGCTCGGTGTATCGTGGTCGGAGTATCGTCTTTGTCGTAAGACTTTGTCGAAGATTAAGGTTCCTAGAGCGGCGCGACACCGTGCTCCGAATGTAGGCTGAATGTAGAAGAGGTGATGCGTGTTGACGATAGTTACCAGCGAATTCAAAAAGAGTAGGAGGCAACACGAGAGGGCGTACGATGCGGGTTGAGAGAGGCCCGGTATTGCGGTCAAGAATGGCGCGACCCTCCCAAGCTCGCCGATCGATCCCTCTAAGCCCAGGATCGTCTGGCGAAGCAGAATCGGGGACGCGATTGCTGTCAGGTAGCTGATAATCGACAGGAGCGCAATTTGGAGGAGTGGCGTAGCGAACGTGATGAGGAGGCTGGCGATAAGGGCAGAGGGAGCCTCCCTGCGCCGCGCCAATTGTTTCTGCAGCTCTTCAGCATCGTGCCCTGCATTCATCCAGCTCGGCAGGTCTGCCAGCGAGTGCTCCTCAAGGCGGCTACCCATGGCTTGCCGGATGTGTGGGGTTACCCAGCTAAAGCAGAGTCGTGAGAGTAGATTAGGTCTGGTTGGGCGCAGCATCGTGCTATGAGTGTAGCATTTCCTTCTTCAGCTCGCATGGTTTAAGCGGCTAATTGCACTATTTCGGATTCTACCGCGGAGTCTGTCGCCGCCATCTTGCACCATACGCGTGGTCATGCGGATTATCGGCGGCGATGCATATCGTAGCGGTGTTCAAAGAGGTTCAGGCCACAGCGCGGTATAGGATGAATCTTAAAAAATCACGGGAGCAAATAGGTATGGCAACAACATCGCCAGCAGGCGTTCAATCAGAGAGTTCAACATTTACAACCGTCATCTCCGTTCTCGCCTTAGTGGCGATCGTGGCGTTGATTTACTTTATCGCGCGCAACCGGTCGACCACACCTGCAACTCAGCCCGCTGTGCAGCCACCAGCTCAGCAGGAGCAGCCGAAGTGAAGCTCGGTTGTGAGGTACTGTCTACGGGGTATTAAGACCCCTCCCGAGTTTATTTGTGATGATGAGCGGCCTCACTTGTGATGCGCGGTTGGTGTGGCAGCAACCTTCTCGCCGGGAATTACAACTGGGGAGATCCTCTCGATAGTAATTGCGGGACCAGAGGGCGCAGCGGGTGCTTTAACCGGCGCAGACGGGGTCTTCGAGCCATTCGCTACGGCTGGGGTGCCTTGGCGAGCCTCAGCGAGCGCTTGTTGATCGAAATTAGTTGGAGCCCCGGTGAAACCTGCGGGCGCCGAGCCACTAGATTGTTTTGCGGCAACCTTCTTTCGTTGTGATACCCGGCGTTTGGGCTGCGTAGGCTCGATGAATGCTGGAGCAATCACGCGACTCTCGGCCGCAATGACTGGGCCGCCGAGTACCTCTCGGCGTCCAAAGATCTCAAAAATTCCACCAGCCCTGCCATCGAGTTGGGAGACCTCTCGATAGTCGACCCGCTCGATGGAGTATGGACCGCGAATGATCCACTCACGACTGCGAAGCGTTGGGTCAATCTGCGGAGAGGCCGTGTAGACCTCCTGGTTCCCCGAGTAGAATAATCTCATCGAGGCGTTTTCTTCAGAGGTTCCGGTAAGCTCGATAGCTTGAGGAGCCCCTTTCTCCTTCATAAATTTGTAGAGATAGTTGCTCTCCTCCATCTCTTTCGCCAGAAAGATATTGGCTCCCATGTAGGGGTTGTCTGAGCTGACCGGCACGATGCCGTGTCCAGAGAGGTTGGTAAAAGTGGTAGCTGAGGGTGCACACCCAGCGAGCAGCGCAATCGTTGTTGCAGCTGAAAGTCGAACGCACAGGGACGAAGAGGCGCTGAAGAGGGATGTAAGGTATTTCAGAGTGGGTCGAGGTGTACGCATAGCGGCTTATATCTGGAGGGCTCCGTCTCTTTGTGAGATGCCAATTGATCTCAAACGTAGCTTCTATTTGTGAGAACAATTCTAGACAATTACACTGGTCTTTTAGGGGCTT
>JBIJBZ010000190.1:0-5907 GCA_044344945.1 Bdellovibrionota bacterium | reverse complement strand
GTGCTATGTGTGGCGAGTCCTACTACGACCCCTGATCTGAATCCTTTCCATCATCATGCGCCTGCACCGATTTGCTCTTCTCCATCAGGAAAATCTGACGTGCCTCGTGCGATGAACCGCTTACTATGGGTGCCCACAAGAAAACTAGGGACTATCAAGAACCAAGCGTGCTAAGCGACTTACCCCTTTGTCTTACGGGGCCGCATAATCTTAACCCCCCGACCCTTTCCAGAGCGCGTAATCTCGCCGGCATCAATGAGCATCTGAACGTGATAGCGGAGGGACTTTCCATCAAGATCGCTATCCCCAAGGAACCGCACAATCTCCTTCGGCGCTATCTGCTTCCCCTCAGGCATAGCATCAAGTATTCGTCGTCGTAGCTCCTGACTGGCGGCATGGCCTTTCAGTTCATTCCTAACGGGAATCGAAAACTTGGGTAGGGATATCCCTTTAGGAGCAATCGGCTGCGGTGGAACAGGAGGGGCTTGGACACTGCGAATCTGTGCTATGTCAACTGGCAGCTTGGCCCAAGGGAACTCCTTCTTCTTTCGGAAAGGATCGGCGAGTCGAGTCGCTAGTTCGCAGTTCGTTATCCGCTCGAAAAAGGTGGGGTGGAGGTGTAGCTCCGAGTTCGCATCGCCTCGCGCTACGGTCACCAACTCCTGATCATGTAATGCAGAGAGGACTCGCTCGAT
This sequence comes from Bdellovibrionota bacterium, assembly GCA_044344945.1. GTDB lineage: Bacteria > Bdellovibrionota_C > UBA2361 > UBA2361 > OMII01 > OMII01. Next base: position 5,212 of record JBIJBZ010000190.1, on the reverse strand, counting down.
ACGGGTCGCCTTGCCATCGAAGTCAGGCAGGAAGCGGCTCAAGTGTGGAACTGCAAGGGGAGCCTTCGGTTCGACACATTCAAATGCACGTCCGATAGCATCGATCCAGCGAGACTCAATCGCGGCTGATGATGTATCGAGGAGGTGCTCGGAGAGCCTCTTGAGATGCTCCGCATCTTGGGGAAATAGGGGGTGGAGTAGGTCTGGCTTGATCGTGATAGCCGCCAGGAACGCTGGCGTCAGCGCGTACCCAGCATACTCACCGAAGGCGACAACCGGCTTTTCGTGGGTTATCCCCGCTTTTGCAAGATCCTGAACGATGAGGGGAATAACTTTTGCTGAGAGCGTTGGATTGATGTCGTGTAGCGATGAAAAAAACGTCGGATCAAGCCCGGAGAGACCCTCGGATTTGATGTAGGTCACTACTGCGAAAGCAGCGAAATTCCGCGCATGGCTACCCCGGGGGAGAGCAGCTTTGAAGATTCCCGGATCGTTGGGCAGAGCTGCGGGGGGGGCCTGAGTTGTTAGGGGCGCGGTGGTTGGCTCGGTGGCTGGCTCAGCGCCCTGCGGTGTCGTTGGGTCCACGGGGTATATCTCTCTTTCTTACAGAATTGGCTGGTAGTCTGCCAGATTCCCTCCTGTATGCAATCCGAGAGGACACGCGGTTCAACCAGAGGACTCTTGAGGCGGGTGATCGTTTCTGTCGTTTTTGATACTAGATGAAAGCCGAGCAAGGGACCTTGCTCTAAAACACCCTTGATCGTAGCCGCCCTCGTGCAATGCTCACAGAAGTTTGTCTCTCCCGTGGTGTATGCCGGATCCGTCATTTTCGAAAAATCCCGATCCATCCGATCCTCGCGATCTGCGATTACCGAACGCCGCCACTTCGAATTCAGAGACGGATATATCGCGAGCCCTCATCGCGGAGCAGATCCGGTCCGTCGTCAAAGCGCTTGATGCCGCACACCCTAATCTTCCGGAGCGAGAACGAGTTGTACGGCACGCTTGCAAAATTCTTACGATGCTTGTTGATAGTGGCCACGAGATGGCCGTGTCTGGTCTCAAATGTGAGAGCGGGGCTAGATTTGTTCGCCCCGGAGAGCGTTTCGCGATAGGAGATGCTCTGTCTGATTTCCTCCCTCGGGAGTATTTGTCGTGCTACCACCCAAAAGCACTTGAGCGGCTCGCTTTCGCGTGTAAAGCCGAGGTGGTCGAAGCTGTGCGGAGTGTGCAGGCCGAGCTGGTAGAGAGACCAGCCGCTCGGCACGAGGGCGCCATTGCGCTGTTTCTAGATGCTCTGTGTGTCAGGGATGTGGAGCTAAGGAGGAGGGCGCGAGGGGCCCTTCTTGATACCCCACCGAACATCCCTGCTGCTCTGCAGGAGGAGATCGCTGTAAGCCTGCTCTCATATCTTGAGGAGCGCGAAAACACCCTACGAACGCGTACGGTTGTTTCAGTGCTGGACGATCTCTTTGACGGAGGACTCCATCCAACCGCTATATCTCTGCAAGAGGTCCAGAAGCTTTTTCTAGCAGGAGGCGATATCTTTCTCACCCTCGTTGCAAAGGAACGAGCAAATGCGCGAGTACCTTCGATCAAGACGAGAGAAACCGAAGATGAGTGGGGCATGGGCCAGCTCGTTCAGCTGGCGAACACAGTGCTGTGGTGTGTCATCGCAAAGAATATGAGCGCCGCTGCAGCAAGCCAAGTAGGTCTGGCGCTCGCAAGCCTGGGACGTCAGGGGCAGATGCAGAAAGCGATTGATCTGCTGAGTCGATTCGTTAAGCTATCACGGTGTGAAATATCGCTCCAGGACGAACGAATGCCTGAGCCGCTTGGACGGAGTGGGTACGTAGGAGCGATAAAGCAGCTCTTCTTCAAAGGTTCCTTGGGGGGCGGTCCACACGATATCGTTGTGAGAGCCCCGGATGATCCGCATGTGTGGGATTATGTAGCGCAACGGTTGGGCTATATAACAGGCATTAAAGACGGGGCGTTGCGAGAGGCAAGGATCCTTCCCTATCTAGCATCGCTTCGAGAGTATGCTGCGTCTGCCGAATTCTATCGCCAAGAGGAGGGATACTTTAGGCAGCTGCATCTTGAGGGGACCTCCTCGCGGGAGCTTGAGGACTTTTACTCGGAGAACTACCAGATCGATGGCCCCCTCGGTAAAGAGGGCACGGTTGAGGCAGAACGCCCGCAGGAGGAAGCGGCCGCTGCATTCCGGATTATGGCGGCTGGTCGTTACGGATTAAATGTGAGGGCGCTCTACGCCCGATCATTTTCCGGCCAGCCATGGCTGCTCGAAGATATAGTGACGCAGCTACAAGGAAGGTCTGAGCGATTGCGGGTGGCGAATCGAGAGGCGTATCCAGGGCCTGGTATTCGCATCTCGAATTTGAAAGTTGGTAACGCCCTCGATCTCTCGAATCGCGAAGCTCGCAAAAAGTATATTGGAGCTGCTCCATGGTTGAGGACTGCCCTAACCGTCGACGGCGGCGTTGACTACTACTTTTTTCGCGGTTTTCAACTAATCACCCGGCCTCTCGAAGCGACTTCTCGTCCGATCTCCGATCGCTGGTTAAAGGCTGGAAGTTTCAGGGGAGAACCGTATGCGGCGGTATTGTTTAACGATCATTTTCACAATCAGCGTCTTCCCGAAGTGCGCATGTGGTTGGTTCCTGAATGCGTAGTGCATCGGAAATTGGCCTTGGCGCTGGAGAATGGCGTTGATATTAATCGGCTCGATTGTACCCCTGAAGGATTCGCCGAGGACGCAAAAGCAGCTGGCGCAACGATTTTCGATGTTGGCAACTCTGACGTGTATTGGGGAAGTTTTGCCAACGCCTGGCCATTTGGCGAAGGGCCGGCGTTTTCGTGGGAGAATCGTAGCGGATGGGCTACAACATCTTGGCAGTCACCCCGTCACATTCATCGCGCACTCTCTCGGGAAGATTACCAGGAGGATATTACTCCCCGGGTGCTTGAGTGGATTAAGAAATCCCGGGTTGAACACTCTCATATCCTCAGGCGAGTGCAATTCTTCCTGGACCTCCACAGCTCCTTTTTAACTATGGAGGAGGCGTGGGCGAAGGACTACGTGAACGCCGAGGAGGGGCCGGCTCGGCTGGAACGTCCGAGCGGTCGCCTGGGTTCAGCGAGCGAATCAGAGCAAGGCGGTCTGGATAGACAGGAGGATGAGCTAGGCCTGACACCCCGCCGGACGCATGCTCGAATCCTCCAGCATTTTCTTGCGATTCGAAATGAGATCGCCAGGAGCAATCCGCGTGCTACTTTTGAAGATTTTCCCGTTTTAGAGCTTCAGTATACCCGACTATTCGCGCGGCAGGCTAATACGTACTCTCTTTCCGGCGCAGATATGGCATTGTATAATAGCCATGGTAAGCGCACCCCTATCTTTGGTGGTAGTAAGGAAGCTAAGCAGGTTATCCGAGAGGACATTGAACTCGATGAGCCACTTGAGGCTGTCTGGGTTCAGTGGTTTGAATCGCATTTTGCCCCGGGTAACACACCCCGCATTCGGATGCCGTGAGGAAATAATATGGTGTTAGCAAAATGCACTCCGGACTTAAATGGGATTGGGCTTAGCCATCTGAGCTTTGCAGGTCTGAGGAGAGAGTTTTCCTCAGAGACCGCGCCGACGAAAGTTCCAGTAGAGACACCACCCAAAACTAAACCTGATGTGAAGCCCGAGCCCGATATCGTGCCCGATAGGAAACCGGTGCCTGAGCCAAAGACCCCTCTAGGACCGCGGCCGGATTCCCCCTGTCCGACGAGATGGTGAGGCCAGTATGCTTGAAGAGACCATACGTCCACGCAAACAGCTGGCTCCCCTTGCGGAGGTGCTTGTCGCGGCAAAAGGTGCCGCTCAGGCACTCTTTCGGAGATTAGTGGCGGTTGAGGATCTACGCTCCGAACCCGGGAGCGCTGGTGCGTATGATCTCAAGGATAAGCGGCTAGCCTCAGATGTGCAGGAATTTATCTCGATGGTGGAGGCTCTGTGTAAACGGCCAGACCTCGGAAGCGAGCGCACGGAGGGTGTCCTGCGCGCCATCTCCTTCGTTCGGCAGCAGGATTGGTTTAGCATCTCCCTCCCCGAAGCCCTTGATGCGCTAACCGACTCAGAGGTTGATTTCTTTCAGAAGGGAGCGGCGGCCACGCAGGTGATAAACGCGCTCGTTCGAGTGTCGATGCTCCTCCAGCGCACTCCCAATGTGAGATTCGTGGAGAACCTCTCATTCGATACTGCGCGAGAATTTGCGGAGTTGGGGAACGAGGTTACACGGGTCTTACGGGAGGAGGCAGAGATTGCCAAGCCTATGGTCAGCGTTGCTCAAAAAGCGAGAGCCTTGACGGGTGAGCTGCTTGGTGTAGCTCTAGAGGGAAGGGAGCATATCTCCTCAAAGCTCCTCGATCAGTTAACAGAGCTACGCGCGCTAACCCTCAGCACTGAGAAGATGGCATCGAGCGAGGGGGTAAATCGGGAGGTTGAGGAGACGATCGCAACGAGGCTCCGCGGGAAGTTGTTGTTTTCGTGAGAGAGCGGTGTGATTCCCGCTTGGGGCTGTTGTTTGCACACTTCGTCGCGCGGCGATAATCGGTCGATACAAAGGCACTGCTGGCTCACGGCAATTACGTCAAGGACTGCTCGTATATTCCCACCCCCAATGCCTGCACAGCGGGCTGAACAATAAGGTTTGAAGTCAAACGGCGCAGAGTCGTCACGACGGATCCGCGCCGTATCGTAATCGCTGTAACTCCTGGCCTGACCGGGAGCTATCGTAGAGAAGGCGCATATTGCATGAAGCCTGCTACTACGAGCGCTGATAACAGTGCTTTTTCGGCTCAAAAAATCGATCTTCAGACCGGAAGGTATCTCGATACGATGCCGCCCTGAAAAAAATACTGTGTTGAATTCGCCCCTCGGGCCCGAAAAATCACTATTCTCGCCGCTCTCGCGACGCGGTTTCATAAAATATGCGGGCTAGCGGGCCTTCTTAATGAGTGCTGTCACCGCAACGTGTGCGACCGCGCTTGACTCAATCGTCTTCGTAACGTCCTTCCAAGGAAGCTCCGGAGATACCCGGATCGTAACCTGGTATGTGCACGGATCCTCTGACGGACGAGCGCACGAGATCTGGATGCTGGCATCATTCAACGGATACGAGAGGTAGAGACCCCGCGATCCAAC
>JBIJBZ010000047.1:0-19548 GCA_044344945.1 Bdellovibrionota bacterium | reverse complement strand
GCCCCGCTACTACCCACTAATTCCGTCGATGAGCCTTCATAATCAAGCATACGACTAGATATCGATCGCCGGGGCAGAAAGTTGCTCGATCGGGTACGTTCACGTTCACGCGGAAATACGTGATTCATCACTGAAAACAATGGGTGATGCCCCTTCAGCAGTCATTTGGCACCCACTCGATTCCGCGATGAGCCCATGAAATATGTGGGCTAGGACGCAAAGACTAATTGCCCAAGCCGAGGCTTAAATTCGGCTGCTCTGCAGCGACCGGAGCGGGCTCCTCCATTACCTTCGGAGTCGTTGACTGACTCGGTCCACTCGGAGCTGGCATTACGGGCAATGACGCTGCAGGCATCCGACCAGAACCATTCATGGCGGACCAATCCGACTCCTCCATCATCCAGCGCTGGTGCATCTGATCCGTTGGATTATGCTGCGATGCATACCCGAGTGCCTTGACCGGGATTCGCTCCAGAGAGCCCGGCATACTTCCGCCACGCAACATTTTGGCAAGTTCGCGTGTTTTTGACATCTCAACCGAGCCAGCTGATAGGATCAGCGCCGTCGAGGGATCAATCAAACGCGCATTCACGTACACCCTCTCCGGGGATACCACGTAAGTTCCAACAACAACCGCTGAAAGATTTCGATGCGGCTTTACTGCGCGCACATCCCGCGAGAGGGCAAACTCGCCCGACGAATCCAGGAACTGCAGAGCATCGGCTTGTCGAAGCTCCACCACATCGAACCCCTTCATCGCAAGCTCACTCATGAGCTGCTCCCCGACCATGCGGCCAAATGTTGAGGAAGCGTACAGGTCATCGATATTTACGAAGGTGGTAACTCCGATCGGTCCCGGAGCGGAGCCGCGGTAGTAGCGGTCGATCTGAGCTGCGAGGAGCGCCGTCTTAAAACGCCCAGGCCCGTAATTGTCGTATTCCCTCATCGGGATAGGCCAGTAGGCGGGCACGTCATCGTAGCGAGCGCTGCACGCTGAGAGTGAGAGCGTAGTACCTAGTGCCAGAAGGCTCAGCGAGTGGCATACTCTTTGTAATGTACACCCTGTCATGGCGGTTGTAAGCTTGCGGCGAAACGCACGTATTTGAGTAACCATAGTAACCTTATGCAGATAGCTATCTATCGGAGATTCACTCCCCGAATTCGCGCGGCCGGGCGCGCCATTTTATTGACATGCCTCCTTGGTACATCGAGCTGCTCATTTCTAGGCCGTCAACTGGGAGAGTGGTGCAATACTCGTGCTTACGTACGTACTGACCTCCAATCCTTTATGGATCAACGCTTTACCCCGAAGAGCCCCGTCCGTACCGGGGTAATTCCGTTCGTAGTACCGGCAAACCTTTCCGCTCGCAGCGATCAGCAACCGGGACTCGGAAACGAGTTAGCCTGGGCTACCCACCGAAAACTTCTTGAGACCGGGGTTTTTCCTGTTATTGAAGTTTTGAACCGCCAGGATTGGCCTCGGAAGAATGAGGAGTTCTTCAGCGGGAACTTTGGGGCGCTCGCGTTCGCCCGAGATGCGGGGTACGACCTGATTGTAGTCGGATACCTCGATCCACTGGTGCGACTCGACACCTGGACCGTTCATACCAAGATTATCGAGGTCGCCTCAGGCATTACTCTCTGGTACGGCACATCAACGGTTGACACAGTTCGCGCCGATATGTTGGAAACGAGCAGCTCCATCGGAATGACTGACCGCAGGTTTGATATGCTCTACACCAAGGAGTTGGTCGATACGGTTACATCATGCATCGCCTACGATATGACCCACGACCCCGAGGTTGATGATTAAGGACCTGCATACCACTCTCACGGCCACGTAAACGTGGATGTACACCTGGCGAAGCTCCACACATTATCCCCGCTTCGTAACACTTCGCTTGCCTTTGCCCGCGCGAAGCTCATCGAGCGCTGCGAGCACCTCCTGCGCGTGCCCTTCAGGCTTTACCTTTTCGAAGGTCCGAACTACCGCGCCATTCTTATCAACAATAAACGTGGTGCGGTGGATCCCTTTAAACGACCGCCCCATAAACTTTTTATCCCCGTAAACACCGTAGGCTTTACTAACCTTAAAATCGGTATCCGAGACAAGTGGCACGGCTAACGAATACTTCTCGCAGAACTTCGCTTTCGTCTTGTGATCACCTCCCGATACCCCGATCACCTGCGACTTACGAACCTTAAAATCCTTGAGAGCATCCGTAAACTCTTGCGCTTCGAGCGTACACCCCGGAGTGTTATCTTTCGGATAAAAATACACCACGGTGAAGTCTGTGGCAGTGGCTCCTACGCCGAACACTCGCCCATCTTTATCCTCCAATTTGAATTTTGGAGCCTTTGCTCCCTCTTTTAGAGTCGCCATAGTTAGTTCCCTCGTATACGGTGTAACGTACGCCAGAAGTCCTCATCTTGCCGATCTGAGCTGCTTACATCAAGGGCTGTCAAACTATCCCTTCCTTTTTTCACCTTCATCTCGTATGGAATGGATATGCAAACCCCGCCACTTGAGTGTACATCACTTCCCCCTGCAATCGCTCCCTGCGAGCATATCGCAGGCAACGAAAAATTTATCTTCAGGGCGTTTCAGATCCAAGAGAAGCACCCGCGCCCCGACGGTCGCTCGCTCGTTGATGTAACTCTCGATCTTGAAGACGGGGCCCCGGTTGGACAGGAGGAGCCCCTGCGCCACCTCTTTGCAACCCTTCTCAAGAGTCCAGCGAACACCTTCAAGCAGGCAGGAATTCGAATCCATCCTCCTACCTCTCCTCACTGCACCCGAGACCTTGAGGTCTTAGTATCCGCCGCCGGAGATACGATCTCATACATCACGATCCCAAAGGTGAGAACAAAACGCGAGGTGTTGTGGTGCATCGGCTTGATCCAATACTACCTACACAAGCCGTCACCTCGCCGCTCTATTCCGATCCATCTGCTGATTGAGACTCCAGAGGCGGTCAGTATCGTTGACGAACTCGCTGCAATACCGGATGTAGAAGCGCTCGATTTCGGCTTGATGGACTTCATCTCACAGGTAGGCGGCGCGATCCCTTCAACCTGCATGAAGAGCCCGGGTCAATTTGAGAACCAGATTATCGCTTTGACCAAGAGTCGAATCGCTTCTGCAGCGCTGCGACACAACAAGGTGCCCTCTCACAACGTCACCGTTGATGTGCGCAATCCGGAGCAGTCGTTCCAGGATGCATACCGAGCCCGTCACGAGTTCGGATATCTCCGGATGTGGAGTATTCACCCTGACCAGGTCGACAACATTATTCGTGGAATGTCCCCCTCGCATGACGAGGTGCTTGAGGCACAAACGATCATCACCGCCGCTGCTGCAGCAGATTGGGGACCTATCGAGATTGGAGGGCGACTACACGACCGCGCTTCATTCCGATATTACTGGGGCGTGCTGTGTGCAAGCGGCAGTAAAGACGTGTAGGCTACTCTTCAAGCCCAGCATCGTCCTTGAGCGAGAGCGAGAGTCGTTCGTAAAATCCCGTTGGATCGAGAACCTTCTCGATTGCATTCTTCGGAAGTCCACGCTCTTTGGCGACCGCGTCAAAACGTTTGCGGTCCACATACTCCTGGATCACCTCAACGGCAAACTCCGGAAATAGGTCGCGCACCTTCTGGACGTTAACCTCGGTACGCTTCACTTTAGCAATCGCACACCGCCCTACGGGTCCATCGTAGGAGGGCTCACCATCGATTAACTTCTGACGGATCGCCTCCTTGAGCTTCTCCTCACGGGCCTTCAAGAAGGCTAAATCGTGGGCGATCGAAGCGCTTAATTCAAATCGCTTACGCAGCACATCGGAGTACTCCCGCATCAGATTGGGCACCGGCTGATCGAGCTGTGCAGCACATTGCTCCTCAAGCTTCGCCAGATAGTCGTAGAGGGAGATAGCAACTTCGGCATCGAGCCGCGCATAATCGATCTGGCTGTTGGTCAGCGGACGCACAGACCAGTCGCTTGCCTGCTCCTCTTTACTCAGTTCAACCCCTAGCAGGAGTCGACAACAGGTACGCAGAGTATGATTGGGGAGATCGGGGCGCAGCTCTCGCGACATCGCCAAGGTATCCTTGATACCACGCACCTTCAGATCGTAACGGGCGAACTGCCGTTCCTCGAACGCGGCATTGTGGGCGACAAAGAGCTGCTCTGGAGATGCCAAGAGGGGCCCGAGAGCAACTGGCGCTCCAGTTGCCAAGACATCGACCAACAAAACCCGCTTCGTGGACGGAATCCCGATCTGAATCAGGCACAGCTGCTCGTTGCCGGTCTGCCAACCACTTGTTTCAGTATCAACCGAGATTATCGGCTCGTCTTTAATCGAATCGGCGGCCTGGACAAGCTCCTCAGCCGTTCGGATCCAATTAAACTCGTAGGTGGGGGTTGCATACATACGCCGCTGCCCGTAAATGAATAGACGACTCAGAGGGGTTTCACGACCAAACCTGGCCGAATCAGGCCTCTCTTGAGGCTCTGCAAACTATCTCTATAACTCAACCCTTTTACCCGCCTCAAGAGAGATATGCATCTAACAGGCTTCACCTGGAAGGCTTGGCCTTTCGCCTCGGACGGGGTAAGGTTTCCCGGTGCGCTGCGTACGGAGGGGATCCCAGATCGGAGCGTTTGAACGGGATAACGTAAGAAGGAATCTGATCAGACTCCATGAAGCGGACCATTGCAAAAAAATTGCTACCCTGGCTCGTAACGCTCGGGGCTCTCTACCTGGCGTTTCGGGGAGTTGAGTGGGAGCAGCTGTGGTCTCACATCAGGAGCGCTCGGATTGAATGGATTGTAGTAGCGATACTGCTAACGATCCTCTCATATTGGCTACGTGCTGCTCGATGGCCCCTACTCTTCCCCAGCGTAACCTTCCCACTACTCTCGTCCTGGAAGGTCCTGGTGCTGGGCTTCTTCATGAACAATATACTCCCGGCCCGGGCCGGAGAGATCGTGCGTGCACACCTCGGTGCAAAGGTGCTCGGCAAGCCAGGAACTCTCGTTCTGGCAACGGTAGCTAGTGAACGACTCGCCGACGGACTTACCATCAGCATCATGTTTGCCTCGATAGTTGGATTTTTCGGTCGAGGAAAGCTCGATCCAGATATCGCCAAAAACCTCCTCTACGTATCGTATCTCTTTGCGGCCGTGGCGATCGGAGTGATCGCCGTCCTATCGATGAAGAACACTCTCTTCGCGATCTTCGAGCGCTTTCTTGAGAAGAGTGACGGAAAGGCGTCTAAGTATGCCATCTCCCGGTTACAGATCTTCATCGATGGCCTCAGTCCACTTAGAACTCCGCGAAAGGCGCTCTGGATCGCGTGCTGGTCGGCAGTAATATGGGCGGTGGAGCTTGGTGCATTCACTGCTGTTACCCGCGCCTTTGGGAGCTCGATGCCGATCACCGGGGTGGTGATCTTCCTGGTTGCGGTCAATTTTAGCTCGCTCATCCCCGCGGCCCCGGGTGGGTTCGGCGTGATCGAACTTATCGCTAAGAGCGTACTCGTTTCAGTTGGGGTTGATAGCGATGAATTGGCCCTCAGCATGGTACTCGCGCAGCATATTATCCAATACGCCGTAATCGGTGTTCCTGGAGCGTTTCTGCTCTCTACCCTTCGTTCACAACTAAGCGACATGTCCGAAGAGCTTCAGCTTCAGGGACAGACCGTTAATTAGACTCTGGATCGAGCTTTAGGATCTGCGTAGAGCCGAAGTAAGCCTCCTGCTCGGAGGCCTTGACCGTCCGCAGCTTGTCGATCATTTCAGCCATACGCTTGGCATCGTTTTTTACAGCCGCGAGCGCACCAACAAATTTCGGATCGCTCTTAGGGAGCTGCTCCAGGAGAAAACAGTTCAATAGGATCGATGAGAGCGGCTGCCCCAACTGATGGGCAGCAGTGCCCGCAAGTTGCCCCACTGCAAGTTGCCGCTCCTGCTCTACCAGCTTTTGCTGCACCCGCTGCAACTCTCGATTGGCGTGTCGTAGATCGCAATTCAGGTCGCGGATGCGCAACAACGCGTTTACCCGAGCCTGCAGCTCCTCGTAGTTAACAGGTTTGGTGAGGTAATCATCAACACCTTCGGCGAGTGCTTTAACTTTATCTCGGACCGTGTCCCGAGCCGTGAGCATAAGGACTGGAATAAAATCGGTGGGGTAATCCCTCTTGATTGCTTGGCATACCTCAAGCCCGCTAATATCTGGCATCGTGTAATCGAGGATCGCCAGATCAGGCACCTTTTGCGACACTATCCGCAACGCCTCTCCACCACTGTTCACCACAACGGGGGTATATCCGAGAACGGAAACAACGCTCGCGACTACGATCCGTGAATCGGGATCAACATCTGCTATTAATATCCGTCGCCCGTTAGGGGATTTCGCCTGGTTTTCCATACCAGCTTAGATTACCACAGCCTGGCATAGGACTCGTTTATGAAAAGGAAAACACTAAACGCCACATCCTCCAAGGTGGCTAGAATCTTCAAGAAATACCGGGCAGATAGGCTATTCTCCCGCCTCGCGAATCGCCACTCCGGCGAGCACTTCGCCTTTCAACTCCGGGTCGGTATCCAATAACATAGTTAGAAAATCAGCCATCTCCGCCCTTGCCGTTGGATCGTCCCCGATCTTCTCCACAACACTTCCAAGCAGGAATTCAAGCGCCTGCTCCTCAGAGCTAAAAATCTGCTGCTCGTCCCCTATCGCACACGTGGAACAGCCCTGCTTGTCATCTGCTGCGCCATCAACAGAGCAACTAGCAACGTTGACCAAACGCTGTGGTTTGCCTTCCTCTGGAATGATTCGTAGCGCCTTCTTTGTCATATTTATTCGCCTCTATCGTACTTCTGTAATCCGAATACTCACCGCTGCATGGAGAACTCCCGCTCTCGCCCATCACCTCCATTAACTGGAGGATCTCGGTCTCGCTCGACAGCGCGCGCGGGGTCCTTTGACCAAACAACTGTGAGGTTGTCCTGAATTACCCCGTGATCAGAGAAGAGCGCCGCCTTCTCGAACTCTTGAGCCGCCCCTATTGTACGCCCCCCGCGCTCGTACTCAAGTGCAGCCCGGTTGTTACGCACCGCGCCAGAGTCCGGATGCTTTGTAAGGTATTGATTATACAGTTCCAATGCCTCTTGAGGTCGGCCCTCAAGGTCCCGCAGAAGGGCCAGATGCCCCAGTGCCTCTGGATATGAGTCATCGATGGTCAGGGACTCCCTAAAAAGCTCCTCTGCGCGTACAAAGTCGCCCTCCAGAAGGGCAACACACCCTTGGCCATCCAGGGCAGCGCTGAGTGGAGCCAGCTCTGAAGCGGCCGAGAATGCGGCCAGAGCCTCGGGGAAACGCCGTTCACGCATCAGGGAGGTCCCGGTATCTACGAGCGCTACGGCTCGCTGGTAGCGCTCGGGCGGAATTGCGCCCGTTAAGGACACGCACCCCTGCCCAACAAGCATCAGGAGAAACAGCGCATACCTCGGCAATAACGCTCCCCAGTCAGCCTCATTCCTCAGTTCTACAGAAATCGCCATTACGCCCCCCAGTTCCATACGGAACCGCCCCTCCTAGCAGGGTGGTGAAAAAAGACTTCCTGTTGCGCATCTAGATAGTTTGACTGCGAATTCGTTGGAGCCCCCGAAAAAATCCTCAACGTATCTCAGCGGATACGCTTCTGGTTTTTTCGTCGTCTCCGCCTTGTTTCGTCAAAACTCTCACAATGCTCACAACGGAACCTTTTTTCACACCCCTGCTAGTAATCGATGGACTGAGAACAAAAGTTGCGCCCCAGCGCCCATTACTGCCTTCTCGACTCCTACAGAGCGTTAACCAGGGCTCTCCGCTGTTCATCGCTCTCAACTCCAATCGTTCCCAGGGGAGAGAACTGAAATCTCGGCGCTATCTCCTCATGGGCGATGACCGGGATATCCGACCACCGTACACGGACGATATCCCGCAGGTAGGCACGCGCCCGCTTGGATGCAACCAGCGCACAACCAGAGGACACTAATCGCTCAACCTGATTGCAGATAAGCTCGACGAGCTCCCCGGAGACTAGGGTTCCACTCTCTTCCGCCTTGCCTAAGACGAGATCAATCACGGGTTCGACAACCGCTCCGCGAATGACGTTTCCTTCGGCCACAGCAGAGCTGATCACCGGAGCAAGAGCGGTTCTCACCTCAGTCAGTAACTGTCGCTCTGACAGTCTTCCCCCGTGCTCGGCGATGGTCTGCAGGATCACATCGAGGTGCCGTGTCGTAATCCCCTCCCGCAACAACGCGCGTAAGATACCAGTCATCTGCGTAAGAGAGAGCACCCCGGGCACAACGCCGGTGACCAGATCGGGGATCTGTCGCTCCACGTAGTCGAGTGCTCTACGAGTAGCTCCGTCGTCGATCAACTCAAGTTTGTAGAGGTCAACTACCTTACGGATCTCGGTAGTGAGCTCACCCCACACATCATCACCAACCGGTGTATACGAGCGAAAGACCTCCATGCCCCGCACCAATATTCTGTAGGTAGCCTGAGGCTCGGACCACAACCCGATCCCCAAACGCTGCAAAACGAGTCCCCAACGACCAAAAACGTAGTGCCGGATATTTTCGAGCTCCTGCGAAACCGTATGAATCGCCGGCAATCGACTCACCCACTCATGGTGGATCTCAATCTGAATTGACTCTGCCAGCGTCGGCTCAAAGGGCTTTACCGCCCCTTCCGTTGGCACTGTCGAAGTGGAAGGTGTCATCCAAAACGAAGCAATGAGAGCGGCACACACAATGAATAGCACCACATGCGGCATACCGGGGAGGCAACCCAACACAAACGCAGCAGCAGCGACAAAACTACGCGCCACGGTAAACTGTCCGAGCTGGCGCAGCAGATCACCGGCCAGGGTTGAAGCCTCATCCGACTGCACACGCGTGACGATGAGACCAGCCGCAACCGAATTGAGGAGCGATGGAATTTGCGATAGCAATCCATCTCCAATGGTCAGCACCGTATACCGATGGAGCGCCACCTCGAGGTCAAGCTCATTCACCAGCATACCGATCGCCAAACCACCACAGATATTCACCAGTGCAATCACAAGCCCGGCGATCGCGTCACCCTTGACGAACTTCATGGCGCCATCGAGGGCACCGTAGAATCTCGACTCGAGCTGAACATCCATGCGCTTGCGGCGCGCCGCCTCAGGATCGAGCATGCCGCTGCGGATCTCTGCATCGATTGCCATCTGCTTGCCTGGCATGGCATCGAGAGTAAACCTCGCAGAGACCTCAGCGACTCGCTCTGCCCCCTTCGCCACGACAATGAACTGAATCAAGCTGATCAGGGCGAAGAGAACGAAACCAACGATTAAACTCCCCTGAATTACGAGCGAACCGAACGCTTCGACGGCACGCCCCGCATGCCCTGAGCTCAACACCGCCCGCGTCGTTGCAAGGTTTAAAGCGAGTCGAAACAGAGTCGTCATCAATAGCAGCGACGGCAAGGTAGCGACCTTCAACGGATCCCGCACATGTAACGCCCCGATCACGAGCAGCAGGGCAAAAAGGAGATTGGAGCAGAGCAAGATATCGAGCACCCATGAAGGCAGCGGCACGATCATGCACCCCACCACAATGAGGAGCCCGACGGGGACCAACATCTCACGAGCATCAAATCCGCGCATGGGCACCTCCTCCCGAGGGGTTACCCGGCCGTGCTCGCCGGAGTAGACCCTCAGAGCATCCCTATCCGATCCTCATGTTACGAATCGGCGCCATCTCCATTTCGTGCTCCGCATGTTGGATATTTGAGATCATCGAAACAAGCTGCATCTGCTGTTGCAACTGAAACTGGGTAGTCAGCAGATCGGTCAGATCGCTCGATCCAAGCATCGCACCCCCGGGGAGCAAGGTGCTCGCGTAATCCAAGCTCTTTGCCGCAACACGTCCCATCCATGACCCGATGGAGCTTTGAGGTTCGGGAGCTACGCGTAAGAGCGGCGAATCACCACTCGAAATTCCATACTGTCCATTCGAGGTTGATACGATAGATATGTTCGACATACAGATCTCCAGTTTTCGGTGTGTAGTGTCTCGAAGCGGTGGGCATCGGATCCCCCGCTCGCTACTCTGTTACTCTGTTTGTAATCGAGTTAACACCTGAAAAAGTTGCGCACGTTCCTCGTGGGCATCAATCACGAGATAGTCGAGACAACACGTACGACAATCCGTGCATCTGTTACCGCAATCTCCGCTTCGGCGAGGACGGTGGAACCGATCCGCATATAGCACCGCAGCGGCTCTGTGCCCGCCAGCTCAATCACACTGCCGGCCCGGAGGGCTACAACTTCATCGAGGCTGAGCTCGATATCCCCGAGATCAAGCCGGATCAGAACTCCGCGATCGCCTGGCCATACTGCCGCCTCCTCTTCAACATGTATTGCCATTCTGCTCTCCCCATGTACACACAGCGAGCCGCGCACTCGTTGCGACTCAATTTCACACGCCATACGATCTACTTCGACATACCCGCGCTCAACCCAGTCAGGAAGAGCTACGCATGTGCCAACTACCCGAAGGGCCACCCGCGGCGGCACCTCACTCGCTGATGATGATCGAGCTGCACTCATGCTGTTCTCTGAGGCACCGTAGAAAAATGCGCCCCGGTCAGTAGCCACGCGCACCGTTGACCATCCCTCCGGACAGCAGCACCCTTCGCGCAATGTGAATCCCGAGAGAGGTATTCCTCGTATCCACTGGACAAGCCTCTGCGCCCCACGAGCATACACAACGTGTCCACGAAGCGCGGTGCACGAGGACTCGACTCCCAGTATATTGATGGCAACCCCGCCCCCCTTCCCGTCTTGCAATACGATCCAGCCCGGAGAGGCACACACAGCGCTTGATACACCCTCGATTGAGTATATCTCCTTGGCGGAAACAACATCACGAACTATCCCCTCGATTACGGGCAAAGCCCGTGCCCGCTGTTGCAACGCCTCTCTGTTGAGGACAGTAAGAGTCATATATTCTCAGTAAAGCCCTCCACTCCCTCCACACGTAAACCCTCCAGACACGCAACGTAGGCCTCCAAGGGAGTCACCCTAGCTATCCGAGCAAGCTCCCGCTTCACAACCTGCAGCCGCTCTACAGAGAGGGAGAGATCCTCCGGGTCTATCGACTCGGCGAAGCAGGTCAGGCTCAGAGGAGATATTCCCGCAAGCAACTTCTCAGGCGGGTTATCAGTCGCAATAAGATCCGTAGTCGAGGCCTTTCGCCCCTGCTCCCACTCCGCGATTGAAGGTGGTTTGACCACGCAGCAGCCACATAAACCTCGGAGGAACTCCGCAAACGACCCCATCTCTTTCGCTGGCTACTCCTCTGATACGACGCCCGCAGGTAGGTGAAAACGCACCCGCCGCTTCCGACGGGAGACGAGAAAACCTCCGGTAATAACAGCCGCGATACCGCCGATACACCCCAGCGCTATCTCCGTCTCTCCGATCTCATGAGGAAGAGGGGCCTGGTGGCCAGCAGGCGCCTCAATCCTCGTCGGGAGCTCGACCAGCGGCTCTGCCGGTTGCACTACCGTTGGTGACTGCGCCACGCTGTGCAACACCGTAACCTTCGCGGCTGGAATACCAGCGGCACCAGCAACGAGCGCTGCGATCTCGTCATCCTTGGCCGAATAACGTTGGTCTACCACCAGCAGCACCGAACCAGATCCTACATCATCTCTGCGCGTTCCGAAGAGCGGATCACTCTCCGGCAGATTCAGGTGCACACGCGCATCGAGCACACCAAGCAGCGCACCTAAACTCTCTTCGATGGCAAGCGCCATCGAGCGCTCGTAACGGAACCACTGCTCCTCTCGGCTTGGAACGAGGCCGCTTCTACCCACAGTGTTACCACTAACAGCCCTGGGCGCTAAAACCCGATGCGTATCGAGAAATGCGAGGGCGGTGATGATCTGATCTCGCGGAACGGCGATTGACCATCTTCCATCGGATTGCACCACCTTAGCGGCTCCCACCGCGCTGGCACTCAGACGACTTACAACTTTATTTGCGTCCTGCTCTGAGAGGTCGTGCAGTATCTGTTCCTGACATCCTACTAAAAAAAATCCCAGCAGCATGAGCACAGTGGCCCAACGTCCGCTCCGATCAGGCAGCCATATCGGCCGCGGCCTCGGATAACTTATCTCGCAAGATCTCCAGCGCCCTATCATGTAACCTCGATACCCACGATTTCGAAAGTCCGGCGAATTGAGCTGCTACTTCCACGAACTTTCGATCGTGAAAGTAGTATTGCTCTATGATAGTTCGTTCCTTGTCCGGCAAAGTTGCTACGATCGACCTAATTTTTTCCGAATACCGCTTTTTCAGCAAAATTTGCTCCGGATTCAGAAGGTCTTGACGAAGATCGTCTGACCGTCTTTCGGCGCTTTTACTGAGAGCGAAGATGAGCGCGCTCTTCTCAAGATACCCCCGAGAGCACTCTGTTTCATGCACCGCGGAATCTAAGAGTGTTCGACGGGTGCAAGAAAACTCACGCAGCTCGTGTGCAGCCTCCAATGCTTGCAGGGTTCGATGCGCCTCTCCCGAAAGTTCACAGGAAGAACGGATGTAATCGATGATCGCCCCTCGAATCCGCAGAAATGCGTACGAGCGAAAATCGGGTCCGCGCGATGAATCAAAACGACTAGCCGCTTCGATCAGGCCAAAGTATCCCGCAGAAATAAACTCGTCGCGGAGCGCGCTCGGCAACCGCATGGCACGACTCAGTCGAACGACCACCGTTTCAACGAATTCGTGATATTCGTGAATGAGTTGATCTCGTCGTTCCAAAGCACCGCTCGGCAGCTTGGTCCGCACAGTCTTCGATCGATCGTTTCGCGATGATTCCCGGTTCTTCCTGTGAGACATCCCAGCTCCTTTGCAACGCCCAAGTTTCGTTCCGTTGGTTCCGTTCCGTTAATCGAAGGTAGCCTGTATAAAGTTGTGCCCGGCTTTGTCATCTGAGTCCTTGGCTAGTGCTGGTCACCCAACCAAACCAGCCTATAGCGGATCCGCCAGCCTGACCACTTGCGACAAACTGTAGAGGGAACCCCTCAAGGGGCTAATATTACTATCAAAGATAACACCCCGGGTTGCATACCAAGCGAGAGTTTTCCATCTTGGCATCGCCCAAGAAATCTCCGAAGGCTTCGCCGCCCTCGCCTTGATTCGCCGAGTTGCATCGGGTACGTTTTGCTGAAACAGCGATTCGCTGGGGTGCGTACCTCCACGAGTGCGCCAAACACCAACGCCTCGCAAGAAAAGGGGCCGCTCCATGCGCGGCTCTGGGGAGCAGAACGGATTTATGGCATTTCCAATTCACCGTCCACGTAGACTTCGCAACTCTGCTGCTCTTCGGAGCATGGTGCGAGAGAATACCGTCAACGTTGAAAACCTTATCGCGCCCCTGTTTGTAGTTCCGGGTGAAAAGGTAAAGCGTGAGATCGGGTCGATGCCGGGGCAGTACCAGCTCAGTATCGACACCCTTGTCCTACAGGCTACGCACTTTTCTGAGCTCGGCATCCCCTCTGTTATACTATTCGCTATCCCCGAATCGAAGGATGAGATCGGATCATCGGCCTGGAATCCTCACGGCATGATCCCGAAGGCTATTAAAGCGATCAAGGCAGCGGTTCCAGAGCTCGTAGTCATCACCGATCTATGCTTCTGTGAATATACCAGTCACGGGCATTGTGGCGTCATGAAAGACGGGGTGCTCCTTAACGACCCAACGCTCTCGAACCTCGTGAAGCAGGCATTGGTTCACGCGGAGGCCGGCGCTGATATGATCGCACCGAGCGGAATGATCGACGGGATGGTGCGCTCGCTGCGACACGGTCTTGACGAGGGTGGCTTCTCACACCTCCCAATCATGAGCTATGCAGCGAAGTTTGCATCGGCATTCTACGGCCCCTTCAGAGATGCTGTTCAATCAGCGCCCGAGTACGGTGATCGAAAGGCGTACCAGATGGATCCGGCTAATCTCGAAGAGGCGATGCGTGAGGTCGCTCTCGATATCGAAGAGGGTGCTGACATCATTATGGTAAAACCAGGACTCTCATTTCTCGATATCGTCCGTGAAGTGAAGAACCGGTTCAATATGCCAACTGCGGTGTACAACGTGAGTGGCGAGTACGCGATGATCAAAGCTGCAGCTCAGAAGGGCTGGATCGATGAGCAGCGGGTTATGCTTGAAGTACTTACGAGTATGAAACGAGCAGGAGCAGATATGATTATCACGTACTTTGCTGAGGCCTTCGCGGACTTACGCCG
The DNA here is from genome assembly GCA_044344945.1 of Bdellovibrionota bacterium. GTDB lineage: Bacteria > Bdellovibrionota_C > UBA2361 > UBA2361 > OMII01 > OMII01. Next base: position 5,202 of record JBIJBZ010000047.1, on the reverse strand, counting down.
AAAGGGATTGATATAAGCTCCTGTAGTGATGTAGCGGCTTCGGTGCCCCCCAGCCCCGCACCGGACCTGTACCAAGCCAGCAAAATGGGCTATCTATACCGGGCACGTTATGGAGGGCTTCATGGATCAGACAACTACCTGCTCGGAATCAACCTGTTCACGACCGACAAAGGGCGAAGCGTCGATTCGACACGACTGGACCTCGGAAGAGGCACTTGCCATCTACTCGCTTCCATTTCCAGAGCTCATCTATCGCGCCCAATCGGCACACCGAGCACATTTTGATCCCACAGAGGTTCAACGCTCGACACTCCTCTCAATTAAGACCGGTGGATGCTCCGAAGATTGCGCATACTGTCCTCAGTCGGCCCACTATAAGACGGGAGTTGAGCGTCATGCAGTGCTTCCAAAAGAGATCGTACGCAGAAAGGCCGAGCAAGCAAAGGAGTCGGGCTCTACTCGATTCTGCATGGGCGCGGCGTGGCGCGAGGTCAAGGATGGCAAGGACTTTGAAGCTATCTTAGAGCTCGTGCGTGAGGTACGAAGCGTCGGACTTGAGGTGTGCTGCACTCTTGGGATGCTGAACGAATCACAAGCACAGCGCCTCAAGGAAGCAGGATGTTATGCCTACAACCACAACCTCGATACCTCCCCGGAGTACTACGGAGAGATAATCTCCACCCGTACATACGAGGATCGATTAAATACCCTCAAGAACGTCCGTGATGCCGGAATGACGGTGTGCTGCGGAGGAATCGTGGGGATGGGAGAACGGGTTACGGATCGTCTTGGACTCCTCGTTCAGCTCGCGAACCAAGCCACACACCCAGAGAGCGTTCCGATTAATATGTTGGTAAAAGTTGAGGGAACTCCCCTCGCTAAGGAGCAGCAGGTCGATCCATTTGAGTTTGTTCGGATGGTAGCGACAGCTCGGATCATGATGCCCCGATCAATGGTGCGTCTCTCTGCAGGGCGAATGGAGATGTCAGCTGAGATGCAGGCTATGTGTTTCGTCGCTGGAGCGAACTCAATCTTCGCTGGTGAAAAGCTCCTGACAACCCTCAATCCGGGAGACGATCACGACAATGCCCTGATGCAGAAACTCGGGATGCACTACCGCGAAGCTGCGGAGTGTCACACCAGTGTGGCGGCGTAAGCGCGTACCTGCGGCATCGAATATCGTAGTAGCATGTCGGGAAATCGGGGCCATGGCGACCCCACAGTTCGTACTTTAATCACAAATACCCCCGGTTTTTGTTTCTGCGCCTAAAAGATCGCTATCGAGCAACGCTTGGGCGGGAAGGACAGCTCAACTCACTATACTGCTCAAAACCATGGTCAATTCGACCTCTTACAACCAACTTCGAAGGCTGTCCGATGCGGCAGGGAAGGCCCCTCTCCATTCAATTGAGAGCCAAATCATCAAGAGCCGCGCAGAGGCTGCCGAGTGAAGCCTATGGGTCAGGAGGGCGACTACTGCATGAGGTAGGCCCAAGCTATCGAAGGCTATAAGGAGAGGTATGGTCAACAAGACAAGCGGTGATCAGGAAACGCATCCGATTCGGCACGCGTGTAATTCCGCGATCGAAGCGGCGGCAACGTTGGTCCCGCTAGTAGCTATCATCGCTGGAATAGGAATGATGCGAACTCTTCCTCCAGCCAATTCTATCTCCCTCTTCGAATCCCCGACACAGGCACAAACCTTCTACTCCGAGATTGGAGTGCCGTGGGAACCACGGATTCCGATCGTACTTTCGAGCGCACAATGCCCGCGATGCGATAGGTTGCGCGAAGATCTTAGACACGCTGAGCTGCCTTTCTTCGAACACAACATCGTCCAGAGCGATGGAGCTGCCCGACTGTGGGAGGCAGCGCGGAAAGTGACACATAACAGAACACTCCCGGTCGTAATTGTAGGCACTCAGGTTATCACTCCGCGGGTGCGATCGATACAAGCTGCGTTCCTTAAAGCTGCCGCCCCCCAAAAGTAGTCCGACTACGTCCTCCAATCAGCTCTATTGCCGCGGCAAGCGCCCGCGGAGAATAACTCGTTCGGACCCCGGCAACCATCGCTCAGGATTGATATCAACACCTCCCCGTCGGGTATACGAGCACCCAACCCATAAATCTGTTGGGTTACATGCCGCCGCAACGTCGACGAAGATCCGCTCGCAGCACTCCTCGTGAAAACCTTGATAGCTCCGATGCATCAGCAGATACCCCCGTAACGAGGCTCGATCGATTTTGCGACCACGATACCGAATCATCACGGTCCCCCAATCCGGCTGCCCCGTTACGGGACAGAGCGAACGCAGAAGATTTGAGTGCAAGGTCTCCTCTACCCCCTCATCGCCGGTTTTTAACCGCACCGTGTGGTGCATCTCAGCGGAGCCCTCATCGATGCACTCGCCAACAGGGTTAGTCACCTCGATCGATCCCCACTCAGAGACGGTCTTGATCGATACTGAGATCTGATCGGCCCCCAGGAGTGGCCTCAGCGCATCCTGAATGGCAGCAGTAACCTCCACCACACCACCAAAACGGGTAAAGTTCATACTACCCAAGAACAACTTGAGGCTCTTGGATTCGACCAGCATCGGAGAATCCGCCGGATACTCAAGGGTGGCTATCCCTAATACAGGCAAGCCGTTTGGATCGAGCCACGCCAACTCATAGCAGGTCCAACGATCGACCCCAACAAAAGGCGGGGGATCTTTGATACCCAGTGGAACCCGCGCTTGAGAACGGGGAATTGCAAAGAGGAGGCTTGGATCAAAAACATCGCTGTGCGGCACCTGCCGACCAAGGGGGTTCGTCATATTCGCTCATAGTAATAAGCGGAGTCACTCCCCGTCGAGGGGGAATCAACGCCGATATGGTATATTTTATCAAGCACTTACGCACCTCCGGCAAGCGCACTCAACAAATTACTCAAGGTTTTTTCAATCTGTGCCGATACCCAGTGAAAGAAATAGGATTGCTAACGTACACCTCATGTCGGTTCTCTACACTCGCCCACCTCGAAACATGAATCTCGTTCGGCGTCGCGCCTCTGGAAGCACTATTGTGGAAGCAGCGATCGTAATGCCGTTTATGCTCGTAATTATCCTTGCTTCGATTAATTTGATAATCCTCTGCGTTAAGAGTCTCCGCTTTCAGAATGATTTTGCGCAGGTGACGCGGGAGACCTTCACAAAAGGGGTCCAGGCTCGGGAAGCCGATCTGGCCAACGCCACTACTAAAACTCCCTCTTGGAGGAACTATTTTGAAACCAATCTAGCGCGACGAGCTCAACAAGCTAACTTGTCGCTCGGCAGGACAGACACGACCCAAAGAACATGCTCGTCATCCCTACCATATCTTACCGATTGCACATTTATCGCACCAAATGGCGCTACGGTTGACTTGACCAATTCTACAACCCCGATCCGTCGTGGATTTATATTCCGCGCCGCAGCGGAGAGTACAGAGTCAATCTTCCCAACAGTAATCCCCTCCTGGATGAGCTCCTTCAGGATTACATTACGGGCCAAAGCAGTTTCAGTCGTCCAGATGACGGAAGGCGAGTAGCGCAGAGAAAACCTATGGGCAGTGTGCGGACAAAGAGAGCATCGGCAACCGGACAGATGCAACGAGGCTCTGTCCTCGCTGAATTTGTGCTGGTGGCACCGTTCATACTCGCCCTTGCGGGATACGGTCTGCGCTTTACACAGGAGCTTCAAGCACAACAGCTCGCGCTAGGTCTCTCTCGTGAGTTAGCAACGGATCTCTTTTCAAAATGCGTCGATATTACGATTCAACAAGTACCTGCACCCACGTGCGGAACGGCGCTGTGTGTCGATGTTACTAGCACTCAAAACGCTATCCAAGCGTGCATAAACACGATTGCTCAGCGATACTCAGCCGCCTGGACCATGATTGCTCCGGCATCGGCAGCAAACCTTGACCTTACCGCGGAGGTGTATCGCTATAACCTGGGTTCGTTTGACATCAACACGCAAGCCGGATGCAATCAGAATGTCACTCTTTTTAGGACGAGAGTAAACTCGTCCGGCGTTGTAACCCCCACGAACCCACCACCGAGTGGAAGTAGTGGCATAGGCTCCATTCCGTATGCCGATGTTTGCCAACGAAACCGGGTTGCGCGAGCGAACCTACAGTTTACGATTACTCCACTGACCTCTTTTCTGCCCGGATTACCATCTGCTGATAGGACGATAATCTATGAAGCGATCCTGTGATGCAACTTCGAACGCAATCAACCCCCAAAGCGGTATGGCTTTGGTGTTTTTTACCCTACTCGCCCCTCTTCTGATCGGACTCGTAGCGCTCGCAGCCGATCTCGGAAGTCTGTACTTAGCGCGCGACCGACTGAACAGCCTCGCCCGTACTGGTGCGGCAGCAGGGATGAATCTGCGAGCCTTAAAGGGATGGGCAAACCTCGCCTGTGATTCAAGCAACAGGGACGAGGAGTATGGCCTTAAATACAGCACATGCCAAGATCTAGGCTCACCCTCGCTGCAGACTCAGCAGGTGCTTGCTGCTATGGAACAGGCAATCAATGCTTCAATTAGGAGATTTTATCCGAACGAAAGCCCATCCGACATATCACGGTATTTGCGGTTCAGGTCAGGAATTTCCCCTGACTGGCAGTCCACGATCACGAGAGATGCACTAGACCTGTATTCAGCGAACGAAGCAGTCCGCCTCCAGGTGAAATACGCCCCAAGAACGTTATTAGTCTCGAGAATGCCCTCTATCTTTGGTTCGAATTTCTGCAGCCATCCGACAGATGCCTCCGGCGAAGTGCAGTCAGACCGCTGCGAGGTTGTAAGCGAATCAACAGACTCGGCCGGATATCTTCGACCCGCTAACATCTTTCTGCTACTCGATACATCAGGCTCAATGGCTCAGTCATTGTCGGGCTTAACCAAGATAGAGGCCCTGAAACGCGCAGTAGGAAACTTCATCGACAATTTCAACCCGAGGCGCGACCAAATAACCCTGGTTCCTTTTTCGACTGGGGCGCCTCAGAGCGTTCCGGCTCCCGCTCCTTTTGCTCCCCAAGATGCCTCATACCCCGATCGGCTCCCTTTAAAGCAGCAGGTCGTGGCGATGAGTGCTCTTGGGCAGACTAATCCCTGCGATGCCCTCATCAAAACGATTCAGGCCCTGCCCACACCTGCGCCTTTTCAAGCGGCG
>JBIJBZ010000046.1:0-19704 GCA_044344945.1 Bdellovibrionota bacterium | reverse complement strand
GGCGCGAAAGCACAGGTCGTACATCTTTCTACTTCTAAGCATCCTTCGTCGGCGCATACTGTCTCTCTATTCGAGAGATTATCAACCGTAGTTGCGCGCCAAACTCAAAAAAGTTGGGGTGTACCAGCTTAGGGGCTTAGGGGGCTTCTCCCTCACCACCGGGGGGTGCGAAGCTCGACTCGCCGGAGGATGTTCCGACGGTTAGAGCATACGGCGGGTGAGGTCTTTAGGGGCAAGGCAGAAAGCGGGGCTCTTGCGCAGGCGGTAGCCTCATATCTGGGGATGTTGAGTCACGCAAATACATTTGAGCTGCGGCGAATGATTGAAAACGCATATAGCGTGCAAAGTGAGGAGATTAGCTGGTGATCTCCACAAACCTTCGGAGCGCCGTCTCCAGCGGCATCACAGAGATCCCACCATCGTGATACTCCTCGTTGCCGAGATAGAGAAGATGACACGTGGCGCTCGGATAGTCGTGCAAAAATAGTTTGAGGCTTGCGGTGTCCTCGCTTCGGACTCTGTCGGCGTGCTTAAGTTCAAAGGCGTGAATGCCGCGCGGACCGTACAGTACGAAATCAACCTCCTCTTTAGCCTGAGTGCGCCAGTAGAAGATCGAGTATTCGAGGTTGTGATAATCGTTTAGCGCGCGCGCCTGTTGATAAAAGAGGGTCTCAACGCTCGCCCCAGGAGCGAGCTCTGGGTGATCGAGTGGACCCTTAGGGCGGATTGAATTAAAGACACCACTATCAAAAAAGAGAAATTTTGGGTGAGCGATAAGCCGCCGCTTCGCTCGTTTGCTAAAAACGGGAAGTCGAACCGCAAGAAGGAGATCCTCGAGAATCGTAAAGTAATCTTGAATGACTTTCACGGAGATACTGCTCTCGCGCGCTACCTCCGCCATCGTAAGAACCTCGGATTGAGAGAAGGAGGCGACCTCGAGAAATCGACTAAAGGCAGCGAGGTTTCTGGTAAGCCCCTCCTGTTGCACCTCCTCTCGGAGGTAGGTCGCTACATAGCTTGCCAGGTACGCGGCCGGGTCCTGCTCTGTGTACACAGAGGGAAGGGATCCGAAGCGTAGCGAATGTTTGAGTGAGAAGCTCTCTCCAAGCTCCTCAATCGTTAGTGGATGCATGTACCGAGTAAGGGCGCGTCCCGCTAAGAGGTTCACGCCCTTTCGACGGAGCGCACGGGCGCTTGACCCGGTCATAATGAAACGAAGCTTTCGAGACTCAATGAGTCTGTGTACCTCATTGAGGAGATCGGGGATCCGCTGCACCTCGTCCAGTATTACCCAGCCGGCGTGGTTGTTCGGGATCCGCTCGCCGAGTCGTGTGGGATCAGCGAGGAGCTGTGAATAGGTGCGAGCCTCAAGGAGGTCAAAGTAGAGGTCGGTCGGAAAGGTTCGTCGCAGCCAGTCGGTCTTACCCACTCCGCGGGGACCGAAGAGGAAGAAGCTCTTGTTGTTTTTATGGTTTAAGGATCTGGGAAACATAAGGTCTTTTTATGATGCAAAAAAGGCCTTAGCAAGACCGGATTTGCAACCGACTGAAATCGTGTCGTTTTCTCGCCGTGGGAGGACTCGTACGCAGCAGGGACACCGGAGGATTAAGGTCATGGATAGGAAAACCCATTGCTTTTTTGCAAGTAGTTGATGTGCGGCAGGCCAACTGGCCGAGAGGTCGTTCTAGGGGTGAGGTCTGATCCCGAATGGGGAGCTTTGAGCTCCAGGGAAGGGTTTCAACAGTCCAAGGAGAGCTGAAGATGTACTGCGGCTCATTCTTGGTGCAGCACATCGCGCTGGCTAGTGTCGCAAAGATCGTAGTGGAAATCGCTATGCTTCCGGCAACTATTCGAACTGCCGCCTGGCTGAAGAACCGAGAGAAAGTTGATGTATTGGACACCGAAACCGATTTTTCTCCGCTACATTTTAAGTTAGTGGTACAACCGTTCACGGCAGCTGGACTACGTGTTGCTAGCGCTCCGGGTGCGCGCTGTTCAAAACGTTATGCTTCTCCGCGAAGCATCCTGCCAGTTAAAGGGGAACTGGCGCTGGCACAACTAAGACCGCGACGCGGTGGAAAGGCAAGTATATGATTATACAAATCAGAAAGGCTAGGTTGTCGGACTCTCAAGCGATTTTGGCGCTCGCAAAAGATTTCGCCACTTCATTCGTAGTGGAGGAGCAGGCGTTTGCAACCTCCTTCTCCGAAATACTTGGTTCGCCCGAAGCCTATCTCGCCGTTGCAGAGAACTCTCAGCACATTATCGGCTACGTCATGGGGTTTGATCATTTCACTTTTTTCGCTAACGGCCGAGTAGCCTGGATCGAGGAGATTATGGTGGAAAAGTCATTTCGAAGGCAGAACGTGGGCCACATGCTTATCAAGGAATTTGAAGCGTGGGCAGCATCCAGAAAATCCAAACTGGTAGCCCTGGCCACACGACGAGCTTCCGATTTCTATCAGGCGATAGGCTATGAGGAATCGGCTACGTATTTCCGCAAATTCCTTTAAATACCATAGAACCGATATACGCAGGGGAATGAAACAAAGCGCTGGACGTGGCATCCGAGTTTGGTATCGTGCGCAAAGGCATTGATTATTTGCAAGTGGCATCGCCATCGTTATCGAACCAAAATGATAGAGCTTCATCTAACTCAAATTACGGGCGGAACATGGGAGCTTACTGCAACCATTTTGCCTCTAGGAGGACTGGGCGGACTTGCCCGGGAAGCAACTGTTGCGACCGTTCATGAGGGAACTTTTAGAGCAGCTTCAGATGCCACTACCGAACTGGATCTAAGCGCTCTATCGTTTAAATCGAATCCAGATCGCTGGCCCGTCCCTGAACCAAAATTCCAAATAGTAAATGAACTTTCTCATCCGGAAAGAGATACCTTCGGCAACTACCAAATCAAGCGTGGGGATGTCGTGGTAGGCAGGCTTGAAAATTTTCCGAGAGGCAACCGCGGAGAACTTATGAAGGAGGCCCTGCGAGTTGTCGCAGACGCTGATAACAATAAAGAGTAGCGAAGGAACAAGGCTCCCGCTATTTTGACCCATGAACTGCCGTCATACTATGAATTCCATCAGAACATTTATCCTCCTCTGTTCGCTTCTTACCGCGTCTTTGCAACACGTAGCGTTAGCTGATGATGGACGACGAATCGGCGCCATCCTCAACCTAACCGGACCATCGAGTATCATCGGTGAGGAGATACGCCAGGGCATGGAGATCTGTGCCGATTCCGGCTCCGAGCTGTTTGTTGAAGATAGCCGAGGCCTGCCTGCATCCGGCCTATCGGCATTCAAGAAGCTGGTCGAGCAGGATAAAGTCGATTCTCAGTGGTAACCTTTAGCGCAGTAGCTGGAGCGGTGCTTCCCGTGGCTGCAGTGAAACACGTGCCCGTAATTCTAACCCTCGTTGCAGCGCGTGGAGTGATCAAGGATCCAAAGCAAGATTTTTTTCGCTTCTTTCCTTCGGGAGAGCAAGAGGCTCCGATTATGGCGAGATACCTCTCAAGCAACGAGGGAGTAACAAGAGCGGCCATTCTGCACCTCGAAGATGAATATGGGCTCTCGTATGCGACTGCATTCGCAAACGATTTCACAAGCAGGGGCGGAGCTATCGTTGCAAATGAGGGGTACCCTGGTGACACTACAGATTTTCGCGCAGTGCTTACTCGAATACGAGCAAAGCACGTTGGAGCAATTTATCTAATCGGTCACGACTCCCACGTCATGAATATCTTACGGCAGGCAAAACAGCTTGGGGGAAAAGAAATCCTGGCGAGCAACTGGATTCTGGCCTCTCCGACCATCAGGCAGGGAAAGGAGGCGCTACTAGAAGACGTAGTGTTCACATCGCCGGATTTTTACTGGGCGGAGACTCCCAAACAACGCGCGTTTACTGCTACGTTTGCCGAGAAGTACGGCCACAGCCCCACAGCCTACTCGGCCCTTGGGTGCGATGTCATCAACCTCATCGAACAGCAACCGGTGAAGTCTATTGGATCGGCTTTACGCCAAATCAATCAGTACGATGGAATAATCGGAAAGGTTTCAAGCTCAGGCAATGGCTCGCTTGAATTTCCGCTTTATCCAGTTACATTCAAGGGTGGTAAGATGGTTTTGGTAGAGGGAGCACTTAATAAATATGGATAGGAAAACCAATTGCTTTTTTGGAAGTAGTTGATGTGCGTTAGGCCAACTGGCCGAGAGGTCGTTCTAGGGGTGAGGTCTGATCCCGAATGGGGAGCTTGGAGCTCCAGGGAAGGGTTTCAACAGTCCAAGGAGAGCTGAAGACCTCTTCACTGGTGCATGGTACTTCTCAAAACGACAACTCTCACACATTCGATGTTTAGTAAGGCAGCTGAACTCCTACGCCACCGAGATAATTCGTTTCAGAATTAGGTTGTACCAGGGGAGGGGGCTGCACATGTAGTCTGTCTCTCGCCAGACAGCCTTTAACGCGGCTTTAAACCCTGGGTCCTGGTATCGGCTCCGTACTCCAGGCTTTTGTCTCTTCTTTGGTTTCTGCGCCATCAGGCGCCTCAACTCCCCGTACATTACCCGGATGGCGCTCTTGCGGTGGTAGCCGTGTACAAGACATAGACTCGTAAGTATCTGATCCTTTGTCCGCCTATTCCCGTTCAGATACTTAACTCGAAGCTCTTTCAGGTTCTCAATTCCGCTCATGTTTTCAACCTCTTATAAAGGTTCGGTAACATGAGTTTTGAGTCATCGACTCATCAAACAGCTTCTCTTCGGTAACATTTAATTTGAGGCACTACGCGGGCACTACGCTTATGTATCGTCCTGCTGAGTCAACACCACAACAGAGGTGTCTACTCGAAGAATCCCTCATGGTACCTGTTCCCCCGGTGCAAACATCGACTACAGTTTCAGTCCACTCGCTCCCGCGTCCATACCTGTATGAGCGGGCATCCAGCGAAGTACAGGCGCCAAGCCCAGAGAACCATCGCATCGCACTCAACACGCTGGACTACTGTGCGACTCTGTTTGGAGATGCCAAAGTGCCATTCTTTGTGAGTGGAGGGCTAGGAGCTGCATTGACGTGTGACAAGTTTACTAGACACCTCGCCGACCTTGATGTGATCGTTGAATCACGTCATTTGGCTGCTCTGTGTAGGCTTCCGGCGCACATCCTCGTAGAAAATATTTTTTCTACGCACCTGACGTCGAAGACGGAGCTTGGTCTTGGACGGCCCGTGGATCCTCAACAGGAAGCCCTCTCGTATTCAAGTAAGATTCGAGTGCTCTTGCCACGCTCCGGGAATCTCTTTCGATTTATTGATGTGCGATTAATCCACCGAGATGGCGACCGACTGCGTAGCTCCTACGAGAGCGACCTGCCAGCCCGACTCATCGACGACCTCCCTTCAATAGAGCGTAAGGGGCGCCGGATATCGATTGCGACCCCGACATATCAGATTCTCCTGAAGAACTTCGGCGAGTATAGGCCAAAGGATCTCCATGATTGCAACCTCCTGAAGCAAGCGTTCCCTCAGGCGTACGAAGAAGCTCTGAGGATAGCTGAGGCTGCGGGCCGCATCCGCCCCTCCTGAAATCCCAGCCAAAAACGAGGTGGTCTCTCGAAAGGTACCGAGTGGTATGGATGATGTGGCTCAGAGCTGACTCAAGCCCGTGTGTTGGGTTACGTAACGCATAGACCCCGATAGAACTTGGTATACGGTTCCATGCTCCTGAGATAGAATCGCCATACTTCTCAGGCCCTACACGTAGCACTGAGCGTCGAAGCCATCTAGACCCTCAGAGTTACCGCTGAAGAGAAGAAACTACCTAATGCCGAGCCTTCACTATGCGAGCATCGCACATCCAAAAATCCCTTCTCTACGTAGCACTGCTTTTCACATCGTTTGTTTTAGCGCAAGCACAAGATGCGAAGCCATCGGGTCCCAGCGCGGCGACCTTATTGGTGGGAATGACTCCCGAAGGAGATGACGTTGAACCACCAAGCCAGATCGTATTCCAGTTTAGTCGACCAGTGGTTCCCCTCGGTCGGATGGAGCGAGGCGGGCAGGAAATTGCCATCTCCATCACACCGAAGCTTGCGTGTGAGTGGCGCTGGATTAACACCAGTTCACTCTCGTGTAACCTGGGACAGAAGACGCTCCCGCAAGTTGCAACTACGTATCGGGTTGAGATCCCCAAGACATTTGATCTGAGTCGAGGTGAAGTCCTCTCTGAGGCTCAGAGCCGCACCTTTACGACACGTCGTCCGCGAGTTACTGAGTCCTGGTTTAAGACGTGGAACGCTCCAGGTCTTCCAAGTATCGCCATAGCGACGAATCAACAAGTCTCCGCAGACGCGCTCACAGAGACGCTACTTCTTGAAGATGCTCAGAAGGTCTCTTACGAATTCACCGTGGCAGAGATGACCCCTGCTCCGGAGGACGAGTTGAGCGAAGATGAGATCGCAGAGCAGCGCGGGCAGCGCTGGATTATCACGCCAAAAAAGGAGCTACCCCTTGATTCGGCTATTGCGCTCAACATTCAGCCTGGCCTACGCCCTCACGTCGGTAGTGAGCGAGGAATTGAGAATCGAACGATCGTAAAGTTTTCTACCTTTCCTGAGTTCTCCTTCCTTGGGGTCTCGTGCATGGATATCAAAGGAAATCCGATATTGCTCCCGGTAGCTGGGCAGGTCTCCAGCAAAAACAGGCATCGTTGTGATCCCCTCAATTCGGTCCGCCTTCTCTTTAGCTCTCCAGTACTAAAGGAAGGGGTTAAAGACGGACTCACTTCGAAGCCTGATCTCCGCGGTGGAAGCAATGACTTTGATCCCTGGGAGAATGTTTACTCATTCTCGCGATTGCAGGACGCGCATCGACGTGGGGAGCAGTACGGCGTCAGCCTGCCCTTTGGTCTAAAGGCGGACACTGAGTACTCGTTTCTGGCTCCTGCAGACCGGATTCGTGACCAGTTCGGCAGGCCTCTGTCGAAGCCTCTCGAAACCAAGTTTTTTACTGATCATCGCCCGCCCCGGTATGTCCTCGATAACCAGGTCTCAGTTTTAGAAAAGCAAACTGACTCTCAGCTTCCGGTGATAGTAAATAACATCTCGTCCCTCAATCTCACGTATCAAACTCTTACCAGCGCTGGTACCCGCTCCGGGATAACCAAGACCATCACTCCCTACAAGGCGCAAGATATCGCGTATTCCTTCCCGATCGACGTGCGTGCAATGTTGGGAGGAAGTTCCGGTGTTGTCCAGGGAACGCTTGCTAGTCAGCCGTCAACGAGTGAAGGGACAAAATGGTTCTTCTCGCAGGTAACGCCGTATGCGGTACACGTAAAGCTCGGGCACTTTAGTTCTGCCGTGTGGGTGACCTCTCTTGCAACAGGCGAGCCGATTCCAAGTGCCAAGGTATCAATTATTACGGATACTCTTACGAACTTAAGTGCTACCCCGAAAGTTCTTGCAAGCAGTGCCACTGACGCCGCCGGAGTTGCAAGCCTTTCAGGCACTGACGCGATAGATCCAGATCTAGCGCTTCTCTCCCAGTGGGAGACAAACAAGCCCAAGCTCATGGTGCGGGTAGAGAAAGATGGAGATCTGGCACTGGTCCCGATCGGATGGGATTTTCAGGTCTATGCCGGTGACGTCTATCCCCAGATGAACAATCGCTACGGGCACGTTCACGCCTGGGGTACAACCGCGCAGGGGCTCTACAAGGCTGGTGACACCGTTCAGTTCACCCTCTGGGTGCGCAATCAGAATAACGACACCTTCGTGCCTGCTCCGAGAGAAGGATACAAACTGGAGGTGATGGATCCAACGGGAAAGGTAGTCTTCGAGGTTCCAAGTATTACTCTCTCTGAGTTCGGTTCATTTGCTGGAAGCTTCACGACAAAAGCTGATGCAGCGGTGGGATGGTACACGTTTGGACTTTCCTCAAATTTCTCGAAGGCACGCTGGGAGCCGATCAAGGTGTTGCTGAGCGACTTCTCACCGGCTTCGTTTAAGGTTCAGACGGAGATACTTGGTGGCGTTCTTCGTTCTGAATCCGAGGTCAACGTTACAACTCAGGCGCGGCTACACGCTGGGGGGCCATATTCGGATGCCGCTGCGCGAGTTACGGCGATCGTTCGTGGCACACCGTTGGAGGCCTCGGTTCCTCAGCTTGAGAGGTTCTACTTTGAGTCGCAGGTCGGCACGGAGAAGGAGGTGCACCAGGCCGAGGCAAAGCTCGATGCAGGCGGTGATCTGACGACAAAGTTTCCGATGCCGAAGACCGATATCCCATACGGTGACCTCGTGGTCGAGAGTGCCGTGCGTGACGACCGCGGCAAATCGGTGGCAAACATAGCCAAGGCTCGCTTCGTGGGTCGAGATCGGTATGTGGGCGTTGCTCACTCTGGATGGCTCCTCACGTCGGGCCAGGAATCGACTGCGTTGGGAGCTGTAATCGATGGGGAAGGCAAACAGCTAGTTGGTGCTCCGTTTTCAATCTCAATTGAGCGTGAAGAAACCAAAGCTGTGCGGGTTAAGAGTGCTGGTAACGCCTACGTTACAAAATATGAGAACACCTGGATTGCAGTGAAGCAGTGCGACCTCGTCTCCAGAGCTGAGCCTTCGGCTTGCGTATTTACTCCGCCATTGCCAGGGGAGTATCGGATTACCGGCATCGTTCGTGACATCAAGGGAGTCGAACACAGAAGTAGTATCTCACGATGGGCGACGGGCAAAGGTGATGTTGTGTGGGAATCTGGCACCAACACCGAACTTTCCATCGTGCCGGAGAAAAAGAGCTACAAGGTAGGAGAGACGGCGAAGTTTCTGATCCAGAATCCGTATCCCGGCGCACGCGCACTCCTGACCGTAGAGCGCTATGGAATTCAGCGCTCGTGGACACAGGTGCTTCCAGACAGCTCCGCTGTGATCGAGTTTCCTGTTACCAAGGATCAGACCCCAGGCTTCTTCTTTTCAGCGACCGTGGTATCGCCGCGAGTTGATAAGCCGATCGAAGGTGTAGTGGATCTCGGAAAGCCGGCCTTCAAGCTGGGCTACTCACAGATCGCTGTTGTCGATCCTGCCCAGCAGCTTCAGATCGATGTGAAGCCGCGTGCAGCGAGCTATCGCCCTCGTGAGTCAGTGACAGTTGATATCGCGGGTCGATCGTCCAGCGGTGTTTCAGCGCCGATGGAGTACGCAGTTACGGTGCTGGATGAAGGGGTGTTCGATCTCATTCGACAGGGGCGTGGGTACTTTGACCCATACCAGGGCTTCTATTCCCTCGATGGTCTAGACGTTCAGAACTACAACATCATCAAGATGCTCATTGGGCGTCAGAAATTTGAAAAGAAGGGCGCCAATGCAGGTGGGGATGGTGGCTCTCAGCTCGATATGCGCACGATCAAAAAATACGTCAGCTACTGGAATCCCTCGATCCGACCTGATGCAAACGGAAAAGCGACCATCACCTTTGATGCTCCAGATAACCTAACAGGTTGGAAGGTACTGGTGATGGCGGTAACCAAGGAGGACCAGATGGGGCTTGGAACGGGATCTTTTACGGTCAACAAGCAGACAGAAGTTCGTTCCGCCTTGCCAAACCAGGTTCGCGCAGGTGATACCTTCGCGGCCACGTTTACCGTCATGAATCGCACAGATTCCACCCGTGCCCTCTCGATTGAGGCTCGCTCAGAGGGCGATGCAGTTCAGGGGGCTCTTTCTCCTATGCAGTTGGTTGCGGAACCATTCAAACGCTACCCGATCGTTATCGCTGCGACGGCTGTACGGAGTGGCGAGGCGCGCTTTGTCGTGCGGGCTTCAGATCAGATCGATGGTGATGGGGTAGTCGCAACGATACCTGTTCTTGAACGAGCAGCACTTCAGATAGCGGCGAACTTCGGCTCCTCCGATGGTAGCGAAGTTCGAGAACCCATCGCGTTCCCCGCAGATCTGCAACCCAGTGTTGGGTCGGTTGGAGTGGTTCTCTCTCCATCGGTTATCGGTGGGCTTGAAGGAGCGTTTGCCTACATGCGTGAGTATCCCTACGGCTGTTGGGAGCAGAAGATCTCTAAGGCCGTAATGGCAGCGCATTCGGTTACGCTCGCTGGACATCTGCCCACGAGCTTTCGCTGGAAGGGAGCACAGGATCTGGTCCGTGAGACCCTCACCACACTCTCCTCGTTTCAGGCCCCCAACGGCGGGATGAGCTTCTATAAGCCGCAGGACGAGCACGTGAGTCCGTACCTAAGCGCCTACACGGCGCTTGCGCTCACCTGGCTGCGCGATGGCGGGTACACCATACCGGAGCGGGACGAGGCGAAGCTTCAGGAGTACCTCAGTACACTCCTTCGAAACGACGCATTCCCAACCTTCTTCTCGCCAGGAATGAAATCGAGTGTTCGGGCTGTCGCGCTTGCAGCGCTGGCCCGTCGAGGTAAGGCTACCAGTGCAGATCTGATGCGCTATCGTTCCGTGGTGCGCCAGATGAACCTCTTTGGCAAGGCACACTTCCTGGAAGCTGCCCTGCGTCTGAATGCGAATAGTGCGGTGATTGACGAGGTTGTGACCCAGATCCTTTCGTTTGGTAACGAGAGCGCTGGAACCTACGCATTGACTGAGCCTGTTGAAGCGGTATCCCAGCGCATACTCGACTCAAATATGCGCTCTCGGTGTGCCGTGCTCTCCTCATTCCTGGGCGTAGCCGAAGGAAAGGGTGCTGCATCGAAGCGTCTTCAAACGATCGTGCCGAAGATCGTGCGCTCGATTACCCTTGAGCGCGCTCGCAAGGATCGCTGGGAGAACACACAGGAGAATCTCTTCTGCGTGCACGCACTGGCTGAGTACAGTCGTCGCTTTGAAGCGACATCTCCGAACCTTACTCTCGATGTTCGGTTGGGAAGTGAGAGTCTGTCGACAGTGGCGCTGAAGAGCACACTCAGTGAACCGCTTGAAGTAAGCCGGCCTTTGAAAGCGAGCGATGCGGGCCATACCGAGAACCTGATCGTAGCCCCACAGGGCAGGGGAAGGTTCTACTACACCGGGCGCCTCACGTATTCCCCGAAGGATCTCAAGACCTCGCCGACTAATAGCGGCATGGAGCTTGCGCGCGAGTACAGCGTCCTACGAGATGGTCAGTGGACGATCCTCAAGGAGCCCGTTACCCTCAAGCAGGGCGAGCTTGTTAAGATCGATCTCTTTCTCCATCTCGCCGCACCTCGAAACTTTGTGGTTGTAAACGACCCGATCCCTGGTGGGCTCGAAGCGGTCAACCGTGAGCTGGGGACGGCTTCAACGGTCGATGCAGCGCAGGGAGATTTCGTAGGTTCGCAGAGCTCTATCTGGTTTGATCGCCGGGAATGGACGGACTACGGGGCAACTTTCTGGAGTTTTTATCACCGGGAGTTACGGGATTCCGCTGCTCGTTTCTATGCTGAATATCTTCCTGCTGGAAATTATCACCTCTCGTACGTAAGTCAGGCGATTGCAGCCGGGAGTTTTGTCATCTTACCTGCGCATGCAGAGGAGATGTATGACCCGGACGTGTACGGTGATTCGGCCGCCGATACGTTACGTGTTGAGGCGCTCCAGTGATGAAGAAGGTTGGCAGACGGTTGTGCATCGTTGCGGCAGCGGTAACTCTTGGCGCCGCAGCCATCGGTTGTGCGACCTATTATTCGTTGCAGCCACTGCCAGAGCGGCTCATCCCCGATGCCCAAGGGGCGACGAAATATCACGTTGTTGATAGAGCGGGGCGACCGCTCGCATACACCTTCGCTGGACGGTGGAATCTGGGGGATCAATGCCCCCTCTACGCGATGCCGGAGCTTATTAAGAGCGCATTTATAGAGTCCGAAGATAGGCGCTTTTACGAACACCACGGAGTTGATTGGCGAGCTCGAATGCACGCCGTGTATCAGAACATACGCGCGGGTCGAGTGGTACGTGGTGCGAGCACAATTACTGAACAGGTGGTGCGGATGCTCCATCCGCGCACACGTTCTCTGTGGTCGCGGTTTATCGAGGGCGTAGAAGCCAAGAGGCTTGAAGCGCGATTCAGTAAGGGTGAGATCTTGGAGTTCTATCTCAATCAGGTGCCGTTTGCCGCACAGCGCCGCGGGGTTGTGCAGGCCGCACGTTACTACTGGGATCGCGATCTTGAGACGCTTACCGCCAAAGAGCAGCTTGCTCTTGCTGTAATGGTTCGTTCGCCTGAACGGCTTGACCTCTATAAACGGCCTCAAGGCGTCGACCATGGTGTGCATGAGCTTTCTGAACACCTACTTCGGATCGGTGTTGTGACAGATACCAATCATGGGTTGACGGCGCAGGAGCGCCTTGAGCTACGTCGTGGTGAATCGCCGGTGCGAGCCGACCACCTTGTTCGCTATGTGCAACGAGCAGCTCAGGAAAGGGGCGTCGCCAATCGCATCGTCTCAACGATCGATGCAAGTCTACAATCCCGAGTGCAGCAGATCCTAGAGAGCCGAGTAGAGGATCTCACCTCGCAGCACGTAACCGATGGCGCCGTCGTAGTTGTCGATAACGAGAACGCAGAGGTACTGGCGTGGGCGAACGCGGGAACGTTCGGGGCGGAAGAGGGGAGTCAGATCGATGCCGTCGTAACTCCGCGCCAACCAGGGTCAACATTGAAGCCGTTTCTGTATGCGCTGGCGCTCAGTCGCGGGTGGAGTGCCGCTACACGGATAGATGACGCTCCGCTCATACAGGCCGTCGGATCAGGCCTTCATACCTTTCGAAACTACAGTCGGATGTTTTACGGACCGGTATCGCTCCGAGAGGCGTTGGGTAACTCGCTCAATACCCCAGCCGTGCGTACGGTGCGTTTTACGGGCACCGCTGAGTTCCTAGACCTTCTCCATAGAGCAGGCTTTCAGTCGCTCGTAAAACCTGCCGACTTTTACGGGGAAGGCTTGGCTCTGGGTAACGGCGAGGTCTCGCTAATCGAATTAGTTCAGGCGTACACGGCGCTTGCTCACACAGGACTTTGGCGCCCGCTTCGAGTGATGAGTCCGGATGCTGAGTCGCACGGTACCCTTCGCCCCCATCAGCTTGTATCTCCCGAGGTAAGTAGTATCGTCGGAAGTATCCTCTCCGACCCACAAGCGCGACGAAAAGAATTTGGAGCAGATGGGTTGATGCGCTTCCCAATACAAACGGCTGTAAAAACCGGCACCTCATCCGATTATCGTGATGCGTGGGCGATCGGATACAACGCGCATTACACTGTAGGGGTGTGGATGGGAAACCTTAACCGTACCTCAATGTACGAGATAAGTGGCGCTCGGGGCCCAGCTCTCGTCCTACGTAGCATCTTCGCTGAATTGGCTCGAAGGAAAGAGGCACAAGCTCTGTACCAGAGCCCGACGCTTCTGCATCGATCGGTATGTTCGACCTCTGGAGCGCTTGCGGCTGCTAAATGTGCGCATAGTGACGAGGTGTTCATAGCAGGGAGTGAGCCGCATGCGGAGTGCTCCGTTCCACATGAAACTCTCTCTGCAAGCGCTCGTGGGCACGATGCCACCCCATCGGTTCAGCTGACCATGCCAACGCCTGGACTTTACGTAGCCCGCGACCCTCGCATACCCGATGCGCTGGAAGCCCTTCCCTTTAAGGTAGAATCAACACGCCCCATCACCGCGATTCGGTGGTTCGTGGATGGTGTTCAGGTAGGTGAGACCGGCGTGGGAACCCGTACATATTCGTGGGCGCTTCAGCAGGGGCACCATACGGTAGTAGCCAGTGTGCGTGTGGGGAATGAAACGAAGTGGAGGGAGACGAAAGAGGTCGGGTTTTGGGTGAGGTAGGGGGGAGGGTGGCTCTCTGCTGGACCTGGCGATTGAGGTTTTTGAGAGTAGCTGTCTCAGTCTATTTATTATGATGACCATAGGCTTACTTAGTTCCTTTATTCCCCGTGTGCCAAGGATATAAATTAGTGATAACCGATTGGTGCCCGTGAGTGATTCGAGTGGAGGCCCTCAAGGTGGCGCTAATAGCCCGTGAGACAGCGCAAGAAAGTTGTAGTTGGAACTGTGGACGAAATTCTTGATTGGAGGCCGATTCCCATCGCTAAGCGAATTTGGTCCCTTTAGTGCAGGTTGATACCCTGCTTTTTAAAGCAACGCACCAAGAACTGTGCGAGCTTGTCGTACCCTCCTCCTGGCCCCTTCGTGAGGTGTATGCCATCCTTCGAGAAGCACCTCTCTTGCTCTGGCCCGGGTAGCTGCGCAAAATCGTCAAATAGATCGCATAATGGAACGCTAGCCTGTGCAGCTACCTCACGTACTACATCGACATACTGTCTGTGCAGTGGTACCAACTGACTTAGGTCTTTAACGTGCCGCCTACTAAGATATTCTGGCTCTTCGCCTACACGGTGCGAGCTTGGCGCGGTTAGCAGCACAGGGGTGATACCTGCCCCTCGTGCTACTTGAACCATCTCTTCAAGATTAGTGCGAAAGTCAGTCAGAGATACTCGCAGCGGCACGGAGCCTTCGTGTACCTCCTGCAACACAATGGCTTTTGTGACCAGCTGTGCAACTCGGGAGTGTTCAAGTAGGGTAAATAGCGGCGAGCGTAGACGTGCGATCTCTTTGTCCTGTATCCCAAACCCAATCCAGTGATCGTTCCAGCCGAAGTAGATGGTCACGACCTTTGGACGGATGGCAGCTATGTCTCGCCGGAGTTGCTGTAGTCCCTGGAATGAAGACCATCCGCCAACCCCGAGCTTCGCAGAGGAAAATACCCCAAGGCCGGCCTCTGCTGCCCGCGTTGTGAAAAAAGCATCATAGTTACCAAACTCTGTGCAGGAGTCGCCCATAAAGAGAACTGTAGGTGGATGGCTCTTTAAGTCGGCTACACGCTGCGAATAGTTCTTGGGAACCCACAACAGATCATCATCGGGCAGATACAAATTCTGCATGGTCGTAGGATTCGGCCAGCCGAACTCGATTTTTGCAGGATAAAGATTGTAGGAAAAACCAAATGCCCGCAGCCCTATCTCCACCACCGCAAGAGTAGCTGTGACACTCGCCAGGGCCAGGAGGAATCCTAGCCGCTTGTCTGTTCGCGAGTTAGATGCGCAGGTCGCCTTTTCAGTCGAAGAATGTGAAGTTTCCATAATACCAATAAATACCTGAGCAGCCGCTTTGTTCGTCCTGCCCAACCAGAGTATATTTTCATTCCTGACGGGAAAGGAACTCGCGAGGAGCCAAACGCCAGTTGATTGCTCGACTTGCTTCGATTGTAGGGCTCAGAAGACGTAGCCTATGAGGCGGAAATACGCTCCTCAGTGTCTGTGCATTAGCGGCTCATAGAGAGCGTATTTTGCCCTAAAGTCCTAACGCGATTAGGTCGACTAGGAGGTGTTACAGGGCTCTGCATGAAGAAATTATTGGGCGTAATATGGCTCGGCATCATAGGCGTGGGGGGGTGGTTATTTCTCGACTACACGCGCACATCACTTCTCTTTCCTAACTCAGATTTCGAAACAGGCACGCTTTTAAACTGGACGGCCCAGGGTGAGGCTTTTGCGGGCCAGCCAACGCCGGTCGAGAGTCTTGAAAAACGAGTGGGATTAACCGTCTTCGCAAGGGGCCGTTATCTAATCGGCACATTCGAAGGTAATCAGCTCCGTAAGCGAGGGGATGCTCCGGTTGGCTCCTTGCGGTCGATTCCATTTGTCGTACGTGGTGACCGCATAAGATTCTTGATCGGGGCGGGAAATGGAACGCCTGAAGTCTCCGTGCAGCTCGTAGTCGACAATCAGGTTGTTCGGCAAGCAATCGGCTACGGAAAGATCACAAACTCTGAATCCTTAACGCCGGTCGAGTGGGATGTCTCTGCGTGGAAAGGTAAAGAGGCATACGTCCAGATCACTGATTCCGCTAGCAATGGATGGGGGCACATTAATGTCGATGACTTCCGTATTCGATAAGGTGAGGGGTCGAGCCGAAACGTTCGCTGTGGCTTTTGTCTTAGTGGTGGCCGCCGGGGTGTATGCAAGTATCGCACTGCTTACGTACACTTCGATAGACGGTATTCATTATTACAGCCTTAACGACGATCCAATGATCTCAATGCGGTATGCTCGCAATCTTGCTGAGGGACATGGACTGCGCTGGAATATTGGGGAGCTCCCAGTTGAGGGCTATACGAATCTATTGTGGACCCTGCTTATGGCAGCTGTTCATATGCTTCCCATTCATGAGTCAAAAATCTCGCTCGTTATAATAGGATTGTCGAGCCTTCTTCTTCTCGTAAATGCCGTCATCTGTTGCCAGCTGGTAAGGAGGCTTGAGGTCAGCAGCGCGGCAGTGATATTCACCGCGATCCTGGCTGCGTTCTATTGGCCCCTTGTGATGTGGGCCAGTGACGGCTTCGAAGTAGGTTTGATCGCATGTTTGATGTCCGCTGGTATCCTCGCAACTTTCGGTGATTTAAATAGTTCGGCGCGAGACATATTTGTTCTTACACTAGTGTTGGTCGCTCTTGTGCTTGCGCGACCCGATTGCATTCTTCCAGTCTTAGTTCTCATCGGGGCCCTTGGTGTGCGAGCCAGGCAGGGAAAAGTCTCATGGTGGTGCGTCAGTCTGGCGTGTAGTGTGGTGCTTTTTACAGAGATATCCGTTACCGCTTGGCGGTGGTACTATTACGGAGAATTCCTGCCGAACACATACTACCTAAAGGCGATTGGAGTGCCCCTTTCGGATAGGTTGCCCAAGGGGCTCCTGGCTCTCTGGGGAATGCTACGAAGCGCTCTGTGGGGAATCCTTTTACTGGCTATCCCCGGCAGTATCCTAATGCTCAGAGCTGGTCACAGGACTCTAGTCGCAACGGTATGGACACTCTTCGGCTTTGCCTGTCTGTATACAGTATATCTGGGAGGTGATACATGGGAGCGAACAGGAATAACCAATCGTTTTATCGCGCAAGCTGTCTCGCCACTCTTTGTCTGTGTTGCGATTTTTATCGATTCGGTTCGAAAGCCGCGTGTCCTAGGGGGGGCTGCTTTGCTGCTTGTTGCTCTTATCAGCACTCACTCACTAAATGCGATCTTCAACCGAGTGCGCTCTGTGGCTGCCATGGTTCATAGTTCAGTGAAGGATGGTGCACCTCTTCGCCTTAAACAGGGTCTTTGGCTCAGAGCTAACGCGCGGTCGGGCGATGCTGTCGGGGCTGTGTGGGCGGGGGCAATCCCCTATTTCTCACGACTACCCTCGTACGATCTGCTTGGCAAGTCAGATCCCCTAATTGCGAGGTTAAAACCGCGGGGCATGGTGTGGGGACATAACAAATGGAGCAATCGCTATACCCTCGAGGTGCGTCGGCCACGGTTTATTCAGCAGCTATGGCGCCCGACTGTTGAGGAGAACAGGGAAGCCGAGGCATTGCAATACCGGATCAATCAGGTGGGTATTCTTGAAGGTTCCGATCCGAACCGAGAATGAAGTGTTTCATAACTACAAACGAGCGAAAAAGGTCGAGAATCCACAGTGGCGAGTGAAGCTACGTTGAGTCGTCTGATGAAGGTCGATGGGCAACAAAAGCGTTGTTTTCTTCCCGAGCGGAATATGCAGCACGCGGGCTCTGGTAGCTATTGCTGTTTGTAACAGATGTGGCCGTTTAATGTTCTGCGGGTCTGGCTTCCGTGCCCGCCAGTGAGGAGGGTGGGCTCGCTGACAAGCACAAAGTTGAAGGTCTTGAGCCGCTGTGACTTAACTTGCTGTTTTCCGTTCCAGCGGCGACAGAGGTACCTACCGAAAAAACGCCGATACTCAAGCCCCTCGTCCTTCTTGCGAAGCCATTCGTGATACCGTCTCCATCGAAGAGACGCTTCGGAGAAGTCGCCGCTCCTGGGCCTTGAAAAGTCAACTGGCCCGTGGGCGCCCGACAAAACATTTACCGGTGTGCCGTCGTCAAGGACTCCTGCAACGATAATCCAGTTGTTGCTCTTGGGGGGAGAGTGAAACATGGACCATTTCTGGCTGAGATGGAGGAGTCTTCCAGGAAACATTGCCCAACTAGGAATAGGCATCTTCCCTACCTTGGTAGATTCAATGTTCACAACGGCGACGAATATGAGAGCGTACACTAGTATGCACGTCCGTAGTCGGTTCCAGTTTCCATTCCAGATGCTGGGCTGAGTCGCACTAATCGTGCTCGGCGCCAGGATCGACAAGCCTCGACAAGCGCCTGTGATCAGCGCTGCACTTAGACGAGTGCCCATGATCGAGCGAAAAAGGCGCGTTATTTTAGATAGTTGCATCAATGCTGACAGAGACTCTGGGTACTCATGAAGAGTTCCATGCACATCGCGCATGCGCCAGCCCATCGAGGAGGAGGCACAAGCCGCAACCTTCTCGGAGCCCCTTGTTCCAGCGCTAATTGATATAGAATCAGGAAAGATCAGTTCCCTAGCTATCTTTGCCCGCCCCAACACAACGGTATTTCCAGGTTCAACAAGAATAGTCGCGTGCTCAGCGCTTGTATCGATGAGCCAATGCCGAAGTCTGGTAAAGGCAGCGCCGGGCAGCAGTGGCAGTAGAGCTACTATATCAGTCAGTCCAAATATTGAGATGTGTAAAGATGCTGTGAAACCAATGTGCATTAAACACAAGAGGCCACATATCATGAAGCGGAAGAGATCTCGTCTCCAAGGAATAAAAAAGAACACAGGCGCCGCTAGCTCTAAGACGATAGTTGCGTAGGTCGCTACGTAACCGAAGCTTGAAAATCCCCTAATCCACACCCCGAAGCCCGATACCCACGACTCAAGTGAGAGGGCGTAGAACACCGCAGTTCCATCCCTCCAGGCATCTCCCGTTTTAAGGAGGCCACTCATAACGTACACGAACGTCAACTGGACAAGGTAGCAGAAGGTGCCTAGGGAAGCGAAGTTGCGCCGATCCAGGTCGTCCGGTGTGTCCGAATTCGCTACTGCTGCGTCTACAGACCAAACCCTCTCAATAGGCAGAAAGAGTGCCCAAAATTGAATTGCCATGAACAGAGCTTCACCTGCCTGATTCGTTGCGGGGTTTCGGTCGTAGAGGCCAATAGTGAGGATCCACATGGCCAGCAGAGATATCTTAGTTCGCACTCCGAAGAGTACGCACAATGCGACTAAAGCAGTTACAGCAAAATAGACAATCACAAACCACGGCTGGCCATTGGCAAGGAGAAGGCTTACAGACCAGGGTGGAGCAATTTTTTCAATAAGCGCAACTCGCGGTAGTACGCCAGAATCGGAGTAGAAGACGAAGATGTCCTGCGCTCGAATGAAGAGGTCAACGAGCAGAATAATTGCGAGGCCAACACGAAATAGCGCAAGCGCCCTAAGGTCAACGCCACAGCAGCGAGATAGCGTACTATCTAGGATTTTTCTTATCATTGTTATCAGTCCCATATGTTTCACAGGACGAGCCGCCAAGTTACCGCCAAGCAGTAAGCGTACAGAATTCGCTTATCGGTTTATTTTCTTGCCCACTCTGGTCCCCTCCCAAACTATCGTTGCCGTCCCCCATTTCTGACCGGTAAGTAACAGCGAACTAGAAGCCAAGCCATCCGTCCAACCATCCAGAGCTGTCAGTAGTTGAAGTGTCAGTGGTCGACGTATCGGTAGTTGATGTGTCAGTGGTTGACGTATCCGTCGTGGATGTATCGGTCGTCGAAGTATCCGTGGTCGAAGTA